>NZ_JBBMFK010000009.1:0-130161 GCF_040096055.1 Pseudoflavonifractor intestinihominis
CACGACATGAAATCTGGTGCTGAAGGTGCTCACTTTTTTGGGGCCCTTTTGCTCACATTTTCGTTTGACAAACACATTTTATCGCTTATTTTCTGTCTATATTATACCGTTTTCAATTAAAATAGTCAACTTTTTGCAGGAATACGAGGTGAAATATTATCGAAATCAAAATTCCAAAGGAGGTGCGCAAGCACCAGGAGACGATCTTTTTTGGATTGTCCGCACGGCAGTTTTTCTGTTCGGTAGTAGCTGTGGGATTATCTGTGTTTGTCTACCTGTGCCTTAACTCCAAAATAGGAAAAGAGACGGCAGGCTGGTTCTGTATCCTTGCAGCCGCGCCGGTGGCTGTGGCCGGTTTTTTCCATTTCAATGGCATGACCCTGGAACAATTCCTATGGGCTGTCATCAAGTCTCAAATTCTTTGTGCCAAGCCCCGGCGCTTTGTATCAGAAAACTTCTACTATGTCTGCCTGGGGAGAAAGGAGCGTGACGACTTTGATTAAATCCCTGCTGGCTGCCAACAAGAGTGAAAAAGACCGTTTCGTAATCCCCCGCAGCGTCCAGCAATCCATTCCCATTCGGTGCGTCTATTCGGACGGAATTTGGCATACTGGCCGGAAACATAGCCGTACATGGCGCTTTGCGGATATTAACTATGCTGCCGCGTCAGAGGAGGAGCGCCGGTCCATTTTCCTTTCCTACTGCGCGGTGCTCAACTCCTTGCCTACTGACGCCGCCGCAAAAATCACCATCATCAATCGCCGGATCAATCCTGTGGACTTCCAGCGGCAAATCCTGATGAAAGAGCGCGGGGACGAGCTGGACCGCTATCGTCGGGAATCCAATCAAATCCTGACCAGACGGGCCGCCGAAAGCAACAATCTGGTTCAGGAGAAATACATCACCCTTTCCATACCGCAGCGGAAAATCGAGGAGACCCGGACCTATTTCCGGCGGGTGGACGCCAATCTGTCCAAGGGCTTTGGACGGCTGGACTCCGGGGCCAAGCCTCTTACCACCCACGACAGGCTCCGTATCCTCCATGACTTTTTCCGGCCCGGAGAGGAGCAATATTTTACCTTTGACCAGACAGCGGCCATCCGCCGTGGGCTCGACTTCCGGGACCTCATTTGCCCGGATGGACTTGCCTTCAAGGCCGGACACTTTGAGATGGGTGACAAGGTGGGCCGGGTGTTGTTTCTGAAGGACTATGCCAGTTACATCAAAGATGAGATGATTGCCGACCTGTCCGACTTCCCGCGAAACCTCATGCTCTCTATTGATATTCTGCCCATTCCCACCGATGAGGCCGTGCGGGAGGTACAGAGCCGTATCCTGGGCATTGAGACGGATATTACACGCTGGCAGCAGCGGCAGAACGACAAGAACAACTTTACCGCATCCATTCCCTATGAGCTGGAACAGCTCCGGGGAGAGACCAAGGAATTTCTCTCCGACCTCACGGAGCGAGATCAACGGATGATTTTCGCTGTGGTTACACTGGTCCATATTGCGGATAGCCTGGAGCAACTGGACGCGGACACCGAGGCACTGCTTTCTATTGGCCGGGAGCACCTTTGCCAATTTTCCACCCTGCGCTATCAACAAGAGGACGGGTTGAACACGGTTTTGCCCTATGGCCTGCGCCGGGTGAAGGCCCTGCGCACGCTGACCACCGAGAGCGCCGCCGTACTCATGCCCTTCCGGGTCCAGGAGATCCAGGACCCCGGCGGCCTGCCTTACGGTGTCAACGCCATTTCCAAGAACCTGCTGATATGTGAACGCAAGCGGCTCATTTCTCCCCATGCCTTTTACCTGGGCGTTTCCGGCTCCGGCAAATCGGTGGCTATGAAGTCTACGATTGAAAATGTGGCCCTGGCTACCAATGATGATATTATCATCATCGACGCCGAGCGCGAGTATGGCCCCATCACCCGGTCCCTGGGCGGAACAGTGGTGGAAATTTCCCCGAGCAGTCCCCATCACATCAACCCCATGGAGGTAGCGGATGGATACGGCGATGGAGAAAACCCCATCGCCATGAAATCGGAGCTTATCACCAGTATTTTGGAGCAGCAGATGGGTGTGGGACGTGTCAACGGCAGCCATAAATCCATCATTGACCGCTGTACCGCCAATGTCTATCAGAACTATTTCCATAGCCGTGGCAAGGCCCCTATGCCGCTCTTGACCGACTGGCGCAACGAGGTATTGAAACAGGTAGACCCGGAGGCCCGCGAAATCGCCCTGGCCGCTGAGCTTATTACCGAGGGCAGCTTGAATGTCTTTGCCCATCCCGGAAATGTTGATATGAATAGCCGGATCATCACACTGGACCTCTATGAAATGGGAGAACAGCTCCGTCCTACCGCCCTGGTGGTCACGCTGGAGGCCATCCAGAACCGTGTCATGGAAAACCGAAAACGCGGCAAGTACACCTGGGTGTTCCTGGACGAAGTGTATCTGTATTTCAAGTACCATTATTCCGGCGAGTTTCTGTACCGTGCCTGGAAACGGTTCAGAAAGTACGCAGGTATTATGACGGCGGCGACCCAGAATGTGGAGGAGTGCTTAAAGTCCGAAACGGCCCGGCTCATGCTGGCAAACTCTGAATTTCTCCTGCTGTTCAATCAGGCGGCCACCGACCGGGCGGAGTTAGGCAAGCTCCTTCATATCTCCGATACACAGATGGGCTACATCACCAATGCGGAGCCCGGACACGGCCTGTTGAAGATGGGCGGCTCCCTGGTCCCATTCAACAACTCCATTCCCAAGGATACCGAGCTCTATCGGCTTATGTCTATGGAAACGGTCTGATGAACGGCACCAGCGACACTACTTTTGCTCCTGACGAGTACCTGAACCGGGCCATGCTGGCCACCATCCTGTATCGTCTGTCCGGCGAGCCTGCTGCAACGGGTGAAGGTAAAACATTTATGGACGTGGCACCGGATACCTGGTATACCTCTGCCGTGGCCTGGGTCAGCGCCAACGGTATCGTCAGCGGCGTCGGCGATGGCAAGTTTGCACCCACGCAGGCGATTACCCGCGAAGAGTTGGCTACCATGCTTTACCGCTACGCCAAGTACAGCAAATTGGACACCAGCGCCAAAGGCGACCTGAGCAAATTCGCTGACGGCGATCAGATCGCCGCCTGGGCTTCCGATGCCATGGCGTGGGCGGTGGGTGCCGGACTGATTTCCGGCAAAATCGCCAATGTCATTGACCCCACCGGTACGGCCACCCGTGCCGAAGTGGCGACCATCCTCATGCGCTTCACAGAATTGACGAAATAACAAACGGCGTGCCGGGGCGCAAGACGCCCCGGCACGGAAAGGAGTTCCTATGAAAACGGTTTTCAAACGCGGAACAGGCTTTCTCCTGGCTTTTATGCTACTGCTCAGCCTGAGTGTCCCCGCATTTGCAGCGGAGACGGATCTGACCGCCGCAGTGCAGGGCAGCGCAAAGTATATGCTCAACACCGTTCGTGAACCTCGGGTGGGATCCGTGGGCGGCGAATGGGCTGTCATCGGCCTGGCCCGTTCCGGCTACGACGTACCCCAGAAATACTGGGATGATTATTACGCCACGGTGGAGGACTATGTGGAGGAACACAAAGGTAACCTCCACGACAAGAAGTACACCGAATATTCCCGCCTGATCGTGGCCCTCACCGCCATCGGCGCCGATCCCTCCGATGTGGCAGGCTATAACCTGCTCACCCCTCTGGGAGACTTTGACAAGACCATTTGGCAGGGCATCAACGGCCCGATTTGGGCGCTGATCGCGCTGGACGCAGGAAATTATGATATGCCCCGGAACCAGAACGCCAAAACCCAGGCCACACGGCAGATGTATGTGGACGAGATCCTTGCCCGGCAGCTTAACGACGGTGGCTGGAACCTGACCGACAAGGGCGGTGCCGGTCAGAGCGACCCCGACATCACCGGCATGGCCCTCCAGGCTCTGGCCGGCTATCAGTCCCAGCCCGAGGTCAAGGCGGCTATTGACCGGGCGCTGGATTACCTGAGCGCAGCCCAGGAGAGCAACGGCGGCTATGCCAGCCATAATACCAGCAGCTCCGAAAGCGTGGTACAGGTTATCGTGGGCCTGTGCGCCCTGGGCATTGATCTGAATGATGCCCGCTTTGTAAAAAATGGCCATACCTTGCTGGAGAACCTGCTCAGCTACCGGCAGGACAACGGCAGCTTCCTACATACCTCTGCCGGAAACGGCGACAGCCAGATGGCCAGTGAGCAGGGCCTCTACGGCTTGGTGGCAGCCCAGCGCGCCGCTGCTGGAAAAAGCACGCTCTACCACATGGATGACGTGACCATTCATGTGACTGGCGTAACGAAGGAAACCATTGGCCTGCCCGGCAAGCACGCCGACGTCAAGCTGGTACCCGTCAGCGGCAGTGTCTCCTTTGCCGATGTGGCCGGTCACGCCAACCAGAAGGCCATCGAGGCGCTGGCTTCCCGGGGCATCATCAACGGCAAGGGCGGCAACCGCTTTGACCCTAATGCCACCATGACCCGTGCGGAGTTTGCCGCCATCGTTGTGCGGGCTCTGGGGCTGATGCCCAAGGCTACCAACGCCTTTACCGATGTGTCCTCCAACGCGTGGTACTCCGGTTATGTGGGGACTGCCTATTCCTACGGCATCATTACCGGAGCAGGCAATGGGCGCTTTAATCCCGACGGCACCATTACCCGGCAGGAAGCCGCCGTCATGGTAGCCCGTGCCGCCAAGCTCTGCGGTATGGATACGGAGCTGGAAAACTACGAGATCCTCAATGTTCTGGCACAGTTTACCGACTATGTGACCATTGCCCAGTGGGCTCAGGAGGGCGTTGCGTTCTGTTATGGCGAGGACATCCTCAACCAGAGCGACCTGAATGTGGAGCCTGCCCGTGCGATCCTGCGCTGTGAGATCGCCGAAATGCTGTATCGTATGCTGGACAGCGCCAAACTGCTGTAAGGAGAATCCGTCATGTGGTGGAAACAGCATAAATGGAAGGTACTCATACCGGTTCTGATCGCGGCAGTGCTGGCCGGCGCGTTCTGGTATGGGGGTAATGCTCCCGGCGCACGGGGTTGGACTGTCCCGGCAAACGAGGCGTCCCAGCCTGCGCTGGAAGGTGATCTGCACGATACGCCGGAACCGGCCCAGACGAAGGGGCCCCCGGCAGTTTCGGAACCTGAAGAGACGCCTGTGGAACATACACCGGAACCCGATACACCCGATGCAACGGAAGAGCCGCCAAATGCCACGCCGGAGCAGACTCCTGCGCCGACCGCTTCTCAACAGCCCCGGCCATCCGAACAGCCGGAGATGGCCATTAACCCGGAGACGGGAAAGGATCAGTATTTGACCGATCCGGTGCCGGAAGGCAAACCGCTGCCGGTAGAGCCTCAGGATGTGACCATCGGCACAACAGCGTACAGCTGCACCATTTCCATCTCCTGTGCGACCATCCTGGATAATCTGGATCTCTGTGATCCGGAGAAAAAAGAACTGGTTCCGGAGGACGGATGGATCCTGGAGCCCATGACCGTTACCTTCTATGAGGGGGAAAGCGTCTTCAACGTACTCCAGCGCACCTGCAAGCAGCAGAAGATCCATATGGAGTTTGAGGATACGCCTATGTATAACTCCGCCTATATCGAAGGCATCCACAACCTCTACGAATTCGATGTGGGCGAGCTGTCCGGCTGGATGTACAGTGTCAACGACTGGTTCCCCAACTACGGATGCAGCCGCTATCAGCTGCAGGACGGCGATGTGGTGGAGTGGGTGTATACCTGCGATTATGGAGCTGATGTCGGCAGACCGGTAACGTAACGGAAAGGAGAATTCCTTGCGAAATAGAGATACCTTTTCCAGCTGCCACCCAGTCATCAATTTCCTGTATTTTGCGCTTGTTCTGCTGGTGACCATGTTCTGCCTGCACCCTGTCATTTTAGGGCTTTCCCTGGCCGGCGGCGTGGTCTATGCGGTATATCTCAACGGCCGGAAGGCGGTGCGGTTTTCCCTGGCGTTTCTCCTGCCCATGATGCTCCTGACACTGATAATCAATCCCGCCTTCAATCACCAGGGCATTACGATCCTAACCTATCTGCCCACGGGTAACCCCCTGACGCTGGAGAGCATTCTTTACGGCGTTTCCGCCGCCGCCATGCTGGCCGCCGTGATCTCCTGGTTTTCCTGCTATACCGCCGTCATGACCTCCGACAAATTCGTATATCTGTTTGGCAGAGTGATTCCGGCCCTTTCTCTGGTGCTGTCCATGACACTGCGCTTTGTACCCAAGTTCAAGGCGCAGCTTCATGTGGTCAGTGAAGCCCAGCGCTGTGTGGGACGAGACATCTCTGACGGCGGTCTCCTGCGGCGAACCCGAAACGCGGTGACGATTTTCTCCATCATGGTCACCTGGACACTGGAAAACGCCATTGAGACGGCGGACAGCATGAAAAGCCGGGGCTACGGATTGCCGGGCAGAACGGCATTTTCCATCTACCGCTTTGATGTGAGAGATCGGACAATTCTGCTGTGGCTTTGCTTCTGCGGGCTTGTCCTGGGCTGCGGTGCGTTTACCGGATGCCTTTCCTGGCGGTATTATCCAACCGTAAAAGGCGCGCTGCTGACGCCACTGACAGCCTGTCTTTTGCTTTGCTGGACGGGATTGTGCCTGACGCCGATGGCTATCAACATCCATGCAGACCGCACGTGGCGCACACTGCACGGAAAGGAGGCTGCAAAATGATTCAGAGTATGAGCCTGCCGCTCTATTCCGACACACTGCGGGAGTATCAGGACTGGGCAGATCTTCAGCAGGAAGTACATACCCTGGGTTGTGATGGGATTGAGGCCATATGGGGTGGCGAACCCATTCCGGAAGATCTTCCGGCCGGGCTGGTGCAAGGATATCACCTCATCTTTTTCCACGACTGGGTGGATCTCTGGAACGGAAACTGGACGGCGCTGAAGGAGAAATATGGCTCTCTGGAACAAGCTGCCTCTGTTTACGGAGGACTGGGACGGGAGACACTGCTGCGGCAGTACAGAGAAGACCTGGAGCGGGCAAAGCGGCTGGGCGCCGGATATGTGGTGTTTCATGTGTCAGATGTCTCCATGGAGGAGTGCTTCGCCTATCGGTTTTCTCACAGCAACGATCAGGTCATCACCGCTGCCCTGGAGCTGATCAACGAACTCCTGCAAGGGAAGGCGTGGCCGTTTGCCTTTCTGGTGGAGAACCAGTGGTGGCCGGGCTTTACCTTCACCGACCCCAGACAGACCGAACGGCTGCTGGACGGCATCCGCTATGACAACAAGGGTATCCTGCTGGACACGGGCCATCTGATGAACTGTTGTACCGGCCTGCGCAACCAGGCAGAGGGCGCAGCCTACATCGGCGCTATGCTGGATCGACACGGCAGTCTCAGCGCTATGATCCGCGGCATTCATTTTCATCAATCCCTCAGCGGCCCCTATGTCCAAAGCCATACGGGCCGATTGCCGGAAGAATGGCCGGAGGAATTTGGTCAACGCTTTTCCGTCAATTATGCCCATGTCCTGCAAATCGATCAGCACCGCCCGTGGACAGACTCTGCCATATTGCCCATTCTTGCGCGAATTGAACCGGCCTGGTTGACCCACGAATTGACCTCCCGTACCAGAGCGGAGCGGACAAGGGCTATCGCAAGCCAGCAGGCTCTGCTGCGAAAGAGAGAGAACGCCCCATGACAGACACCTTTGTAATTAGAAATCTTTTCTTTTCCTATCCAGAACAATCCAAAGACATCCTTCATGATATGAACCTGACTGTCCGGCGCGGAGAATTCCTGGTACTCTGCGGCCCTTCCGGCTGCGGAAAATCCACGTTGCTGCGGCAGCTCAAGACAGTTCTTGCGCCCCACGGGTGCCGAAGCGGCACTATTCTCTTTGAAGGGCAGCCGCTGGATTCCATGGATCAGCGGCAGCAGACGGAGCGAATCGGTTTTGTCCAGCAGAGTCCCGACAACCAGATCGTTACCGATAAGGTCTGGCATGAGCTGGCCTTTGGGCTGGAGAGCCTGGGCTATGAGACGCCGGTGATCCGCCAGCGGGTGGCAGAGATGGCGGCCTTCTTCGGCATCGAAAACTGGTTCTACAAAAATGTGAGCGAGCTGTCCGGCGGACAGAAGCAGCTGCTCAATCTGGCCTCCGTCATGGCCATGCAGCCCTCGGTACTGATTCTGGACGAGCCCACCTCCCAGCTGGATCCCATCGCAGCGTCGGATTTTCTGGCCACCCTTGGGCGGATCAACCGGGAGCTGGGTACAACCATCATTCTGACCGAGCATCGTCTGGAAGATGCGTTTCCCCTGGCCACCAGGGTGGCCGTCATGGAGGAAGGGCGGCTGCTGTGCAGCGGCACACCTGCGGAGGTGGGCGCAGCCCTGCGGACGAGCGGGCATACCATGTTCCTGGCCATGCCTACCGCTATGCGGGTGTGGGCGGCAGTGGAGCAGAACGGTTTATGCCCCGTTACTGTTCGGGAAGGCCGGGAGTGGCTGACAGACTATGGAGCAAAGCATCCGCTGCATCCAATACCGCCGGAACCGTCACGGGTATATCCGGAAGATCCTGTACTGGAGGCATCGGAGCTGTGGTTCAAGTATGAGAAAGACAGCCCGGATGTGGTGCGAGGATTGAGCCTTACCCTGAAAAAAGGGGAGTTCTACGCCCTTCTGGGCGGAAACGGCGCAGGTAAATCCACGTCTCTAAAGCTGCTGGCCGGGCTTTTGAAGCCCTATCGGGGCACGGTAAGCTGCCGGGGCACAATCGGTGTTTTGCCCCAAAATTCCCAGGCCCTCTTTGTAAAGAAAACGGTTCGGGAGGATTTGGAAGAGATTCTGGGCGGCAGAAAAGCCGAACAGGCGGAGCGGATTGCCCATGTGGTAGCCCTGTGCCGGCTGGAAGGGCTGTTGGATCGTCACCCCTACGACCTGTCCGGCGGCGAGCAGCAGCGGGCGGCTTTGGCCAAGGTCTTACTGCTGAACCCTGACATTTTGCTGATGGATGAACCCACAAAGGGGCTGGATGCGGAGTTCAAACAGGTGCTTGCGGAGATTCTGCAGGTGCTTTTGCGGCGGGGCGTTACGATCCTGATGGTCAGTCATGATATCGGATTCTGTGCCCTCTATGCCCATCGCTGCGCTCTGTTTTTTGACGGCAGTACCGTGGCAGAGGGTACGCCCCGGGCTTTCTTTTCCGGCAACAGCTTTTATACTACCTCTGCCAACCGTATGGCGCGGGAGCTGGAGCCTGAAGCTGTGACGCCGGAGGATGTAATTACCCTGTGCGGTGGTCATCTGCCGCCCGTACCGAAGCTGCCGGATGATATCCCGCCCCTGCCGGAGCCGGAAGAAGGAAGTCCGGCGGAAAAACCAAAAAAACTACCCTGGTGGCGCAAGCTGCTGGCCGCATTGTCGGCCGGGATTGCGCTGATTCTGTTTTGTTCTTTTATGGGCGTAACAGATTTAACCGCGCTGGTCACTACCGATGGATTGACTTCCCTGGCGGGAGAGCAACTGCTATTATACCTGGTTTTTTGCATTTCCTTGATCGTGTTTGCCGTGTGTATTACACGCCGCAGCCACCGGCCAGACTATCTGAGGCAGCCACCAAAGGAACAGCGGAAGCTGGCCAAACGCACACTGGTGGCAACGGTTCTGATCTTGCTGCTCATTCCGGTGACGCTCTTTGTGGGGATCACCTATCTGGGCGGGAAGAAGTATTATTTTATCTCCCTCCTGATCCTGCTGGAGACCATGCTTCCCTTTTTCCTGGTCTTTGAAGGCCGGAAGCCACAGGCACGGGAGCTGGTCATCATCGCGGTGCTGTGCGCCATTGGCGTGGCGGGCCGGGCATTCTTTTTCATGCTGCCCCAGTTCAAGCCGGTGATGGCGGTGACCATCATCGCAGGCGTGGCCTTTGGAGGGGAAACCGGCTTTTTGGTGGGAGCCATGACGATGCTGGCTTCCAACGTCATGTTCGGGCAAGGCCCCCTGGCACCATGGCAGATGTTTTCCATGGGTATCATCGGCTTTCTCGCCGGTATCCTGTTCCGCAAAGGACTTTTGATGAGAACCCGGGGTGCATTGTGTGTCTTTGGTGCTCTCTGCGCGATTCTGATTTACGGTGGTATCATGAATCCGGCTTCGGCTCTGACGGCAAACCGGGAACTGACAGGCGGCATTCTGCTGAGCAGTTATGTCGTAGGAATGCCCTTTGACTGCATCCACGCCATGGCCACCTGGCTGTTTCTATGGTTCGGTGCCGAGCCGATGCTGGAAAAGCTGGATCGGATAAAAGTCAAGTATGGTTTGATATCGTAATGCCATGTACATAGATCAGAAAGTCTTTGATTTGGCGGTAGACGAAGACGCCGCGAAAATCATTCAACTGATTTTTCACAAGTATGTGAACGAGGGATATGGTGCCCAGCGTCTTTCCAGGTATCTGGAAGAAAAGAAAATCCGCAAGCCTAACGGAAAGAACTTTCCGAATACCTCCATCAACCGTATCATCAAGAATCCTATCTATACGGGAGTAATACGGAATGGGGATGCACAATCGGCTTTTATTCCAGAATTACAGATCATCGACCAGGAAACTTTTGACCGGGCACAGAAAATCATGTCTGACAGAACGACACACCATGCAGAAACTCCATTGAACCTAAAAGGACAATCTCTCCTGGTAGGGAATATTTTTTGCGGCCATTGTAAAAATCGGCTGACCTTAACCACTGGAGGCAGGAACCGGGTGCGAAAGGACGGAAGTATTTACCATGATGTTCGCGCCAGGTATCAGTGTCACTATAATGTCCGTCATCCGGGAGAATGTGATGGACAGTCAGGCTATGGAGTAAAGAAATTGGATGGGATTATAGACCGGATCGTGCGCTATCAACTTTCTAAAATCAGTGCCGCGTCCGGGGAAGATATTGTTGCGAAACAGAACCGGAAAGCCATCGAATTGGCAAAAGCAAGACACCGTCTGGCAACGGTGCAGTTAGCAGAAAAGCAAAGAGAACTGGTTGATTACCAAAATGAAGGAATCAAGGTCATTCGCGGGCAGAGCAAGTTTGATATGGAGTTTCTGAACGAACTTGTCAGCAAAGCGAAGGCCGAGATAACAGAGCTTGAGGCCGCGGTAAAGGCAGCGAGGGAAGAACTGGACATTCATCTTGCGAACGCTGATGTAGAGCGGAAAGAGTATGAGAAGATAAAGACCTGGGCTGACCTCTATGACAACTGTAATTTTGCTGCCAAGAAGATGATTATTTCCCAGTTTATCAAATCTGTTTATGTCTATCGAGATTACACACTGGAGATTGAATTTAATGTTTCCTTTGAGGAGTTCCGCACAATGGCAACAGAGTGCCAGGATCAGGGAACAAGTGAGCAGCCTTTGGTATATATCACGGCATAAAAAAGACAGGCTTGCGCGAACAAGCCTGTCTTTGGTGGACCCAATCGGGATCGAACCGACGACCTTACGGATGCGAACCGTACGCTCTCGCAAAGTGGTAAGTTTTCTGCCCTCGGACTGCGGTGTATGGTCTGCAAAAATTGATTATAACGCATTTGCTGGAGAAAAATATTTCGGTGGCTTTTCAAACTGACCTGTGGTATGTTGTCTTGCTGCAAGGAGGTAGGACACATGAACGACACTCTGAATCAACTCTACAACAGATTTTACACGCCTCTGTCCATGGCCGAGTGTGAGCAGGAAATTGAAGATTGCCACCGGCGACTCATTGGGCGACTGGAAAAGCCGGAGAGAAAACTGGTGCTACAGATCATGGATGCCCAGAATCTCATCACTGAGGAACGCTCCCTGGACAGTTTTCTCTGTGGGTTTAAACTGGCGTGGGAACTGGCATACGAACTGAATCACTTTGAAATGGACAGGCATCCCTTTCCGTCGGAAGAAGCGGAAAAGGATGCCTGATTTTTTGAAAATTGGAGTTCGCTGCTGTTGAAAGTGTTGCTGCTCTCTTGCCTCTGGTGACTGGTTCGTTTTTCCCGTTGCATCAACCGAGGTGACTGTCCAGTGGTAAGCCTTCTGCGGGTAAGATGAATGATTCGTCGTGGAAGTGGTTTCGCAGCCATATGCGGCTGCTGGAGCAGCCGCACACGGAGAGGCAGCGACTGAGAATGCTGGAGGGTAAACTGTTCAGCATCGTTTTGAAGTCGACGATATTGAATACAATTTTGTCAATCGCGGTGGTATTAACCTGTTGGTTAACACCGACCAACTAATCGGAACTTCCGCTGATGGCGTACCGGGACTACAATAGCTCTGAAAGAAGGTGCCGCTATGTTTTCCGGTCAACAGATTCTCACACTTTTTCTGATTCTGACTATGGAACTGAGCCTTGCTTCCTGCGGGACGGAGGGTACAACACAACCCACCCCGGAAATGCCCGAACCTCCGACACAGGTGCAGGAAACACCGGAGCCTGCACCTGTGCCATCCCCGGAACCAGAGTTGGAGGTAACGGAGGGGACAGAGACCTACCGGGGTTTCCAGATGGACAATGTACTACACGCTCCGGAGGGGGCCATTCATTATCACATCTATGTCCCGGACGGCTATGATGGCAGCGAACCCTATGCGCTTTTCCTTACCCTGCCAGGCTACGAGGGCCTGTACTTCCAGGGCATGGGGCAAAACCTATATAGCGAGAACTTTGCTTTCGAGGCACTGAATTATAACGACCACATGATTGTGGTTGCCCCGCAGCTCAGCGACTGGGGGGAGACTTCAGCTGAGCAGACAATCGCCCTGACGGAGTATCTGCTGGGGCGTTACAACATCGACCAGGAACGGGTGTATGCAGAGGGCTACTCCGGCGGTGGAGAGACTATGTCGCAGGTCATGGGGATGAGGCCCGATTTATTTACTGCCTATCTCCAGTGTTCTTCTCAGTGGGACGGGGCCTACGAGCCGGTGGTGGAGGCCAGGGTTCCGGTGTATTTTGTCATCGGGGAGAGCGACGAGTATTACGGTTCCGGGCCGAGCCAGGAGGCATACGATTCCTTGCGTGAGCTGTACGAACAGGCAGGTCTGTCCCAGGCGGAGATCGATCAACTTCTGGTTCTGGACATCAAAGATGCGGATTATTTCCGCGATGGAGGTGCACCGAATCAGCACGGAGGTGGAAATCTGTTTGCACAAGACCCCGAGATCATGGGCTGGCTGTTTAAACAGTAATGTAACAATATAATCCAAAGGAGGTGACCCTGTGGCGAAGAAATGGATTACGGATCTGGCGATGACAGTCCTTCTACTACTGCTGATGGCCTACTCTCTGGTGGGGGAAGTCCTGCATGAGTGGATGGGAATCACCATGCTGGTATTGTTCCTTCTCCACCATATCTGGAATCGAGCCTGGTATAAAAGCATTGGACGAGGCAGGCCATCTCCGTATCGAGCAGTCCAGACCGCACTGAATCTTTTGCTTTTTGCGGTAGTGCTGGGGATGCTCCTCAGTGGCCTGATTCTGTCCCAGCACATTTTGGATTTTCTGCCCTTGCAGCGTGGCGAAACCATTGCCCGGACGCTCCATCTGCCCCTTTCCTATTGGGGGTTTCTGCTTATGAGTCTGCACCTGGGCTTGCATTGGAGCGGCATTATGAATACAGTCCGCCGACGCCTGCATATACAGGACGCGTCCAGAAACCGGGTGCTGCTCCTTCGGTTGCTGGCTGCGGTGCTTGTGGGCTATGGCCTCTATGCGTTTGCACATTACAGGTTTTCTGATTACCTGCTTTTGCGGACCCATTTTATATTTTTTGCCCCGTATCAGACAGCGACGCGGTTTGTGGTGGATCACCTTGCTGTGATGGGCTTATTCGCATATGCGGCTCACTACGGCGGGATGGGCCTGCGCCGCTTTTCAGGCAGAAAGAAGGAAAAATGATGATCAGCAAAGTACTGACTGCTGGTGCACTTGTATTGGCGCTGGCGCTTTCCGGCTGCGGAGAAGGCCATACCGTGCCGTCCGGCCAGGAGGAACAAGGAGGAGCGGCCATGGAAACGGAGTTTACCGTAGATACCCCCATCCAGACAGTCATGGATGACCCGGTGTTTGACGACTATGGCCGCCTGCTTTTTCCTGTGGATACAGGCTACTGGAGCGGCGAAACCCTGGGGGACCTGCGGTTGACCTATTACAGCCACATTGACCCTGACGAGACCGTTGAGATCGTCAACACTCTGAAGGAGCGGGCTCTGGCTGGCGAGACGATTTTCTACGATATTTACACCGAGGAGGAAAAGGCAGCCGATCCCGACAAGGAAGATACCGGGCTGTTCTTTTTCAAGGGAGACCCAGGAGCGCGTTTTGCTGTGTGTAATGCAGGCGGCGCCTTTGCCTATGTGGGCGCCATGCACGACAGCTTCCCCCACGCCCTGGAGCTATCCAAGCAAGGCTACAACGCCTTTGCCCTGATCTACCGCCCGGGTGCACAGACAGCATGTGAGGATCTGGCCCGGGCCATCACCTTTATTTTTGATCATGCCGAGGAGCTGGAGGTGGACACCAGCTGCTACTCACTCTGGGGCGGCTCGGCGGGTGCACGGATGGCGGCCTGGCTTGGCACCTATGGCCCTGCGGCGTTTGGCGGCGATGACCTGCCCCAGCCTGGAGCGGTCATCATGCAGTACACAGGGCTGGGCGAGTATTCCCCCAGCGACCCGCCCACCTATGCCTGTGTGGGAGATCAGGATGGGATCGCCAGCTGGCGCGTCATGAAAGCGCGGCTGGATGCGCTGTCAGCCCTTGGTATCGACACGGAATTCCATGTGTATGAGGGACTGGGCCACGGCTTCGGATTGGGAAACGGCACTTCTGCGGAGGGGTGGATTGATGACGCTATTGCATTCTGGAGTCGGCAAATGGATTGAGAAAGCGTTTAGAAGGAGGATCTATGAGACTTTTACCACTTCTTTTGACCCTGGCAATGACACTGGGGTTGTCAGCCTGCGGCGAGGCGGAACCATCCGTATCGACCTCTCAGCCTTCGCAAGGTGTAGTTTCTAATCAGCAGGAAGCGGATGGCAGCAACATTTTGATTGCATACTTTTCTGTCCCTGAAAATGTAAGCACCGATGGTGTAGACGCAGTCTCCGGAGCAAGCATCGTTGTGGACAATGATGAAGTGCTGGGGAGTACAGAGTATGTGGCGCAGGTGATTCAGCAAACCATCGGCGGCGATCTGTTCCGAATAGAAGCGGCGGAGCCGTATCCATTGGATCACGAGCCACTTGTGGATCAGGCCTCGGAGGAACGGGACAACCAAGTACGCCCGGAGCTTACTTCCCATGTGGATCATTTCGAGCAGTATGAAGTCATTTTATTGGGCTACCCCATTTGGTGGGGGGATATGCCAATGCCTGTCTATTCATTTTTGGAAGAATATGATTTTGGAGCAAAGGTCATCATTCCTTTTATCACACATGGAGGCAGCGGTGCGGTCGGCACCATAGATACTATTTCTCAACTCCAGCCGGGAGCGCTGATTCGGGATAACGCCCTGGTGCTCTCTCGCGGCGATGTTGCCGGCAGCATAGGGACAGTATCCGACTGGGTGTTGGGTCTTGACCTCGTTTCTGATTCTGGCCTACCCGGCACAGGAGACGGAAATACCGTCCTGACAGCTACGGTGGACCCCCATAGCCAACAGGTATTTTATCTGTGGGAAGAAGGAAATGTACCTGCCGTTACGGAATATACCGTGAACAACGGAAATTACTCTGATGATCCTGATTTTCGCCCTTATGTGACCTCCTTTCCCGTGCCGGATGGGACCGAAATCAAAGGCGCGGTGTTGATCTGCGCGGGAGGAGCATTCCAGTACCGGAGCGACCAGTTTGAAGGAACGCCGGTTGCGGAAGCCCTGAGCCAGTTGGGGTATCAGAGCTTTGTGGTGGATTATCGTCTCCGGCCCTATACACAGGAGGAAGGAGCGCTTGATCTGGCCCGTGCGGTACGCTTCGTGCGTGCCAACGCGGAAGAATACGGCATTGATGAAAAAGACATCGCGGTTATGGGGTTTTCCGCAGGCGGTATCCTGGCAGGTGAAATGCTCCGTAATTTTGATGGTACCATCAGCCCTGCCGTGCTCGCCCCAGACTACATACCTGACGAGTTGGACGCAGTGTCTGCCGATGCAGCGGCAGATGGTATGATCTACGCTTTTTATGGCCGGCTGAGCGTTGGGACAACCGATGTGGAGTCTCTGCGGGAAGCAGATCTGCCTCCGACCTTTTACTGCTATGGAACAAGAGACCCTTTTTATGAGCAGTTCCTTGCCAACGCAGATGCAGCTGAGGCTGCGGGAATAACGGTGGAGCGCCTGCAGCTGGACGGAATGCCGCACGGGTTTGGGGATCAGGGGGGCTGGATTGATTCCTATGACCTCTTTTTGAGCGATATATTCCAGAATAACTGAATCCACTGTTTTTGATAGAACGAAGGTGTGAACATAACGATGCACAAGAAAAAGAAGTGCTGCACCCCGGTCCGGCGCCATCCGCTTTGCGAAAAAATGATATGTGGTTTGATTGCGGTACAATGTTTGATTCTCACTTGTTTTGCTGCGGGCGAGGTATCTGTACCCCAATCTGTCAATGAGCCGGAACATCATGGCGGTTTTTTGACAGAGCAGGTTTTGAGCGGTGCGGACGGAGACATTCATTACAGCTACTACCTCCCGGAGAACTATCGTGCTGACGGTGCCTATCCCTTGGTGGTAGCCATGCCTGGGTATGATATGATGTGGTTTGGCGAGCAATCCTCCGGCAGCAATTTGAACTGGAACGGATTCCTGGCCTGGACGGAACTGGATGAAGATATGATCGTAGTTTCAGCCCAGCTTACCGACTGGGGTGAGAAGTCCGCACGGCAGGCCATTGAGCTGACAGAGTACTTTGTTCAAAACTTTGCCGTGGATAAAGACCGGATCTATGCCGCAGGGTATTCGGCGGGCGGTGAAACCATGTCTCAGGCAGTTTCCATGCGCCCCGACCTGTATGCCGCCTATCTGCATGGAGCCTCCCAGTGGGACGGGACCTACGCACCTCTGGCGGAGCAGCAGGTGGCAGTTTACATTTTTATGGCGGAACATGATGAATATTACGGTTCTCAAAAAGCCCGGGATGCTTACCGCAATTTAACTGACGCTTACAGAGAAGCAGGCGTGGAACCGGAGATCATAGAGCGGCTTTTACGACTGGAAATCCCAGGGGATGACTATTTTAATGGTCTGGGCATTTACAATTATCACAGTGGAGGAAATGTGCTTTTTGATGATGAAAACATTCTGAACTGGATTCTTTCGGCTCAGAAATCCACAGGAAGCAGTCAAACTGGTACCGGCTTTTCCGATGTGGCAGCGGACGCTTGGTATGCTGAGGCAGTGGAATATGTTCGGGACAACGGGCTTATGAGCGGCACCAGCGCCACTACATTTGCCCCCAATGACACCATGACCCGGTCCATGCTGGCCACCACGCTCTATCGTGAGGCCGGAAGTCCCGCGGTCTCCGGCAGTGATGCCTTTACAGATACCCAGGAGGGCGCCTGGTACGCCGACGCGGTTCTCTGGGCTTCTCAGGAGGGAGTCATCAGCGGCTACGGCAACGGCCTGTTCGGAACCAATGACCCGGTCAGCCGGGAGCAGATTGCAACCATCCTTTGGCGGTATGCCGGAAGCCCCAGTGCCGATGCCGGGCAGGACTTCGTGGATGAAAGCGAGATCGCATCCTATGCCGCAGCGGCGGTGGACTGGGCAAGAGCCAACGGCGTCGTGAATGGCGCCAACGGTAACCGCTTCCTGCCCCGAAACAGCGCTTCCCGGGCAGAGGTGGCTGTAATGCTGTGCAATTACCTGACTCAGAGGTAAAAAGAACATTGGGCTGTGTATGGATCAGGTTGCCAAAATACAAATCATGCGATACATTTGAGGTACACTTTGCGGCAGGAGGCGTGTGTAATGGAATATCGGAAACTTGGCCGGACGGGCCTGCTGGTCAGCGAGATTGGCATGGGCTGTGAGGGCTTTGTGGGCAAGCCCTATTCGGAAGTGGAAAAGATGGTGGATGCCATGGAGGCAGGCGGGGTCAACTGTATCGACCTCTATACGCCTAATCCGGAGTTTCGCTCCAATCTGGGCCATGCCCTGCGGGGGCGGCGGGAAAAATTCATCCTTCAGGCTCACCTGTGCACCATTTGGAAGGATGGCCAGTACAAGCGTACCCGGGATTTGGCAGAGGTGCGGGAAGGATTTGACGACCAGCTCCATCGGCTGGAGACAGACCATGTGGAGATTGGCATGATCCACTATGTAGACTCTATGGCAGACTGGGAAGCCGTGCGGGATAAGGGTGTGCTGGACTACGCCCGGGAACTGAAAGCACAAGGCGTTATCCGCTGCATCGGTTTGAGTAGTCACAACCCGGAGGTAGCTCTGGAAGCGGTACACAGCGGAGCCATTGAGGTACTCATGTTCAGTGTCAATCCCTGCTATGACCTCCAGCCCGCCGGAGAGGATGTAGAGCAGCTCTGGAATGAGAAGAACTACGCCCAGCCTTTGGTGAACATGGACCCTCAGCGGCAGGAGCTGTATGAAACCTGCCAGCGGCTGGGGGTGGGTATCACGGTGATGAAAGCCTTCGGCGGCGGCGATCTGCTCAGCGCGGAGCTGTCCCCGGCAGGAAAGGCTCTGAACCTCTATCAGTGTCTCCACTATGCTCTGTCGCGGCCTGGTGTGGCCTCCGTCATGTCCGGCGCCCGGACACTGGAGGAGCTGAATACCAGCATCGGCTATGAAAGCGCCCCGGCGGAGGAACGGGACTATGCCGCCGCTTTTGCCGCTCTACCCAAGATCAGCTGGGTGGGCCATTGTATGTACTGCGGCCACTGTGCTCCCTGCCCGGTAGGCATCGATGTGGCCAGCGTCACCAAGTTCCTGAATCTGGTTCAGGCGCAGGGAGAGACACCGGAGACCGTGCGGGAACACTATGCCGTACTTCCCCACCACGGCGGGGAATGCTTATCCTGCGGAGCCTGTGAGAAGCGGTGCCCCTTCGGGGTGCCGGTCATAGAGAATATGTGCCGGGCGGCAGAGGTATTTGGAAAGTGAAGTGCAATGCGCGGACAGACGATATGCCTGCCCGCGTATTTTTCTTGCCATTTTAGGCAAAAGACAGTAAAATAATTTTGAAACAGGGCCCGAGGCATGGGCGGAAAGGCGGTGGCGTATATGATGTATAATCCTCAGATGGAGACCTTCCTCCGGGTAGCGGATGCGGGGAGCTTCAATAAAGCGGCGGAGGAACTGTTCATTACGCCGCCGGCAGTCATCAAGCAGATCACCTCCTTGGAGGCAGGGCTGGATCTCCAGCTTTTTGTCCGCAGTCCACGGGGCCTGAAGCTCACCGAGGCGGGCAAATCGATCTACCGGGATGCCCAGTATATCATCCAATACTGCAAGGAC
Organism: Pseudoflavonifractor intestinihominis; assembly: GCF_040096055.1. Taxonomy (NCBI): domain Bacteria; kingdom Bacillati; phylum Bacillota; class Clostridia; order Eubacteriales; family Oscillospiraceae; genus Pseudoflavonifractor; species Pseudoflavonifractor intestinihominis. Next base: position 19,557 of record NZ_JBBMFK010000009.1, read on the forward strand.
TCGGTGGTGCGGGCCAAGAACGCCGCTGAGGAGGGGGACAAGGTCATCCGTATCGGTACCTCCCCCATGACGCCGGGACAGTTCTTGCTGGATCTGTGGCCCAGCCTCCACCAGCATTGCCCGGACATCAAGTTCCAGCTGGTGCCCTATGAGAACACCCCGGAGAACGCCAGAGAAATCTTACGCAATCTGGGACAGAACATTGACATCGTGGCCGGTCCCTATGACCAAAATCTGCTGGATACCCGCCAGTGTGCCGCTCTGGAACTAAGCCGCGAGCCAGTCCGCTGCGCAGTCTCCATCTACCACCCGCTGGCCGCCAAAGAGTGCCTGACGGCGGATGACCTCCATGGGGAGAACTTCCTGATGATCCGCCGGGGCTGGAACCACTATCTGGATCAGATGCGGGACGAGCTGTGGCGGGATCACCCTCAAGTCCACATTGTGGATTTTGACTTTCTCAGCATCGACATCTTCAATCAGTGCGAAAACTCCAATGATATTCTCATGACCATCGACAACTGGAAGAATATCCACCCGCTGCTCAAAACCATCCCAGTGGATTGGGACTATACCGTTCCTTTCGGCCTGTTCCATTCCCCCAAGCCCTCCGCTACGGTGAAGCGATTTCTCAAGGCGGTCAAAACGGTGTACGAGCTGTAACACAAAGGTATATACTGCATAACTTTTCGAGACTTCTGCGGAGGTCTCGATTTTTTTATAATAAAGGCACAAAAGGAATCGCCCTCGCGGGGCGAACGCAGAGGTGTGCCATGAATAATTTTATCTTTGAAAACGGAACCAAGTTTCTCTTTGGTGGGGGCTGTGTGAAGGAATACCTGGCCAGCTTTCTGGCTGGATATGGCCCCAGCGTACTGCTTGTTACGGAGGAATCGGATCACCGTTCCCATGCGGTGGACGAGGTGCGGGATATTCTGCGCCGGAGCGGGAAACAGACGACGGAATACGCAATGGGTCCATTTTGCCCCCGGTATAAGCAGGTGCAGCGGGCGGCCAGGCTGTGCCGGGAACGCCAGGTGGATTTGATTTTAGGTGTGGGCGGCTCCGCCGTGATGGACGGATGCAAGTCCACTTCTCTGGCAGCAGTGTGCCGAGGCGATCTGTGGGAGAACTTCGGAGAATTGCAGGGCGTGGTGGATGTGCCGCCCCTGCCCATAGGCTTTGTGGCCTCCCATCTGGAGGTTGGAGCCGTCAACGGCGCGGCGGGGTTGATCCATGAGAGCCAATGTGTCTGGAGGGACTACCCTCCTTGTGATCCCCAATTTGCCCTGCTGGACCCGTCCTGCACTCGTGAATTATCCCGCCGGTCGTTCACTGCTCAAGGGTTCTCCGCTCTGGCTGGAGCGTTGGAGGCATACCTGACGCTGGCGGATGGAATGGACGTTTCCCGGGAACTGCTGGAGACTTTGATGCGAGGCATGATTCAGGATCTGCGCGCTTGCCGGAATGCTTCCTGCAAAGAGGATACCCGGAGTAACCTGATGTGGCGATGTGCCCTGTGGGGGAGCCGGTTCTTCCAGCTGGGACGACGGTTCTCCTTTCCGGCCTTGCCGGTGCGGGAGGCGGCCATCCTCGCAGCATCGACCTGGGAAGAATACGCAGGGGCGCTGTCCGTTTTGCTGCTGGCCGATTGCCGCCATGAGGCGGAACAGCATCCCGCCGTTCTGGCTCAGTTGGCCCGCCGTGTGTGGGAGACTGATGACATGGGATGCTTCGATCAGGAAACGGCCCAGGCTGGTGTCCGCGCTTTTGTGGAATTTCTGCGGGAACTGGAGCTACCCACGGAGTATTCGGAATTGGACGATGCTCTGTGGTGCCATCTGAAGGAGTCCGCCTCTGCTCAAAACCTTTTGGTATATACTGCGTAACGAATCGGAACTTCCGCGGGACGCCAACCTGCATTATCATGATTCCTGTAAGAACGATACCCGCAAGGAGGCATTTGACCATGAATTCGCGCACACTGGGCGCTGACCTGAACGTATCCGCCATCGGGTTGGGGTGTATGGGTTTCAGCCACGCCTATGGCCCACCCACGGAGGATGATGAAGCCATCCAGGCGATCCGCACTGCTTTTGACATGGGTTACACCATGTTCGATACGGCCGAGACCTACGGCACGGCGGAGGACCCCCACCACAACGAGAAACTGGTGGGCGAAGCGCTGAAGGATGTCCGCAGCCAGGTGCAGATCGTCACCAAGTTCGGAATCCGTTTTGATAAGACCAGCAAGGCGGTGAACAAGCCCCTGATCCCAGATGCCAGGCCTGAAACTATCCGTGCCTCGGTGGAGGGCTCCCTCCGGCGGCTCCAGACCGACCACATCGACCTGTATTTCCAGCACCGTGTGGACCCCAAGGTGGAGCCGGAGGCAGTGGCTCAGGTGATGGCCGACCTGATTCGAGAGGGCAAAATCACCCACTGGGGTATCTCAGAGGTCAGTGAGGACTACCTGCGCCGAGCCCACAGGGTTTGCCCGGTGACGGCGGTGCAGAACCGCTATTCCATGATGGCCCGGTGGCATGAATCCCTGTTCCCGGTGCTGGAGGAGCTGAATGTGGGCTTTGTGGCTTTCTCCCCCATGGCCAACGGCCTGCTTACCGGAGCCTATGGGAAAGGGGAACAGTTCGATCCCAAGCTGGATTACCGTAGCGCCATGCCGCAGTTCACGCAGGAGGCCGCAAAGAAAAATCAGGAGCTTTTGTATCTGCTGCAGGGGTTAGCCGTGCAAAGGAATGCCACTCCCGCACAGATCTCTCTGGCCTGGATGCTGTGTAAAAAGCCCTGGATCGTTCCGATTCCCGGCAGCCGAAAGACTGAACGGATGCAGGAGAACGCCGGAGCGGCAGATATTGTTCTGACCAATGAAGAGGTAGCTGCCATAGACCAGGCATTGAGCTCCATTCCCATGTCCGCCGTATTCGGCGGAACAGAAGTGGTCTCCAGAGAAACGAAATAAGAAAGGATGAATCCCAATGAAACTCAACCATAAATGGCTGACTCTGGCCCTGTCCGGAGTCCTGACCCTCTCTCTGCTGGCCGGATGCGCCGGAACTCAGAATCTCGGCGCGTCCGCCAACAGTTCTGGCACCGGGGAGGATCAGAGCACGCAGGAGCCTGCCAATTCTGACGCGCTGACGATCGCGGAGCAGGGGATGTTTTCCGCCGGCGGCACGGTGATTTCTTCGGACGGCACCTTTGATGTGTCCAATTATTACACCTCCCGGGAAGGCTCTACCTCCCATGTGGACCATGCCAATGTGCTCTACCAGATCCCGGAGGATGCCACCGGGCTGCCCATGGTGTTTCTCCACGGCTATGGTCAGTCCCGCATGGGCTGGATGACCACCCCCGATGGCCGGGAGGGCTGGTCCGATATGTTTCTGAAAATGGGGCACAGTGTCTGGCTCATTGACCAGCCCCGGCGGGGTGAGGCCGGACAGACTTCCGTGGCGGGCACCATCTCCACCGAGCCCTCTGACCAGACCTGGTACACCCAGTTCCGCATCGGCACATACCTCAATGACGCGTTTACCTACAATGAAGGCTCCCAGTTTCCCCAAGGGGAGGATGTTCTGGATCAGTTCTTCCGCCAGATGACGCCGGACACCGGCATGGATAACGCAGGCGGCGATCAGAATATCGACAACGAGGTAGTAGCTCAGGCGGTGGCGGCGGCCATCGATGAAATCTACGAGCGCACCGGCCAGGATTCCATACTGGTGACTCACTCTCAGGGCGGCCTGCCCGGCTGGGAGGTCCCCCGATACACCGACCACGTGGCCGCCATCGTGGCCATCGAGCCCGGCGCAGCACCTACGGTGGACAGTGAGGCTTACAACGCTCTGCTGGAGCAGAAAATCCCCGTTACTTTCTACTACGGCGACTACATCGGCGAGGAGTTCACCGATGTACCTGCTGCGGCCATGTGGTCTATGATGGCGGCTACTGCCGACACCTTCACCGAGGCCTACAACGCCGCCGACGGCAGCAGCACGGTGGTCCACTTGCCCGACGAGGGGATCACCGGCAACTCCCACTTTATGTTCCAGGAGCTGAACAACGATGTGATTGCAGACCACATCGAGAACTGGATTCAGGAAAATGTAGATCAGTAACTTTAATTTGGAAAGGAATGCTTCGCTATGAAATTCACCTGGAAAAAGATTTTCAGTTTGTCCCTGGCAGCGGTGATGGCCCTGTCCCTGGCAGCCTGTGGGCAAAGTAATGGCACTGATGACAGTCAATCCACCAGCCAGAGCAAGGAGACTCCGCCCTCCTCTACCACGCAAGAGCCCAGCAATAGCACTTCGACGCCAACCACCTCGACTCCGGATGCTGCTGAGCCGACCGGCGACAGCAATGTTCTGGTGGTCTATTACTCCGCCTCCGGTAATACGGAAGCCGTTGCCGGATACATTGCGGAGGCCACTGGAGGAGATCTCTTTGCAATCACGCCTGCCGAGCCTTACACCAGCGACGATTTGAACTGGACTGATGAGAACAGCCGGGTCAGTCAGGAGTATGCGGATGAATCCCTGCGGGATGTGGAGCTGACCACCACGGAGGTGGAGAACTGGGATTCCTACGACACGGTGTTCATCGGCTACCCCATTTGGTGGGGCATCGCCGCCTGGCCCACGGACAGCTTTGTGGAAGCCAACGACTTTACCGGTAAGACCGTGATTCCCTTCTGCACCTCCTCCAGCTCCGGCCTGGGTCAGAGCGGAGAACTGCTGGCAGAGCTGGCAGGTACCGGCGACTGGCTGGAGGGCCAGCGGTTCCGCTCCGGTGTCAGCCAGGAGGATGTGAATGAATGGGTGGACAGCCTGGGGCTGTCTGAATAACCGGAAAAAACGGCAAGGGGCCGGGGCGGAAGGCTCCGGCTCCCTCTGCTTACGACTTGTTTTTAAGAAAGGAAAGCGAGAAATATGGTTAAGAATGTTCTGATTTTGTCCGCCAGCCCCCGAAAGGGCGGCAACTCCGACCTGCTGTGCGACCAGTTTGCCAAGGGCGCAGAGGAGGCGGGTCACAAGGTGGAAAAGATCCGGGTGCAGGAGAAAAAGATTGCCCCCTGCCTGGCCTGCTACGGCTGTCGGAATACCGGCATCTGCGTCCAAAAGGACGATATGGCCGAGATCCTCGACAAGATGGTGCAGGCTGATGTGCTGGTGCTGGCCACGCCGGTATATTTCTACTCCATGGACGGTCAGCTCAAGACCCTCATCGACCGCACTCTGCCCCGGTACACGGAGATTCGGGATAAGGAGGTCTACTTCATCGCCACCGCCGCTGCGGGCCGGGGTGCCATGGAGCGCACCGTAGACGCCATGCGGGGCTTTACCGACTGTCTGCCCGGTGCCAAGGTGAAGGGTACTGTTTACGGCTCCGGCGTCTATCAGAAAGATGAGGTCATGGACACGAAGGCGTTCCAGGAGGCCTACCAGTTCGGTAAAAAACTGTAAACCCAAAGGTATACAGAGCGAAACTTTTCGAGACTTCTCCCAGGGGGAGACTACGGCTACAATAGAGATACGAGGTAAAGAAAAACGATCCAACAAAATTCCAAGATGAAAGGATGACTTGTATGGAATTTGCGACTTTGAATAACGGCGTGAAAATGCCGATGGCGGGTATCGGGACCTTCCTGCTGACGCCGGATGAAGCGGAGACCTCCGTCCTCAGCGCTCTCCAGTGCGGCTATCGGCTCATTGACACTGCCAACGCCTATGTGAACGAAAAAGCAGTGGGCCGTGCCATGAAGAAGTCCGGTGTGGAGCGCAAGGACATCTTCCTGGAGACCAAGCTGTGGCCCAGTTTCTATGAGCAGGCCGACGCAGTAGACAAGACTCTGGAGCGGCTGGATACCGACTATATTGACCTGCTGCTGATCCACCAGCCCGCCGGCAACTATGTGGCCGGGTATAAGCAGATGGAAAAGGCATATAAGGAGGGCAAGGTGAAGGCCATCGGCCTGTCCAACTTCAACACCCGGCAGATCCAGGAGATTTTGGACATCTGCGAGGTAAAGCCTGCCGTTCTCCAAACGGAGGTCCACCCTTACTCCCAGGAAAAGGAGCTGAAGTCCTTCCTGTCCGACGAAGGTATCGTCATCCAGGCATGGTATCCCTTGGGACACGGGGACAAGGCACTCCAGCAGGAATCTCTGTTCACCGAGTTGGGCAAGAAGTACGGTAAGAGCAACGCCCAGATCATCCTCCGTTGGCATATTCAGGTCGGCAACATTGTCATCCCCGGCTCCAAGAACCCGGAGCACATCAAGGCCAACCTGAATCTGTTCGACTTCTCCCTCACGGACGAGGAAATGGCGAAAATCGCTGCCATGGATAAGAAGCAGCGGTATTATCACAGCACCCCGGAGATGCTGAAGAAGTACGCAGAAATGGTGCCTCCCGTAGATAAGCAGAAGTGAGGCGGTAATTGGTATGAACGAAGCGTTTCAGAACCTGTTTCCCCAGGGCGGTCCCAACACTGCGGCAGGTCAGTATTTCAGCGGGGCCAGTTACCTGCATCCACTGAGCAGTGAGGGCGGCGTCACCGTCTCCAATGTGACGTTTGAACCCGCCTGCCGGAACAACTGGCACATCCACCACAACGGCGGACAGATCCTCCTGTGTACCGCTGGTCGGGGCTACTACCAGGAGTGGGGCAAGCCTGCCCAGGAGCTGCACCCCGGCGATGTAATCAGCATCCCGCCGGAAGTCAAGCACTGGCATGGGGCCGCCCAGGACAGTTGGTTTGCCCATGTGGCCATCTCTGTTCCTGGTTCCAAGGCCGAGTGGTTGGAGCCGGTGGCAGATGCAGAATACCGAGAATTGAAGTAAGACAGGGGGAAAAGTATATGGACTATGTGACCTTAAACAACGGTATCAAGATGCCTCTGCTGGGTTTCGGCACCTTTCAGATCAAAGACCCAGCGGAGTGTGAGCGGGCGGTGCGGGATGCCATCGATGTGGGCTATCGTCTCATCGACACTGCCGCTTCCTACGGCAACGAGGAGGCAGTGGGAAAAGCGGTACGGGAGAGCGGCGTTCCTCGGGAAGAGCTGTTTGTGACCACCAAGCTGTGGATCTCGGACGCCAGCTATGAGGGGGCCAAACGTGGCTTTGCCGCTTCCATGGAGCGGCTGGGCCTGGACTATCTGGATCTGTACCTGATCCACCAGCCTCTGGGCGATTACTACGGGGCCTGGCGGGCGATGACGGAACTGTACCGGGAGGGCAAGATCCGGTCCATCGGCGTGTGTAGCTTCTATCCCGATCGGCTGGCCGACCTGATCGCCTTCAACGAGGTTGCCCCCGCTGTAAACCAGGTGGAGTGCAACATCTTCTTCCAGCAGGAAAAGGCCCAGGCGTACATGAAGTCCAAGGGCGTGCAGATGCAGAGCTGGGCGCCCTTTGCCGAGGGACATAATGATCTGTTCCATAACCCCACCCTCACAGCCATCGGTGAAAAGTACGGCAAAAGCGTAGCCCAGGTGGTGCTTCGTTGGCAGCTCCAGCGGGGTATCGTCTGCATCCCCAAGAGCACCCGACGGGCGCGCATGGAGCAGAACTTCAATGTGTTCGACTTCATCCTGTCCCAGGAGGACATGGATGCGATCGCTGCCCTGGATAGCGGCGTCAGCTCGTTCTTTGACCACCGGGACCCCGCCGTGGTGGAGATGCTGGCAGGTCTGGTTCGGAAGGTATAGGCGCTTTCTCTTGGACCCTGTAATATATAATTGATGAGAATGAAACAAAGGAGGACAATGCAATATGCGAAATTTGAAGCGTATGGGTGCCATGATGATGGCACTGGTGCTGGCATTCAGTCTGAGTGTGACAGCGTTTGCTGCTGTGGAGGATACCGGCTTTGCCGATGTGGCAGCGGACGCCTGGTATGCTGAGGCGGTGGAGTATGTTCGGGACAACGGGCTTATGAGTGGCACCAGCGCCACCACATTTGCCCCCAATGACACCATGACCCGGTCCATGTTGGCCACCACGCTTTACCGTGAGGCCGGAAGTCTCGCGGTCTCCGGCGGTGATGCCTTTACAGATACCCAGGAGGGCGCCTGGTACGCCGACGCGGTTCTCTGGGCTTCCCAGGAGGGAGTCATCAGCGGCTACGGCAACGGCCTGTTTGGAACCAATGACCCGGTCAGCCGGGAGCAGATTGCCACCATCCTTTGGCGGTATGCCGGAAGCCCCAGCGCCGATGCCGGGCAGGACTTCGCAGATGAAAGCGAGATCGCTTCCTATGCTGTGGCGGCGGTGGACTGGGCAAGAGCCAACGGTGTGGTGAATGGTGCGGATGGAAACCGTTTCCTGCCTCGAAACAGCGCTTCCCGGGCAGAGGTGGCCACCATGCTGCGTAACTTCCTGACTATAGATGGGACGGAGGAGCCGGAGCAGCCCTCCGATTCTTCCCGTGTCCTGGTGGCCTATTTCTCCGCCACTGGTAATACCGAATCTGTGGCCAACACGATTGCAGACTTGACCGGCGGCGATCTCTTTGAGATTACACCGGCAGATCCCTACACCAGCGACGATCTGAACTGGACGGACGAGAACAGCCGGGTAGTCTATGAATATGAAAACCCGGAGGCACGCGATGTAGAGCTGGCAGAGGACACGGTGGACAACTGGGACGAGTATGATGTAATCTTTATCGGCTATCCCATCTGGTGGGGCATCGCCGCCTGGCCCACGGACAGCTTTGTGGAAGCCAACGACTTCACCGGCAAGACTGTGATTCCGTTCTGCACCTCCTCCAGCTCCGGCCTGGGCCAGAGTGGAGACCTGCTGGAGGAACTGGCCGGCACCGGGAATTGGCTGGAGGGCCAGCGATTCCGCGGCAGCACCTCTGAGGCAGAAATCCAGACCTGGCTCGACAGCCTGGAGCTGTAAGAGAAAGCGTTTTATGATGAAAGTATTACTGGTCAACGGCAGCCCTCATAAAGAGGGCTGCACCTATACCGCCCTGTGCGAAGTGGGCGATGCACTGAATGGCTGCGGCGTGGATGCGGATCTGTTCTGGATTGGGAATCGCCCTTTGTCCGGCTGCATCGCCTGTCACAGGTGTTCACAGCAAAATTGCTGTGTCATTCAAGACACGGTAAATGAGTTTCTGGACATCGCCGGGGACTATGATGGTTTTGTATTTGGTTCCCCCGTCCACTGGGGTGGAGCAACCGGAGCCATTACCTCTTTCTTGGATCGTGCTTTTTATGCAGATCTCAACGGAAACGGAAATCGCTTTTACCTGAAACCCGCCGCTGCGGTTCTGTCAGCACGGCGGGCTGGCACCACTGCTTCCTGGGATCAACTGAACAAATATTTTGGACTGATGCAGATGCCCATTATTACCTCTCGCTACTGGAATATGGTTCACGGTACCGTGCCGGAGGAGGTCCGGCTGGACCTGGAAGGTATGCAGACCATGCGTGTTCTGGGCCGCAACATGGCGTTCTTTCTGAGATGCAAGGAGGTCGCTCTGGCCCACGGTCTGGAGCTTCCCATTCAGGAGCCATTTCAATTTACCAACTTCATCCGCTGAAAGGAGCGTTCTCCATGGAAAACTTCGTTTACGAATATCCTACCAAGGTCTATTTTGGAAAGGGGGCGGCCAGACAGCACCTCTCCAACATTTTGTCCGCCTATGGTTCTAATGTTTTGCTGGCCTACGGCGGCGGCTCCATCAAGAAGAATGGTGTCTACGACGAGATTGCTGGCATTTTGAAGGAGAGCGGCAAGACGGTCACTGAGTTTACCGGAATCATGTCTAATCCTACCTGGGAGAAGGTTCGAGAAGGTGCCAAGCTGGCTCGGGAGAACAAAATCGACCTGGTGCTGGCAGTGGGCGGCGGCTCGGTCATTGATTGCTGCAAGATCATCTGCGCCCAAGCTGTCACCGATGAAGATCTGTGGGAGGTGGAGATGGTGCGCCATGGTATCCCCACAGGCAAACCCATCCCCCTGGGTGCAGTGGTCACCGCCTCCGGCACCGGAGCGGAGATGAACGGCGGAGCTGTTATTACCAACGAGGCGGTTAAAATCAAGGGCGGTATGTATGCCGCTGCGCCCCGGTTTGCCATTCTGGACCCGGACTATACCATGACCCTACCCAGAATGCAAGTGCTTTCAGGGGCCTTTGACACACTGAGCCACGCCATGGAAACCTACTTCGGTCGCTCCGACCGGGACAATGTATCGGACGAGGTAGCCCTGGCTGTTATGCGGAGCACGGTGGTCAATATGCGGACTTTGCTCCGGGATATCAACGATTATACCGCTCGGAGCAATCTGATGTGGACCTCCGCCATGGCGGAAAACGGGATTTTGAAAGTGGGCCGCCTGACCGATTTTGAATGCCACCAGATCGAGCACCAGCTGGGGGCCTACACTGACTGCAACCACGGGCAGGGCTTGGCGGTGATCCATCCGGCTTACTATCGGCATCTCTACAAGAGCGCCGTACCCAAGTTTGCCAAGTTTGCCAGGACGGTGTGGGGAATCTCAGAGGTGGACGATGAGAAGGCCGCCCAGGCTGGCATCCAGACGTTGGCCGGATTCATTCAGGAATGCAGCCTGCCCACCAAGCTGTTACAGCTGCGCTCCAAAACGGAAATCACGCCCGAGCTTCTGCGGCAAGTGGCCGACAGCACCAATCTGCTGCCCAACGGCTATAAGCTGTTTACCCACGATGAGATTTACGAAATTTTGATGGAGTGCATTTAATCAAATCTTCTTGCGCAAAAGCAGAACTGGATGTGGAATTGACAGAATTGGTAACCTTTTCTGTCATGTTTCTTCATGCGTTACAAAAAGGTATTCCCTTAACCGATACCGGCACAGCCCAAACCCTGTTTCAGATCGCTCCAAAATGGCCTCCGGGATCTGTTTGAGATACTTTCGCCCAAAGCTGGTGGTGCCGAAGTATGCGTCAAAGTTGGCCACCGGCAGCACTACCCAGTCGGAGTCCTCTGGCTTGTTGGCAAGGTAGTAGGACACCAGAGTTGTGACCATATCCAGAGGAACCCCCTTGGGCGTGAGCGTGCGGAGTTGTTTTACTAACTCAGGCGGCAGTGACTGCTCCTTATCCCGGAGTGGGCCCAGCTCCAAAGCCTGAGCCAGAAAGCTGTCAAACCGCAGGCCCCACTGTCCCTTAGTGGTGGGAGCAAACAGAGGGATCTGCATTTGGATTACCTTGTCCCGCCAGGCCCGGTCAAAGCCCTTCTCAATGGCAGCACACTTCTTCTGGGCGCTGCTGGATACCCGTTCTGGATTTTCCCGCACAAAATCCACCACTTGATGTACATGGCGGTAAAACCATCCGCTGCCATTTTCGTCCACAAGGCCGGGAAACTCCCCATGGAGTTTTCCGAAATCATTGCCAAACTGCCACGCCTCCCGAGGCGTGGCTTTTTTACTGTCCGGCACACTGCACCAGGCGCACAGGCCCCGCTTGGCATAGTCGATGCGCTCCCGGGGCGCTTCGGCTGGGCTGCCATCCTCATTATGAAACAGAAATCCTCTTGCCAAGATGGTCAGCACCCGGTTGAGTCCCTCGAAATCCAGGATGGTGTCGAAGGTAAAGCGGCCCAGATAGGTGGTGTCCTGCTTGTTCCGAGCGGTGTAGTTTACCACACCGGTGTAGTCCTGAAACTCGTTCCACTCATTCAGCATGATCCACCTCCAGAACATGTTCCTCAATGTGATCCGGCAGCAGATCCCACAGCAGGTTTCGCTTGCCCAGGGCCACCACATAGGGCACCGCCAGGCTGGGCCGGACGATCTTGTCCAGCAGCTTGCGGCAGACCTTGGACACCACGGCCCGCTCGTTGCCGCTGAAGGGGGCAGACAGATAGGCCTCCATCATCTTCTGGAAGTCCGGGGAGTCCGCCGGGCGGCGGAGCTGCTTCCGCTCCCGGGCAGACTCCAGATCGTCGATATCGCAGACCAGATCACCCAGCATACGGAACCCGCCGTGGCGGAAGTCGGTCAGGAGATCGTAGTAGTCGGCTCCCTCCGGCAGCCACTCCCGCAGGAATGTTTCTCTCTGTGCTTCTGTCATCAGGTGCCACTGCTGATCCACAATCGCCTTTCTCAAAGTAGAAATACGCTCCGATGAAAGCTGCTGGAAGAAGGCGTACAGTTGGTCGCTGTCGTAGAGTTCCTCTTGTCCTCTGGCATAGAGCATACGGTCAATGTCCGCTTTTCGCTGCTGCCCCTTGGCGGGGGTACGGCAGGCCCGGATGCGGGAGAGACAGTGCTCGTAGTCCCACAGCAAGGCAGAGACAGAAGAAAGAATGTTCTCATTCAGCTGTTTCTTCCAACTTCGTTCCTGGGCGAAGGTGAATAGTTCGCTATCCTTCGCTGGTTTCTCCTGAATCTTGGGCGTGTTGCGCTCCAGCTGGCGTGCCAGCCAGGGCAGCCGCTCCACCGGGGAGTCCACCGTGTCCCAGTCGATCCCGGAAAAGAAGGAATCCAGACGCTCCCGGTGGGTGGGCTCGTACCAGGCGCGGCGGCGCTCCTCCGCACGCTCCAACAGATATTTGTACTGGAGGAAAGGAGTGCGCTTTACCTTCCGTCCGCCCAGAAATTCATCCAGGTTGGGCCGCACACCGGTCTTGGCCGCGTCGATCTCCAGTCCGCTATAGATGGCCAGGGCTTCCAAGTCCCGGCGGCACCGTTTGCGCTCCTCCGGGTTGGCGTGCTCGTTGTAGGCGATGACGCTGCGATCCAGGGCGGCGTTGCAGATCTGTCCAATGCGGGCAGCAAAGGTGTTCTCCACCGTCTGAAAACGAGCCTGCCAGTCGTTGGCGTCGGACTTGGGTGCGGATAAGGATGGAATTTTCAGCAGGGGCAGGTTGGCGTTGTTGGAGAGCTGTTGATGGACATCGTAATCATAGTTCCGCTTCACACAGCGGTTCAGGATGGGATCGGCAATGGTCTTGATGAGGTCGCCGTCATAGTCCGCACCGCCCAGCCGCTCCGCTGCCAAACTGTCTGCAGACACCATGACCACATCGGTGAGGTGGCCCAGGTAATGCTGGCGCAGTGCGTCTCCCTCTGGGTACACGGACAGCTGCAATTCCTCGTTCCGGGCGATGTGGGGATTGCGCAGCAGAGTACAGCTGTCCTCATGGTCATAGGCTACACCAGGAGCAAAGAAGCTGTCCTCCGCAAAGAAATCTCCCATCACCTGATTGCAGAAGTCCCGCTCACCGGGCATCTGGAACACACGGGGTGCAATTAACTGCCGCAGCAGTTCCAGCAGATCACCGGAGAGAAAACGGTTGTCCCCTGGCACCAGCAACCGCCCGACGGCGTAGCCTCGGAGGATCTTCCGGGCTTGCCCATCCAACTGTTCCGCGTAGATAGACTCACGGATAAACTTCGGGTTCTTCTCCAGCACCCGGGCCATGATGTTCGCCCGGCTTCCCATGGGCTGGCTCAGGCCCCGGCGAAAGTATTCCTGCTGGTATGTTTCGTTGGCACGAAAGTTATAGTAGGCCGTCTCGGTGGCCTTGGTCAGCCATTGCCGGGGGTCATCCTCCGGACTGTGGTCCCAGCCTTCCAGCAGGTCGGCGGGGCGGAACTCCTCCGGCTGGATGGAGAGGGTGGAGAGAAATTGATAGTTGAGCTCTACCAATTTCTCCGGCTCCGTCTTGCTCAGGTTGGTGATGTACAGGGCGTGGTTGTAGTCCCGAAAGGCGTCCCAATAGTCATCCCAGGTCATACCGTTCTCCCGCAGCCATCCGTATGCCTTGAACTGACTGCAAGTGAGGATGATGTCCACACTGCGGACGGGGTGCGCCTTGCCCCAAACATCTACGATGCTCTGGGTACCGCTTCTCTTCAAAAAGTCCTTGAAGTCCACCTGATGGAGCATCCCCTTGATGTAGGGCATACGGATTTGAAAGGAGGTGTGGGTGTGGCTGCCGCAGCAAGCCTTGTCCACTACCTCCGCATACTCTTTGGAGATGAGGCCCACGCCGTCAAAGCAGGTGATGTCCAGATCTTCCAGTGTATCTGCCCGGTAGAAGGTTCCCGGCTCTCTGTCTTCCCGCAGGGTGATGACAGGGGCTCGCTCCACTCTCTTGGTTGGATTGTCTATGACGATGACCCGGTGATTTTTGTCAATGCGGATGCCGTCCACCCGGGTTCCGCTGGAGAACATGAGACCGTTGTAGGCGTAGAGTTTACTGAGCTGGCAGCGTCTCAGTTCCATATTTAGCATGATCCGTTGGCGCATGGGCTCATACAGATCCGCCCGGATAAAGGAGAGACGGGACTGGCGGCTCATGCTGGCGGAGCGCTCAAAAGCCACATAGCGGTGTGGGCCGCTGCCGAAGTCCAGTGTGATCCCCTCGGGACGGAACATGTCTCTGGCCTTCTCCCGGCGGGTCTGCTGCGTCCTTCCGGTTCCACGCCGGTCAAAGATCCCGGCGAAGTCCATGTAGAACAGCACATCGGAGAGAGCCGTTACCTTCTCCTCGCCACGCTCCCGCCAGCCCTTCCCGTGGAGTTGGTACATCAGCTGATGGAACATGGCGCAGCTGTCCTGCTCGTGATTGGCACCCGGTACCTTGCAGTGCTCGGTGGCACTGCGGTTCAGAGCAAAGGTGTAAACGCCGTCTTTCTCCGCGGCATAGCTCATCACTGCCCGGGCAGAGAGTTCGTAGATCTGATAGGTCGTCATTGGCTCACCTCCGTTTGCTCTATTCTACCACAGACCATTTCAAAATCAAAATGAATACTACTCCCACTTCTTTTGAGGTGGGAGCTTTTTGTATTCAAATTCTTGAAATGGAGGTACCAAGCATGAACAACAAAATGAACCATCCCCTGATTACAGTGGACGGCAGAACCCTGATGGATCGTCCGCTGGAGCCGCCCAATTTTGTGGTGGACACCCTGATCTCTCAGGGTCTGCACATCCTGGCTGGCTCACCAAAGGTGGGCAAGTCCTGGCTTGCTCTATGGCTGGCGGTGACAGTTGCCAAGGGAGAACCGGTCTGGAACATGACCACCAAGCAGGGCACCACCCTCTATCTCTGTCTGGAGGATTCCGTCCTCCGCATCCAGAATCGACTCTTTGAAATCACGGAGGACGCACCAGACAGCGTCCACTTCTGCACGGAGTGCACCCTCATCGGCCAAGGGTTGGAGGAACAGGTGGACGCATTTGTCGCCGCACACCCCGACACCGTGCTGGTCATTATCGACACCCTGCAGATGGTCCGACCGGTACACGACGCCACCTACGCCAATGACTACCGGGATCTGTCTGTGCTCAAGCGGCAGGCAGACAAGCACGGCATCGCCATCCTGCTCATCCATCATCTGCGCAAGGAAAAGGCGGAGGATGTGTTCCACCGGATCTCTGGTACCACCGCTATCAGCGGTGCAGTGGATTCCAGCTTTACCTTGGTGGAAGAGAAGTGGGGCAGCGGCAGGGCCAGACTGACATGCGTGGGCCGAGACATCGAATACCGGGAGTTGGAATTGGAACGCGGCGGTGAAAATGTGTGGGAGTTGGTTTCGGACAGCCGGACACAGCCTGAACAATTGGAGGGGCAAATCGTTGTTCTCCTCTCTGCGTTTATGAGCAGCAGAACAATATTTATCGGCACTCCCACGGAGCTCTCCGAAAAGATCGACCCTGACAGAATCGAAGGGGTAACGCCCAAAAAGATTTCAAGATTAATCCTGCAAAGCATTGAGGCCCTAAGAAAAAACGGCATTCAGGCAACGGTTCGCCGCAGCAATGGAAAACGAGTAATTGAGCTGCGTCGTGCCGATAGTGTTGATTTGGAGGGTGCCGGAGAAATCGTCCCTATCGACCCTGTCAAGGCGCTGTGTGGCGATTTGCGGGCGGTTTCCAGGTGCGGCGAGTAAACTCCCGCAAGGCAAAAGAAACGCCGTGTTGGGCCGCTTGTGGCCGAAGGAGGAGTGAGGGTGTTCGGCGCGGGAGAATCACCTCCTTGGAGGTGGCCAGCATCGCGTTTGTCTGGTCACCGGCACAGCCGCCGCCCGCCTTCCGCATAATTTCCGGGCAGAAGCCCGGACCCACTTTATCTGCGGTTTGGAGGAAACGACATGAAAAAAGATATGCACCGCAGTCCTACACCAGAAAGGACAAGGTGCAATCATGGAAAAAAACAAGAGAGTATATTGCCTCTATCGAGTCTCTACCAAAGGACAGGTAGAAAAAGATGATATCCCGATGCAGAAACAATACTGCCGTGAATTTGCGGAAAGCCAGGGATGGACGATCATCAAAGAATTTGCGGAAAAAGGTGTCTCGGGTTTCAAGGTGGCTGCCGCTGACCGCGACGCGATTCAAGAGATCCGCCAGGACGCTGAGGAACGGAAGTTTGACATCCTGCTGGTGTTCATGTTCGACCGCCTGGGGCGGCGGGACGATGAGACACCCTTCGTAGTAGAGTGGTTCATCCGCAACGGAATCGAAGTGTGGAGCGCAATGGAAGGGCAGCAGAAGATGGACGATCATATCGACAAACTGCTGAACTATATCCGTTACTGGCAGGCCTCCGGCGAGAGCCTCAAAACCTCTGCCCGAACAAAGACACGCCTTTCGCAAATCGTGCAGGAGGGGAGGTTCCGCGGCGGGATCGTTCCTTATGGATACCGCCTGGAAAAGCAGGGGCGCTTCAATAAAAAGAATCACGAAGTCAACGAAATTCTGATTGACCCGGATGAAGCTGCGGTGGTGCGCATCATCTTTGAAAAATATGTCTATGAGGGATTCGGCGCACAGCGGTTGTCCCGGTGGCTATATAACAACGGCTATCTCAACCGAAAGGGGACCAACTTCGCCAATACCACCATCATCAAAATGCTGAAGAACATCATGTATGTGGGAATCCTGCGCAGTGGGGAAACACGCTCAGAAATCTTTCCGGAGCTGCAAATCGTTCCTCTGGATCTGTATGAGCGGGCACAGGAGTTGATGGAAGCCAGGACAATGCACCACAATGAGGTGCCTTTTAACTCCAAGGGGAAGGCGCTGCTCTCAGGGATGGTCTACTGTGCCCACTGCGGTTCTAAGCTGGTGCTGACCACAAGCAGCGGCAGACGCGCCAAGGGTGAGCCCAAACGGGAAACCCGTATCCGATACGCCTGCCACTACAAGATCCGCCATCCTCAGGACTGTGACGGACAGACAGGCTATTCCGGCGAGAAACTGGACGGCATTATTGATAAGATCGTCATTCAACTCTTTGAGCGGATGAAGACTGCACCCAGGAGCCAGCTCATTCAAAAGCAGCGGGAAAAAGAACTCCAACTGGCAAACAGTTCAGTGGCGAATCTGGAGAAACTCCATGCCGCCGCAGAACGGGAGCTGGAGAGCTACAAGAAAGAGATCATCAAAACCATCAATGGGACTGGCAGTTTTGGAGCGGATATCCTCGGCGAGATGATAGAGGACACCCGAAGCAAACTGGCGGCGCTGGCCCAGGAATTGGAACAGGCCAAGGAAAAAGCGGCTGATTTGAAGAGCTCTGCCGTTGCCGTCCAAAAGGAGTATGACAAGATTATGTCCTGGGCCGACCTATATGCGGGGAGTAGTATCGAGGGAAAGAAGATGATCCTGCGGCAGCTCATTGAGCGGGTGAATATCGGAAAGAATTTTGAAATCGAAGTGGAATTTAAAATCAGCGTCACACAGTTCTTCGACTTCCTGTATCCCGAAGGGGACAAGAGTGTGTACTATCGTGCATCCTGAAAACATGAAAAAACTCGGGAGATCTCAAAACGAGATCTCCCGAGTGTGGTGGACCCGAAGGGGATCGAACCCTCGACCTTACGGATGCGAACCGTACGCTCTCCCAGACTGAGCTACGGGCCCAAATCAACAGTTCCAAAAGCGGAACAGAAGAATAAAGCAATATGAAATTATAGATGTGGCAGAAAACCGAACCCTTTGCGCTCCCAGCTGAGCTATGGGCCCATATATCTGTCACGGTTGACTGTCAAGCGAGTTACCGGACCAAATATATGATGGTATGAAGTTTTAATAAAAGGGGATGCGAACCGGATGGGAGCCATGTGAGCCACCGGCCCAAAAGAGGGGGCATATAACTGTACCGCGTGCGCTCCCAGCTGAGCTACAGGCCCATATGAATCGGACTGCCGCAAAGAGCTCTGGCAGACACGCATATTATTATAGCACTGATTTCGCAAAATGCAAGAAAATTTTTTTCATTCAAATCAAAAAACTTGGAACGTGGATATTGATAAATCGGGAAAAATGATGTATGATAAATCGGTATCAGCCTTCCGATGACTAGACGACCTCCGTCCGGCCTAAGGCAAGGCCGCACTAGTCGGGGAGATAGCGGTGCCCTGTACCCGCAATCCGCTACAGCGGGGATGAATCCCGGCCCCCGGATCTCTGCTGTGCCGTCTGCTCCTTATAAGCGGCGATGAGGAATCGGTCCCGCGCAACGGGGCCCCGCGAACCGTGTCAGGCGGGGAACCGAGCAGCACTAAACGGAATGCCCCGTGTGCCGCGGAATTCCCGTTTCCGAGCTGGCTGTAAGGGTTACGGGCATAGCACAGACTCCAAAGGCCGGTGTGCGGCCTTGCCTTGCGCCGGACGCGGAAGGCAGTGCGGAGAGCGAAGCGACTTGGCTCGCTCGCTCTCTTTTTTTATCCTGAAAAGCAGAAGGGGTGGGAGGAACATGTATCAGGCGCTCTACCGCAAGTGGCGGCCCAGGACCTTTGACGATGTGGTGGGCCAGAGCCATATTACCGACACCCTCAAGCGGCAGGTGGCCACCGGCCGCCTGTCCCACGCCTACCTCTTCACCGGCACCCGGGGCACCGGTAAGACCACCTGCGCCAAGATTCTGGCCCGGGCGGTCAACTGCGAGCACCCGGTGGACGGCAATCCCTGCAACCAGTGCCCCTCCTGTCTGGGCATTGAGAACGGCTCCATCCTGGACGTGCTGGAGCTGGACGCCGCCTCCAACAACGGCGTGGATCAGGTCCGCGCCCTGCGGGATGAGGCGGTATACACCCCCGCCGCAGTCCGCAAGCGGGTGTACATCGTGGACGAGGTCCACATGCTGTCCACCGCCGCCTTCAACGCCCTGCTGAAGATTCTGGAGGAGCCCCCGGAGCACCTGATGTTCATCCTGGCCACCACCGAGCTGCACAAGGTGCCGGCCACCATCAAGTCCCGGTGCCAGCAGTTCGCCTTCAAGCGGATTCTGCCCGGGGACATCGCCCGGCGGCTGAGCTATGTGGCGGAGCAGGAGGGCATCGGCCTGACCGCCGAGGGCGCGGCCCTGCTGGCCCGGCTGGCAGACGGCGGCCTGCGGGACGCCCTGTCCCTGCTGGACCAGTGCGTCAACCCCTCGGGCACCATTGGCGAGGCGGAGGTGCTCTCCGCCCTGGGCCTGGCGGGCAACCTGGAGACGGCTGCTCTGATGGAGCAGATCGCCAAAAAGGAGACCGCCGGAGCCCTGGAGACCCTGGCCCGGCTGTACGGCGCAGGCAAGGACGTGGGCAGCCTGCTGAACGAGCTGTCCGCCCTGGCCCGGGACCTGCTGATCCGCAAGACCGCGCCCCAGAGCGGGACCGCCCTGCTGACAGGGGGATATGACGAGACCACCCTCCGCCGTCTGGACCGGCTGTTCACGCCGGCCCGGCTGGCCCAGATCCTGACCCAGCTCCAGGCCACCAGCGCCGACCTGTCCCGCAGCGGCAACCGGCGGACCGACGCGGAGCTGTGCCTCATCCGGCTGTGCGACGAGACCCTGGACCCCAGCCCGGCCGGACTGAATGCCCGGCTGACCCGGCTGGAGGAGCGGCTGTCGGGGGAAGCCATCCCCGTACAGCAGGTCCAGAGCCCGCCGGCAAAGCAGACGACTGCCCCGGCGGCCCAGCAGCCGCCCAAACAGACGGCGCCTGCCCGGAGCGAGGACCGTCCTCCCTGGGAGGAGGAGCGCCCGCCTCTGCCGGAGGAGCCGGGAGAGCGGGTAAACCCGGTTGCCGAAGAGGAAGCCGCCAGACCGGCGGCCCAGCCTCAGCGGACGGCGGAGCCGGTCCGGCAGGCTCCGACCCAACAGAGCGCCCCGGCCCGGCCCACTGCGGTCCAGACTGCCCCGGCGGCACAGAGCGCTCCGGGGGGAGATTTCTGGCCCGAGCTGGTCGCCTCCCTGAAGGGGCGCATCCCCATGGGGGAGTATACCTTCCTGTCCAACCCCGCCATGGTGCAGGGCCGGGCGGAGGGAAGCATGATTACCCTGTACGCAGAGAGCGATTTCACCCGGTCCATGATCAACAAGCCGGGCATCCTCAGCGTGGTGGCCCAGGCGGCCTCCGCCCGGCTGGGGGGACAGATGCGGGTGACGGTGACGGTGGGCCAGGCGCCTCCGGTGAGCGCCGCTCCGGCAGCACCTGCGGCAGACCCTCCGGCCCACGACAAGCTGGACGACCTGCTGGCCTTTGGGCAGCAGTTTGACAATATCATCATCAAATAACAGTTTCCGCCCGGAGGGCGGGCTGAAAGGAGAATGAACCATGGCGAAAGGCTTTGGACGCGCCGGAATGGGCGGCATGGGCGGCGGCATCAACATGAATATGATCAAGCAGGCCCAGAAGATGCAGGAGAACATGCAGAAGATGCAGGCTGAGCTGGAGGCCAAGGAGTACAGCGCCCAGGCCGGCGGCGGCGTGGTCTCCGCCACGGTCACCGGCAAGCGGGAACTGGTGTCCCTGACCATCGACCCCGAGGCGGTGGACCCGGAGGACGTGGAGATGCTCCAGGACATGATCGTGGCCGCCGTGAACGAGGCTATCCGCAGCGCGGAGACCGACATGGCCAACAATATGCGTCAGATTACCGGCGGACTGAACCTGCCGTTCTAAATCCGAGCCATACGGAGGAGACAGGGGCTTCCTGTCTCCTCCGCGCACTCTCAAGGAGGTCTTTGTGGAGAAAATCAATGTCCCCGGCGTAGGCATGCGCATGGTGAAAACCGCTGTGGCTGTGGTGCTGTGCTACTTTATTTTTCTGCCCTTCTGGCTGAGAATGCCGGTGGGGGAGTATGACCCGCTGAAAGACGTGGGACCATTTTACGCTTGTATTGCGGCCGTTATCTGTATGCAGAGCTCGGTGGCGCAGTCGGTGCGGCAGGGCGTGTCCCGGGTCATCGGCACCTGTATCGGCGGCCTGGTGGGCCTGGTCATTCTGTTTGTGGACGACCTGGTGGAGCAGCCTATTTTTCTGGGGCTCATGATCGGCATGGGCATTGTTCTCACCATGTGGATATGCAATCTGATCCGCCGCCCGAGCGCCTGCTCCATCGGCAGTGTGCTGGTGTGCGTGGTGATTCTCAACCACGGCGGCCCGGAGCGGTACTTCTATACCCTGTTCCGGGTGATGGAGACCATTGTGGGCATTGTGGTGGCGGTGGGAATCAACCATCTGCTGCCCGACAGGAGGAAGGACGCCGGGGAAACGGAGTAACAACACCGGATAGGGTCTGGTCCGGAGCGGGAACCGGGACCGCCTCATCCGGCGGAGATATAAAGGAGAGATTGTGATGGAGAAGGCAAAAGTATATTTTACCAGCATGCGCACCAAGCCCGGCCAGAACCAGCTGACCAAGCTGGAGAAGCTGATCCGCACCGCGGGCATCGGGGACATTGACTTTGAGAAGAAGCTGGTGGCCATCAAGATGCACTTCGGCGAGCCGGGCAACATGGCCTACCTGCGTCCCAACTGGGCCAAGGTGGTGGCCGACGTGGTGAAGGAGCTGGGCGGCATGCCCTTCCTCACCGACTGCAACACCCTCTACGTGGGCCAGCGGAAGAACGCCTACGACCATCTGAACGCCGCCTATACCAACGGCTTCAGCCCCTTCAGCACCGGCTGCCACATCATCATCGGCGACGGCGTGAAGGGCACCGACGACGTGGCCGTCCCCGTGGTGGGCGGCGAGTACGTGAAGGAGGCCAAGATCGGCCGTGCCATCATGGACGCGGATGTGTTCATCAGCCTGAGCCACTTCAAGGGCCATGAGGCCACCGGCTTCGGCGGCGCCCTGAAGAACATCGGCATGGGCTGCGGCAGCCGTGCGGGCAAGATGGAGCAGCACAATGCCGGCAAGCCGGTGGTGGACGAGAGCAAGTGCCGCAAGTGCCACGCCTGCGCCAGAAGCTGTGGCCAGGACGCCATCTTCTTTGACGGTACCGACGGCAAGGCCCGCATTGACCACGACCGCTGCGTGGGCTGCGGCCGCTGCCTGGGCGCCTGTAACTTTGACGCCATTGCCAACCTGGAGAATAACACCAACGCCATTCTGGACTGCAAGATGGCCGAGTACGCCAAGGCAGTGGTGGACGGCCGTCCCAACTTCCACATCAGCCTGGTCATCGACGTGTCCCCCCTGTGCGACTGCTACGGCAGCAACGACGTGCCGGTGCTGCCCGACCTGGGCATGTTCGCCTCCTTTGACCCGGTGGCCCTGGACCAGGCCTGTGCCGACGCCTGCCTGCGGCAGGAGCCTCTGCCCGGCTCCGAGCTGGATGAGAAGATGCACGCCCCCGGCTTCTGCGACCACCACGACCACTTCAAGAACCTGGAGCCCGACTCCGAGTGGAAGGCCTGCCTGGAGCACGCCGAGAAGATCGGCCTGGGTACCCGCTCCTATGAGCTGATCACCGTGAAGTAAAAACCCCTGAGACAAGACGCCCCGCCTGCCCATATCGGGCAGGCGGGGCGTTTTTCTGTCAGTCCACAGGGGGCACGTCGTCCTGGCGCTGGCTGCTGCCGGCCTCGCCCCGGACGGTGGAGGCGAAGGTGATGGCCCCGCCGCCGTACTTGTCCCGGATCTTGTCCATGGCCCGCTCCAGCCGCTCCAGCTTGTCCCGGTGGGGGGCGGCATTGGCGGCGAACAGATCCAGCTGCTCCCCGGCGTCGGCCTCGTCCACCAGATTCTGGCCGGTGACGGTGAGGGCCCGGATAGGCTGCTTCAGGTTCCAGGAGGAGAGCAGCAGCTCCAGGGCGGCGTCGGCGATGTCCCGGGACACATAGGTGGGGGCGGGGAGCCGCTTCTGGCGGCAGATGTCCCGGAAACCGGGGTCCCGGATGGTGACCTGCACGGTGGTGCACTTGAGGCCGTGCCGCCGCAGCCGGGCGGCCACCTCGTCGGACAGGGCGGACAGGCCGGTGCGCACGTCCTCCAGCCCCAGCAGGTTGCGCCGGAAGGTGAGGCCGCTGCCCACCGACTTGGGGGGCGGCAGGTCCCGGGCGGGGATCACCGGCTCGTGCTCCGTCCCGGCGGCATAGCTGTGGAGGGCGGCGCCCTGCTTGCCCAGAATGGCCACCAGGGCCTGGGGGTCGAACCGGGCCAGATCCCCGATGGTCTGGACGCCGTAGCTGCGGAGCACCTTGGCCGCCGCGCCGCCCACAAAGAGCAGGTCGGTCACCGGCAGGGGCCAGAGGAGCCGGCGGAAGTTCTCCCGGGTGATGACCGTGGTGGCGTCCGGCTTCTTGTAGTCGCTGCCCATCTTGGCAAAGACCTTGTTGAAGGACACCCCCACCGACACGGTCAGGCCGGTCTCCGCCTTCACCGTCTCCCGGATGCGGTCGGCAATGGCCTTTCCGTCCCCGCCCCACAGGTGCATGGAGCCGGTGATATCCAGCCAGCTCTCGTCGATGGAGAAGGGCTCCACCAGGTCGGTGAACCGGTCGTAGATGGCGTTGACCATGCGGGAGTACTTCCGGTATTGGTCCCGGTGGGCGGGGAGGAGCACCAGATCGGGGCACTTCTGCCTGGCCTGCCAGATGGTCTCGGCGGTCTTGACCCCCATGGCCTTGGCGGGCTCGTTCTTGGCCAGGATGATGCCATGGCGGGAGGTGGGGTCGCCGCACACGGCCACCGGCTTTCCGCTCTCCCGCAGCTCGGGCAGGGAGAGCAGCTCCACCGAGGCGTAGAAGCTGTTGAGGTCACAGTGGAGTATGGTCCGGTCCATGGCATTCACCCCTTTCGTACCGCCTTTCTCAAGAACAGTATAACCTCCGGGATGGAAAAAGTCAAACTTATGTTCTATATTCGGCCTATAAAAATGCCCCGCCCGGAGAGAGGATCGGGCGGGGCAGAGAGAAGCGGGCTCAGATCACGCCGGACAGAACCAGACCCAGCAGCACGGCAGTGGCCAGCAGGATAATGGCCACAATGGTAACACCAATGGTGCGGCGCTTGTGGGCCTGACCGGAGCTCTCATGCTCGGGGACCAGACGGGCCTTGCGCAGGGCGGTGACAACGGGCTTGTAGAGCAGCATGGTGAGGGCGCCGTTCATCAGGGCCTTGACCAGGTTGAAGGGGAGGAAGGCGGTGGGCAGCATGGCGACCACCACGTCCCGGGGGACATTCATGTACAGGGGGGTGATGAGGTAGTTCCACAGCAGCATGATGGCGGTCATCAGGATGCCGCCGATGACCAGGCCCACCACGGCGGCGGAGAGCTTCTGACGGCGCTTGTAGATAAAGGCGGCGGGGCAGACAAAGGCGATGGTGGACAGCACGTTCATCAGCAGGCCGATGGGACCGGTGTCACTGACGGTGACCATCTCGATGAGGGAGGTGACCACGGAGATGCACAGGGCGTTGAGGGGGCCGTACAGGAAGCCGCCGATGGCGATGATCACGTCCTTCATGTCGAAGGTGAGGAACCCGACCACGGTGAGGGGGGCAAAGATGGTCTTGGATACGAGCATGACCACATAGGCGATGGCGCAGAGCATACCGGTGCAGACGACGGTGCGCACATCCAGCCGCTTGGCGCTGGAATTGGGGAGGGAAGAGGACATAACGGACATAAAAAAACACTCCTGAAAGCAAAGTAACACCTGAAAAGCAATGCCTTTCAGGTGTTAAATACAATCAAGGAGGAGGTGTATCATCCATCGCATTAACACATCTTCTTCCATCCAGACTTCGCGCATGGAGCGTTGTGCGCGTCACTGTCGGTCCCGGAGTTGCACCGGGTCAGCCGCAATTGCTGCGGGTCGCGGACTATACCGCCGATCGGGATTTTCACCCTGCCCTGAAGACATTTTCTGTTCAGTTGTTCTAAGGCTATTATAGCGTGTGTGAAACAGAATGCAAGCCTTTTTTGAAAAAAGTTTTCGCACTGGTGTTCGAATATGGCGTTGACTTGGGCCGCTGGATATACTAGAATGGACACGACGAAAATGAAGAAGCCAGTGAGGAGAGCGCCATGGAACGAGAGACCACCTGCTGTTTTACGGGCCACCGGCCCGACAAGCTGCCCTGGCGGGACGACGAGTGGGACCCCCGCTGCGTGGCGCTGAAGGAGCGGCTGGCAGCCGCCCTGGAGGACGCCTATAACAAGGGCATGCGCCACTTCATCTGCGGCATGGCCCGGGGGGCGGACTTCTACTTCTGCGAGGCGGTCCTGGCCCTGCGGGAGCGGCGGCCCGGGGTCACCGTGGAGGCCGCCCTGCCCTGCGAGGAGCAGGCCGCCCACTGGAAGGAGCGGGACCGGAACCGGTATTTCAGGCTGGTTGCCCAGTGCGACTATGAGACCATGGTCCAGCACCACTACGACAGGGGCTGCATGCTCCGGCGGGACCGGTACATGGTGGACCGGTCGTCCATGATCATCGCGGTATACGGCGGCGTGCTGGGCGGCACCATGTACACCCTGTCCTACGCCATGAAAAAGGGCCTGGAAGTGAATATTCTGGACGTGGAGACATGACAAAGCGGAGCACCGGAGAGAATTCCGGTGCTCCGCTGTCTGTTTTATGCCTTCATGTGGTCCTCCAGCCAGGCGAGCACGTCCTGGTAGACCTGGTCCCGGTTGGTCTCGTTGAGCATCTCGTGGCGTCCGCCGGGGTAGAGCTTCATGGTCACGTCCCGGACGCCTGCGTCCTGGAAGAAGCCGTATACCTTCCGCACGCCCTCGCCCATGGCGCCCACCGGGTCCTGGTCGCCGGAGAAGAGGTAGATGGGGGTTTCCGGGTCCATCCGGGCCAGGTTGTTCTGGTCGGCGATGAACTGGAGGCCCTCCATCATGTCCCGGCTCATGCCGGCCGTGGGCAGGAAGGAGCACAGGGGGTCGGTCACGTAGGCGTCCACTACGTTGTTGTCTCGGGAGATCCAGTCCGCGCCGGTGCGGTTGGGGGCGAACTTCCGATTGTACATCCCAATGGACAGGTCGTTGAAGAACTTGCAGGGCACGCGGTACCCCCGGATGGCGCCGAACATGGCCAGCACCGCCTTGCCGAAGGACACGGTGGCGGCGGACTCCTGGCCTGTGCCCGAGAGGATGCAGCCGTCCAGGGTGCCGGGCCAGCGGATCAGGTAGGTGCGGGCCACAAAGGAGCCCATGGAGTGGCCCATCAGGAAGTAGGGCAGGCCGCTGTACCGCTCGCCGGTGAGCACCCGCAGCAGGCGCACATCGTCGGTGATGTGGGCCCAGCCGTCCTTTTCCGCCAGGAAACCGTACTCCTCGGGACCGGTGGCGGTGCCGCCGTGGCCCAGGTGGTCGTTGCCCACCACCACAAAGCCGTGGTCGGCCAGAAAACGGGCAAAGCCGTCGTACCGCAGAATATATTCCGAAATACCGTGGACCAGCTGGACCACCGCCCTGGGGCCGCCGTTTTCCGGCGTCCACTCGGCGGCGTGGACCTGGTGGATGCCGTCGCTGGAGGGGTAGGTAAATTCACGCAGATTCGCCATGGAAAATCCACTCCTTTTGTGTTAAAATAAGAACAACCCTGTGTATCCCGCCGGAGGAACGGCGGGCGGGAGAGAAATGTGGTCCTGATACCAGTCTATCCTGAACG
This sequence comes from Pseudoflavonifractor intestinihominis, assembly GCF_040096055.1. Classification (NCBI taxonomy): domain Bacteria; kingdom Bacillati; phylum Bacillota; class Clostridia; order Eubacteriales; family Oscillospiraceae; genus Pseudoflavonifractor; species Pseudoflavonifractor intestinihominis. The sequence goes on from NZ_JBBMFK010000009.1 coordinate 46,443, forward strand.
GGAACGTTCGTCAATATACAACCCCGGCGCTCTGTCCGGACGGGGCACCTGGATGCAGAAAGGAAGCCTGAAACATGAGTGCAGCAGAACGGTTTCTCCGCTACGTAGCCTATGATACCCAGTCTGATGAGAACAGTACCACCGTACCCTCCACGGAGAAACAGAAAATTCTGGGCGCGGCCCTGGCCGCCGAGCTGTCCCAGATGGGGCTCCAGAACGCCCATATGGACGACCACGGCTATGTGTACGCCTGGCTGCCCGCCAGCCCCGGCTGTGAGGGTGTGCCCTGCGTGGGCCTCATCGCCCACATGGACACCTCGCCCGACGCCTCCGGCGCCGGCGTGAAGCCCCGGATCGTGGCCTATGAGGGGGGCGACCTGGTCCTCAACGAGGAGAAGGGCATCGTCATGCGGGAGGCGGAGTTTGAGAGCCTGGCCCGCTACAGGGGACAGAACCTGATCGTCACCGACGGCACCACCCTGCTGGGCGCCGACGACAAGGCGGGCGTGGCGGAGATCTTTACCGCTGTGGAGTACCTGGCGGCCCACCCTGAGGTGCGGCACGGCCGCATCGCCGTGGGCATCACCCCCGACGAGGAGGTGGGCCATGGGGCCGACCACTTCGACGTGGAGGGCTTCGGCGCCGCCGTGGCCTACACCGTGGACGGCGGCGAGCTGGGCGAGATCGAGTATGAGAACTTCAACGCCGCCAATGCCGGGGTCTATATCCACGGCGTGAACATCCACCCCGGCTCGGCCAAGAACAAGATGAAGAATGCCCTGCTGATGGCCATCGAGTTCATGAACATGATGCCGCCCGCCGAGACCCCGGCCCACACCGAGGGCTACGAGGGCTTCTACCACCTCCACGCCATGAAGGGCGACGAGACCGAGTCCGAGCTCCACTTCATCATCCGGGACCATGACCGGGAGAAGTTCGAGGAGCGGAAGCAGTACCTGGGCCGTGTGGCCGCCTATCTCAACGGCAAGTACGGCGAGGGTACCGTGGAGCTCTATCTGAAGGACTCCTATTACAACATGAAGGAGCAGATCGAGCCCCATATGTACCTCATCCTCCGGGCCCGGGCGGCCATGGAGAAGGCGGGGGTCACGCCCCAGGTGGTGCCCATCCGGGGCGGCACCGACGGCGCCCGGCTGAGCTATATGGGCCTGCCCTGTCCCAACCTGTCCACCGGCGGCGTCAACTTCCACGGCGTCCACGAGTATATCCCCGTGGAGAGCCTGGAGAAGATGGTGGAGGTGCTCATCAACCTGGTGACGGTGGAGGAGTAAAAACACAACAGTGCAAATGCGATAAAGAGGCCGGACCCCACAGGGGTCCGGCCTCTTGCTTTTTGTCTGGGCATCAGCCCTTGAGGGAGCTGGTGTAGAGAATGTCGCCGTTGGCGTCGTAAGCGGTGACCTGGATGATGGTGGCGCTGCGCAGGCCGGGCTCAGTGGGGGAGCCCACATAGCCGGTCAGGTCGGGATCGCCGGGATAGGTGTAATCCTTGACCACATAGCAGGTCTTGCCGTCCAGCTGGGCGATGTCGTTGCCGGCGGCGTCCTTGGTCAGCTCGCCCAGGCCGTCATAGGCGGCGTCCACGAACTGGTAGTTGTAGAGGGCGAGGCTGTCCAGGTCGGCGGCGTCCACGGTCTGGCTGGCGAAGAACTTCCAGGTGCCGCCCTCCGCGCCCTGAGCGGTGTAGAAGTGGGTGTACAGGCCGATGCGCATCTCATAGCTGGCCACCTTCTCGTCCTGAGAGGGAGTCACCACCAGCTTGCCGGTATCCTCCTCGATGGAGATGGCCAGGTTGTCGTCCTTCACGTCCACGTAGAGCTGGCCGCCGGTGACGGTGAAGCCGGCCTTGGCGGCGTCCTCAAACGCGGTCTTGTCGGTCTCGGACACAGCGGTGAAGTACTTGGCCACCAGGGTGCCCCGCACCGTGCCGGTGAGGGTGTTGTCGCCCTTGTACTCATAGGTGCGGGCAGCGGCGTTGGAGCCGTTGGCGGTCACGATGGAGGCGCGGGGGCAGCTCAGCTCGCCGGAGACGGTGCAGCCGTCCAGCACGATCTTGGTGTTGCAGGTCTCGGCGCCGTACTTGGGCAGCTGCCAGCCGATGAAGCAGGCGTTGTAGCCGTCGCCGGACAGGGAGGCGGCCATCTCACAGCCGGTCAGGGTGAGGGTAGAGTTGACCAGGGCCTCGTTCATCACAAAGGGAGCGTTGTTGCTGTCGATGCTGTGGGAGCCCTCGATGCGCACATTGGTGATCTTGATGTCAGCGGAGGTGCCCTCGGCGTTGTAGATCAGGGGCACCAGGTCGGCGGACCAGGGCTTGCTGTCCAGATTGGTGAGATCATAGGTCAGATTCCGGATCTCAGTGGTGCCGCGGACGGTGCGGAACACGCCGTACAGGGCGGTGCCGGCGCTGGAGGAGGAGATCTTGTGGCTGCCGCCGTCGAACACGATGTTCTGCACCAGCTCCACGCCGGAGTCCACGCTGTCCTTCAGGTCCAGGTCGTTGTTCAGAACGTAGTAGACCAGGTGCTGGCTGTCGCTGCCGCTGACCAGCTTGCTCAGCTGAGCGGCAGTGGCGACCTGGTAGGGGGCCTCAGCGGTGCCGTAGCCGCCGGCAAAGAGCTGGCTCCAGTAGTACTTGCCGCCGTTCTGGACGCAGGCGTAGCCCTCGGGGGCGTTGACGGTGACGCCGCCGTTGTCGCTGTAGACCCCGGCAGTCTCGCCGAAGGTGGAGGTGGCGTCAAAGGTGAGCACGGTGGCGTGATCCGGCACGTTCATGTCGATGTTCACGCCGCCCCAGGCGTTGCCGGAGGTGTGCAGGCCGGTGGCAGTGACGGAGGAGCTGTTGACGGTCAGACCGGCGCCAACGCTGCCCTGAAGGGTGACGTTCTCCAGGGTCACGTCCGCCGCGCAGTAGGCCTGCAGGCCGTAGGCCTTGCTGCTGCTGTTCAGAGTCAGGTTCTTGACGGTGACGTCGTCGGACTCGATGCCCAGCAGGTGCTTGTCGCTGTTGGTGGAGCCGGTCCAGCCCTCGGCGGCGGTGATGGTCATGCCGTTGCCGTCAATGGTGACGGGGCGGGAGACGGTGATCTTGCCGGAGGCCTCAAAGGAGGCGCCCAGCTTGACGGTGCTCATACCGCTGGCCAGCATGGCCTTCAGCTCGGCCTCGGTGTTGGCGGTGACCTCCAAGGCCAGGGTCAGGGTGACGGAGGTGTCGTAATTGCCCTTGATGGTCAGCGCGCCGACGGCGCCCTTGCTCTGGAAGTCGCTCACAATGGCGGAGACCAAGGTGTTGCCCTCGCTGTCCTGCCAGTTGGAGCCCTTGAGGGTGCCCTGGGCGTTCCAGGTGTAGGCGGTGCCGTTGTAGACGATGCCGGTGACGGAGGCGCCGTTATCCCGGCGGTACAGGGCACCCAGGTAGCGAGCAGCGTCGTTCATGGCCACGGTGCCGTCGCCGAACTGGGTCATGGAGAAGACGCCGCTGATGACGGCGGCATCGCCGTCCAGCTTCACGGAGTAGACGTCGGCGTAAGTATAGCCGTCCTCATACTTGTACTGATAGGCGTTCTGGACGGCGTTCTTCAGGGCCTCCTTGGCCTGAGCGGCGTAGTCCACAGTGCCGCCGGTGGAGCCGCCGCCGGTAGAGCCGCCGGTGGAGGGCTTGGTGGTGACGGCGGTGTCGCCGGCCTCCACGGAGCCGTTGCCGGTGGTGACGGACTCGGCGCTGTTGTTCTCCACCTTGGTGCCGGTGGTGGTGACGGTGGTGCCGGTGGCGCCGTTCTGGGCCTCCACATTGCTGACGGTACCGGCGCCCTCCACGGTGGTGTTGGAGCCGGAGGTGATGACGGAGTCGATCTTGGCGCCGCTCTCGGTCTTGATGGCGGTGCCGTCGGCGCTCTCGTCCACGGTCACGGACTCCACCTTGCCGGCCACGGTCAGGGTGGCGTTCTCGGCGGCGGTGGTCACGGTGCTGACGGCGGCGTCCTTGTTCACGGTGACGGTGGCGTCCACGGCGGTCTCGGTGATGCTGACGGTGTCCACCTGGCCGGAGATCTCCACGGCGGCGCCGGCGCCCTCCACGCTGACCGTACCCAGGTCGCCCTCCAGCTTCACGGAGTCGGTGCCCTGGTCCACGATCACCACGGATACCTGGGCGTCGTCCTCCACGGCCACGCGGACCTTGCCCTCCTGGCGGGAGACAATGATCTGGCCGATCTTGGAGTCGCCCTTGATGACGATGGAGTTGGCGCCGCCGCCACGGACCAGCAGGCGGCCGTCCACGGTGACGTTGTTCAGCTCCACGTGGCCCTGGCCCACGCCCTCGGCCACGATCAGGTCGCCGGTGATGTGCATGTCCTTCAGGGTCACGGCGTCGGCGCTGATGACGGCGGAGCCGTCCACATCGCCGGTGTACTCGCCGGAGGCGTTGTAGTTGGCGTTGAAGATATTGTCCAGAATGGTGACGACCTCAGCCCGGGTGATGGTGTCGGCGGGGCGGAACAGGCCGTTGCTGCCCTGCATGTAGCCGGCGGCGGCCATGGCGTTGACGGCGCCCACGGCCCAGTCGGGGATGGAGGCCTGGTCCTGGAAGCCAGCGTCGGGGGCGGACTGGGTGTCCAGGTTCAGCACGCGGGCGAACATGACGGCGGTCTCCTGCCGGGTGATGGACGCGCCGGGCTGGACAGTGCCGTCGCCCATGCCCATGATGATGCCGGCGGCGTTGGCGCCCAGGATGGCGTCGGTGTACCAGCTCTGATCCAGGTCGGTGAAGGTGTTCTGAGCCTTGAGCTGGTAGGCCATGACCCGGTCCAGCATCACGGCCATCTCACCGCGGGTGATGCCGCTGTCGGGCATGAGGTTGCCGTTCTGGTCGCCCTTGATAACGCCGTAGTTCTGCCAGGTGTTCAGGGCATCCTGGGCCCAGTGGCCCGCGGTATCGCCGGCGGCAAAGGCGGGAGCGGCCTGAGCCAGCACCAGGGTGCCGGCCAGAAGGGAAGTTGCGAGTTTCTTCTTCAAGTGTAGACAACTCCTTTTTAAAAATGTAGATATTGGCGGGATATGCGGGATATACCGGAAAGCATGGTGTTTCTCTGAAATTCCGTCATCTGGAAAGCTGCTACAGATTATAGCAGGAGAAGGTTACAAGGTCAAGAGGAAAAAACGATATTTATTACTATTTTATTACTATTGCAATAAAAACCGTGTTTCCGTTTGGTATAGCTGTAAAATCCATGAACTGGAAAGGTGTCAAAAAGGTTGCGAGGAGGCGTGGAGCAAGTCTTAACAAAAAGTTCATGGGTATTTCAGTCTGGTTTCAGCTTGGGCTGATATGCTCTGCTCTGCATGAGTACCGTCCCTGTCCGGGACGGCAGAGCAAAGGAGGATATGGCATGATAGAAGTACGCGACCTGGTGAAGCGCTACGGCCGTCACACGGCGGTGGACCACCTCAGCTTCACCGTGGAACAGGGGCAGGTGTACGGGTTCCTGGGTCCCAACGGCGCGGGTAAGTCCACCACCATGAATATCATGACCGGCTATCTGGGCCCCACCGAGGGCGAGGTGCTGGTGGACGGGCACAGCATGACCGATGAGCCGGAAAAGGCCCGGCGTCATATCGGCTATCTGCCCGAGCAGCCGCCCCTGTATGTGGATATGACGGTGACCGAGTACCTGCTCTTTGCCGCCGAGCTGAAAAAAGTCCCCGCCAGAGGCCGGAGCGGCGAGGTAAAGCGGGTCATGGAGCGCACCATGCTCACCGATGTGGCGGGCCGCCTCATCCGCAACCTGTCCAAGGGCTACAAGCAGCGGGTGGGCATCGCCCAGGCTCTGCTGGGCAACCCGGAGATCGTGATCCTGGATGAGCCCACCGTGGGCCTGGACCCCAAGCAGATCATTGAGATCCGGACCCTGATCCGGGACCTGGCCAGGGAGCACACCGTGATCCTCAGCTCCCACATTCTGGCCGAGGTCCAGGCGGTGTGCGACCGGATCCTCATCATCCACCACGGGAAGATGGTGGCCTCGGGCACACCGGAGGAGCTGGAGCGCCAGCTGGCCGGCACCACTGCCCTGGAGGTCACCCTGAAGGCGGACGAGGCCGCGGGCCGGAACCTGCTGCGGGGCGTGTCCGGCGCGGGGGCGGTGTCCTACCGGCCCGGCGCGGCGGAAGGGGAGAGCACCTTCCGGGTGGAAAGCCGCAAGGGAGACCTGCGGGAGAAGATCTTCCAGGCCTGTGCGGCGGAGGGCGTGGCCCTGCTGGGGCTGCGCAGCGCCGGTATGACCCTGGAGGACGTGTTCCTCAAGCTCACCGCCGACGACGGCGTCCCTGCGGAGCCGTCCGCAGCCCGCGGGGAAAAAGAGGAGGATGAGGCGGAATGAAGGCTGTGTACAAACGGGAGCTGCGCTCCTATTTCACCAGCATGACGGGCTATCTCTTTATCGCCGTGGTAGTGTTCTTCATCGGCATCTACTTTATGGCCAACAACCTGTACTACGGCGCCCCCGGCTTTGCCACCACCCTGCTCAACGTGATGGTGGTGCTGCTGGTGGCGGTGCCCGTGCTCACCATGCGCTCCATGGCCGAGGAGCGGCGCAGCCGCACCGACCAGCTGCTGCTCACCGCGCCGGTGTCCGTGACCGGGGTGGTGATGGGCAAGTATCTGGCCATGGTGACCATCCTGGCCATCCCCATGGCCCTCTCCTGCATCTGCCCCCTCATCATCGCCGCCAACGGCACGTCCCAGCTCCTGTCGGACTACGCATCCATCTTCGCCTTTTTCCTGATGGGGTGCGTGTTCGTGGCGGTGGGCATGTTCATCTCCTCCCTCACCGAGAGCCAGATCATCGCCGCCGTGGGCACCTTCGCCGCCCTGCTGACCCTGTACCTGTGGGACAGCCTGATGCAGTTCCTGCCCGACGCCCTGTCCAATGTGCTGGGGCTGTTCTCCTTCAGCTCCGTGCTGAACAACTTCGCCTATTATAATGTGTTCGACGTGCGGGGCGTGGTGCTCTACCTGACATTGGCCGGGCTCTTTGTCTTTCTGACCGTGCAGGCGCTCCAGAAGCGCCGCTGGAACTGAGGGGGTGACCGCTTTGAAGAAGAACCATCACAAGCTCCGCCAGGGCGGTTACCTGGCGGCTACCACCGCCATCGTGGTGGCCATCGTGATTTTCATCAACCTGATCGTGGGCCAGCTGCCCACCCATCTGCTGGAGTTCGACCTGTCGGACAAACAGCTCTACACCGTCAGCGACACCTCCAAGGAGTTCCTGGCCGGGCTGGACAAGGACGTGGAGATCGTGGTCCTGGCCGAGGAGAGCAGCGTGGATGAGCGCATCTCCAAGTTCCTGGACAACTACGCCGCCCTCTCCGGCCATATCACCGTCACGGAGGTGGACCCGGTGGCCCACCCCTCTGCCGCCGAGAGCTACAACGCGGCGGTCAACTCCCTGGTGGTCCGGTGCGAGGAGACGGGCAAGGCCAAGGCCATCTCCTTTGACGACATCATCGTCTATGACCAGATGTACTACTATATGTACGGCCAGAAATATGAGACCGAGTTTGATGCCGAGGGTCAGCTGACCTCTGCCGTGGACTATGTGACCGGCGACAACGACACGGTGATCTACACCATGGAGAACCACGGCGAGACCGCCCTGTCCACCCAGGTCACCGACGCCATCGAGAAGGCCAACCTGACCCTGGACAGCACCAGCCTGCTCCTCACCGGCACTGTGCCCGAGGACTGCAGCCTGCTCATCAGCTACGGCGCGTCCAAAGACCTGACCGACGACGAGCTGTCCATGATCGAGACCTATCTGGACGGCGGCGGACAGGTGATGTTTGTCCTGGCCAAGACCGAGGAAAAATTGCCCAACTGGGAGGCCCTCATGGCGGAGTACGGCCTGACCCTGGCCGACGGCTACGTGGCCGACACCGCCCGGTACTATCCCCAGCTGGGCAGCGCCTACGCCATCGCGCCGGTGCTCTCCTCCTCCAGCTCCATCACCAGTGATTTCTCGGACGACGACCTGACCCTGATGCTCAACGTCCGGGGCATGACCGAGCTGGAGACCCTGCCCGACAACGTGACCGTCACCCCCTTCCTGGAGACCTCCTCCTCCGGCGTGGCCGTCACAGAGGACGGCACCCAGACCCAGGGCACCTATCTCCTGGGCGCGGTGAGCGAGAAGACCGACGGGGACGGGAACGCCGCCGGGCGGCTCACCGTCATCTCCTCGGCCTCCCTGGTGGACGAGAGCATCCTGAACACCATCCCCAACGGCGTCAACCTGGACGTGTTCATGAACGCGGTCACCGACGGCTTTGAGGACATCGACAACATCTCCATTGAGCCCAAGAGCCTGGAGACCACCTATAATACCATCCAGAACGCCGGCAGCTGGAGCCTGCTCTTCATCGCCGTCATCCCGGTGATCACCCTGATCGTGGGCCTGGTGTACTGGCTGCGCAGGAGGAAACTGTAATGAACAAGGCGACCAAGCTGATGTATGTGCTGGTGGGCGTGCTGGTGGTGTGCATGGCGGCCTATCTGGGCCTGCGCTGGTGGAACGACACCGCCGAGGACCGGGAGGTGGACGACAGCACCTATCTGGCCCGGCTGGAGGACATCACCGCCCTCGCCTGGCAGCGGTCGGGGGAGACCCTGTCCTTTGAGAAGGATGAGGACGGCCAGTGGCACGACGCCTCTGACGCCGACTTCCCCCTGGACCAGAGCTACCTGACCGCCGTGGAGACCACCCTCTCCCAGCTCTCGGCCGTGAAGGTCATCCCGGACCCGGAGGAGGATTCCTCCTACGGGCTGGACGCCCCCGACCTGACCCTCACCGCCGCCACCGCTGACGGGGAGAGCGTGGAGCTCACCGTGGGCAGCGAGGTGGACGGCAACTACTACGCCCGTCCCGCTGGAGACACCCAGGTGTATACCATCTCCGCCGCGCTGATGAACCAGACCGAGTACGGTCTGATGGAGATGATCGATCTGGACACCATCCCCACGGTCACCGAGTCCAGCGTGGAGTCGGTGGAGATCACCTCCGGCGGCGTCACCACCCTGTTTACCAAGGAGACCGTCACCGATACCGATGAGGAGGGCAACGAGACCACCTCCTATGTCTGGAGCCGGGATGGGGAGGCGCTGTACAGTGAGGACAGCAATCTGGAGGACGGCGTGGACGCCCTGGCCGGGCTGTCCTTCACCTCCTGCGCCTACTGGAAGCCCAGCGAGGACACCCTGACCGCCTGCGGTCTGGACGACACCGCCGCCAGGATCACCATAACCTATGAGGGCGGGAGCGTCACCCTGCTGCTGGGCGGCACTGACGAGAACGGCTACTACTACGCCCAGCTGGAGGGCTCCCAGCAGGTGAACCTGATGTACGCCGCCACGCCGGACAGCCTGCTGGGGCTGCTGACCGCCCAGACCCAGGCGGAGGCCGACGCCGCCGCCCAGGCGGGAGCGGCCGAGTCTGAGACGGCGGAGGATACCTCCGGCGAGACGGAGGCTGCGGCTGAGACGACCGACAGCCCTGCGGAGACAGACGGCGGCGCGGAGTGATTCCAATATGATCCCACAGGCGGACGCGATGGTTATCCACTGCGTCCGCCTTTTTGTGGACAATTTCTCCGGGCAGGAGGAAAAAATCCTGGCAAACCGGGGCGAAAAGCGGCGGAAGAGGGCGGCGGGGGTGTTGACAAACGGACAGTTTGTGATACAATATCTAAGCTAAAAGCCATGACGAAGCCAAGCGGGCCACGCCGCGACGAGCGAGAGGGGACGGTGAGAGCCCTCCGCGACACGGACCCGCGCGCCACTTCACCAGCCGCCCGCGACGAGCGGGACGCCTCATCCCCGTTACCGGATGACATGAGATGCTCCGTTTTGGGGCAGATCAGGGTGGTACCGTGGAGTGAATTTGCTCCGCCCCTGACGTGGGGCGGGGCTTTTTTTATGACCGAACAGGGGGTGTATGAATGCTTGACAGCCAGGGATTTGATCTGTGGGCGGACGACTATGACAGGGATGTGGGACTGTCCGACGAATCCGACCGATATCCCTTTGCTGGATATCGGGAGATACTGAACGATATTTACAACCGCATCCTCTCCCGTCGGGGTGACGAGGCCCCCAGAGTGCTGGACCTGGGGTTCGGTACAGGGACACTGACTACGCGGCTTTATGGCCGGGGCTGCCGAATCTGGGGACAGGACTTTTCCCCGCACATGATTGCTCGGGCACGGGAAAAGATGCCGGAGGCGGAACTGTATCAGGGCGATCTGAGCAAGGGCCTGGTTGACGCGCTGTCAGCACAGAAATACGACGCGATCGTTGCCACCTACTCCCTACACCATCTGACCGACGGCCAGAAAGCCAATTTCCTGAGAGAACTGCTCCCCCTGCTCAACCCGGGCGGGAGTATCTATATCGGCGATGTGGCCTTTGCCACACAGGAGGAACTGGAGCGGTGCAGGGAGAAGGCCGGAACCGACTGGGACGACGACGAGATCTATTTCGTGGTGGACCGGTTGAAAGAGCAGTTTCCATGGCTCACCTTTACCCGCCATTCCGACTGCGCCGGTCTGATCGAGTTGACACAGATAGATGGCTCGGCGGCCCCACCGCCGCAGAATTGAAAAAATCAGAATTGAAAATAATCAGCAATTCAAATGTGGAGGTAGATTCCCATGAAAAACCCCAAGGCTTACGGCCTTAACGAGCTGCGCGAGATGTTCCTGAAGTTCTTTGAGACAAAGGGCCATCTGCGCCTGCCCAGCTTCTCCCTCATCCCCCAGAACGACGCCAGCCTGCTGCTCATCAACTCCGGCATGGCGCCCATGAAGCCCTTCTTCACCGGCGAGCAGGAGCCCCCCCGCCACCGTGTGACCACCTGCCAGAAGTGCATCCGTACCGGCGACATTGAGAACATCGGCCACACCGCCCGCCACGGCACCTACTTCGAGATGCTGGGCAACTTCTCCTTCGGCGACTACTTCAAAAAGGAGGCCATTCACTGGGCCTGGGAATTCCTGACCAGCCCCGAGTGGGTGGGCCTGGACCCCCAGCGGCTCTATCCCTCCGTGTTCGCCGGCAACGAGACCACCCCCGCCGACGATGAGGCCTTCCGCATCTGGAATGAGGAGATCGGCATCCCCGCCGACCGGATCTTCAAGTTCGGCAAGGAGGACAACTTCTGGGAGCACGGCTCCGGCCCCTGCGGCCCCTGCTCCGAGATCTACTATGACCGCGGTCCCCAGTGGGGCTGCGGCAAGCCCGGCTGCACCGTGGGCTGCGACTGCGACCGGTATATCGAGGTCTGGAACATCGTGTTCTCCCAGTTCAACAACGACGGCGAGGGCCACTATACCGAGCTCAAGCAGAAGAACATCGACACCGGCATGGGCCTGGAGCGTCTGGCCTGCGTGTGCCAGGACGTGGCGTCCCTCTTCGACGTGGACACCGTCATGAACATCACCAACAAGGTCTCCGAGATCACCCACGCCCACTACGGCGAGAGCCAGGCCAAGGACGTGTCCCTGCGCGTTATCACCGACCACATCCGCTCCGCCACCTTCATGATCTGTGACGGCGTGCTGCCCTCCAACGAGGGCCGTGGCTACGTGCTGCGCCGCCTGCTCCGCCGGGCCGCCCGCCACGGCAAGCTGCTGGGCGTCAACGACCCCTTCCTCTATGAGGTGTGTGACACCGTCATCCACGAGAATGAGGGCCACTACCCCGAGCTGCGGGAGCGCCAGGACTATATCACCAAGGTCATCCGTACCGAGGAGGAGAACTTCGCCCGCACCATCGACGGCGGCATGAAGATCTTCAACGACCTGCTCTCCGGCCACAAGGCCAAGGGCGAGACCGTGTTCTCCGGCGCCGACGCCTTCAAGCTGTACGACACCTACGGCTTCCCCATCGACCTGACCATTGAGATGGTCCAGGAGCAGGGCATGACCGTGGACCAGGAGGGCTTCAAGGCCCTCATGGAGGAGCAGAAGGTCCGGGCCCGCAAGGCCCGCGAGGCCCTGGGCGACCTGGGCTGGGCCGGCGTGGAGTTCGGCAAGGACGTGCCCGAGACCCAGTTCGTGGGCTACGATCACACCGCCATCGACGACGCCAAGGTGGTGGCCCTGGTGGTGGAGAATGAGCAGGCCGAGGAGGTCATGCCCGGCGTGGAGGCCATCGTGGTGCTGGACAAGACCCCCTTCTACGCCGAGATGGGCGGCCAGGTGGCCGACCACGGCGTCATCACCGCCGGCTCCGCTGTCTTTACCGTCACCGACGTGCAGAAGAACAAGGGCGGCAAGTATATGCACTACGGCAAGCTGTCCGGCGGCGTCATCAAGCTGGGCGACACCGTGTCCGCCTCCATTGACGTGAAGCGGCGCAAGGCCGTCATGCGGGCCCACACCGCCACCCACCTGCTGGACAAGGCCCTGCGCACCGTGCTGGGCGACCACGTGCAGCAGGCCGGCTCCCTGGTGGAGGAGGACCGGCTCCGCTTTGACTTCACCCACTTCTCCGCCATGACCGCCGAGGAGCTGGGCAAGGTGTCCGCCCTGGTCAATGAGGCCGTGCTGGAGGGCTACAACGTCCACACCGACGTACTGCCCATCGAGGAGGCCAAGAAGAAGGGCGCCATCGCCCTGTTTGGCGAGAAGTACGGCGACACCGTCCGCGTGGTGGACATGGGCGAGGGCTACTCCGTGGAGTTCTGCGGCGGCACCCACCTGGACAACACCGCCAAGGTGGGCGTGTTCCACATTGAGAGCGAGTTCTCCGTGGCCTCCGGCGTGCGCCGCATCGAGGCCACCACCGGCGCCCAGTCCCTGAAGGTCATGAACCAGAACCAGGAGAAGCTGTTCGAGGCCGCCGCGGTCCTCAAGACCAAGCCCAGCGAGCTGCGGGAGAAGGCCGAGCAGACCATCGCCGAACTGCGTGAGCTGCGCCACATGGTGGAGAAGTTCAAGGCCAAGGAGGCCGCCGGCGAGACCGACCGGTTCCTCATGGGCGGCCACGCCGTGGGCGACCTGAAGGTGCTCACCGCCACCCTGCCCAATGCCGACGCGGCCAAGCTGCGCCAGATGGGCGACATGCTCCGGGACAAGCAGCCCAACGTGGTGGCGGTGCTCTCCACCGTCAACGACGGCAAGATCACCTTCCTGGCCGTGTGCGGCAAGGAGGCCGTGAGCAAGGGCGTCAAGGCCGGCGACCTGATCAAGCAGGTGTGCTGCTGCTGCGGCGGCAAGGGCGGCGGCAAGCCGGACAGCGCCATGGGCGGCGGCTCCGACGTGCTGAAGCTGGACGACGCGCTGGCCAAAGTGGACGATTTCGTGGCGGAGAAGCTGGGGCAGTAAGCCGCCCGGCGTCTCTGCGCACAGCTCAGTCCGGTGGACTGGAAAGGAGGGGCTGCGTATGCTGCCTCAGGACCCTGTGATTTTGCTCAGCTACCTCAACACCAAGCTGCGGGATGAGTACCCCAGCCTGGAGGCGCTGTGCGACGATCTCCAGGCCGACGCCGGGGAGATCACGGCCAAGCTGGAGGCCATTGGATATACCTATGACCCTCAGCGGAACCAGTTCGTATAAATAAAAAGCGGGGCAGGACCGTCTGCACGCAGATGGTTCTTCCCCGTTTTTGTATTTTATGGTACAATATTTTTGGCAGAATAAAGAATCCGGATATAAGCGCGAGACAACAGGAGAGAAGACATGAAGCGAATCCTGACCATGGTTCTGACACTTGCCATGCTTACCGCCATGGGCGGCTGTACCGGCGACCCGGCCCAGCCTCCGGCGTCTGCGGCGGAGCCCACGGCCTCTGAGCGCGAGCCCGTACCGGCCACGCCCTCCGCCTCTGGGACCGCTGGGCCGGTGGAGTCCCTGCCCGCTGAGAGCGGGCCGCCCGCCTCCACACCGGCCGCTGACCCCATCGCAGAGCAGGTGGCGGCTATGACGCTGGAGGAGAAGGTGGGACAGCTCTTGATCGCCGGATTCTACGGCACGGAAGACGGGGACTATGTGGACAGCCTGATCCAGGACTATCAGGTGGGCGGTCTGATCTTCTTCGGCCGCAACGTGGGCACGGCGGAGGAGCTGGTGGCCCTGGTCAATGACCTGCGGGCCAGAAACGGGGAACACATCCCCCTCTTCTTCTCCCTGGACCAGGAGGGGGGCACCGTGGAGCGCATGCCCGACGAGGTGAGCCCTCTGGAGGACGCCTACACCTACGGCCAGAGCGGCAGCAGCGAAGTGGGCTATTCCCTGGGCCAGGTGCTGGCCCACGAGTGTGCCGCCTTCGGCTTCAACCTGGACTTTGCCCCGTCCCTGGATATCTGGAGCAACCCGGAGAACACGGTCATCGGCACCCGGGCCTTCGGCACCACGGCGGAGGCGGTGGAGGCGGTGGGCCCCTGGGTGGCCTACGGCCTGATGGACGGCGGGGTCATCCCGGTGGTCAAACACTTCCCCGGCCACGGGGACACGGCGGTGGACTCCCACGTGGGCCTGCCCACGGTGTCCAAGACGGTGGACGAGCTGATGGCCTCCGAGCTCATCCCCTTCCGGAGCGCCATTGCGGGCCGGGAAGGGGAGGGGGTGCCCGCCGTTATGGTGGCCCACATCCTCATGGCGGCCATCGACCCGGAGCACCCCGCGTCCCTCTCCCAGGCGGTGGTCACCGGACTGCTGCGGGAGCAGCTGGGCTTTGACGGTGTGGTGTTTACCGACGACCTGACCATGGGTGCCATCGCAGAGCACTACGGCCTGGACGAGGCCGCTGTCCTGGCCCTGGAGGCCGGGTGCGATGTGCTGCTGGTGTGCCACAACGAGGGGGATCTGGCCCTGGCCCGGCAGGCGGTGCTGGACGCGGTGGCCTCCGGCCGCCTGAGTGAGGAGCGGATCGATCAGAGCGTGTACCGCATCCTCTCACTGAAGGGGGCCTACGGCCTGACCAACGACCCCGTTGAAATGCCCGATCTCCAGGCACTCAACCAGGAGATTACCGCTCTGAACCCCTGAGAAAGGCGCGACATTTTCTGCGGAATTTTACCTGTTTTTTACCAGCCCTTGGTTGAGCGGGCCCCAGCCCCTTGATATAATGCAGCACCGTAGGACAAACGAGAGAAAGAAGGAATGTAAGCATGAAAAAGCGTCCCATCCGCATCCTGCCCATGTCTCTGGCGCTGGCAATGTCCCTGTCTCTGGCGGCGCCGGTGTCGGCGGTCTCCCTGACCGACGTGGCGGGCCCCTACGCCCAGAGCATTGAAGCCCTGGCGGAGAAGGGGGTCATCAAGGGCGACGGCACCGGGGCCTACCACCCCGAGGCGCCTCTGACCCGCTCCGCCGCGGCCTCCCTGCTCTATGAGGCCTTCTGCCTGGTGCCCGTGTTCTCCATGGAGGCGCCCGCGCCCGAGGCCAATGAGGACGGCACCATGCCCGAGCCCCTCACCAAGCAGTTCTACTCCACCGAGACTACCGTGGCCACCCTGGACGCGGTGCTCATGCCCGCCGCCCCCGACGCGGTGGGGACCTGGGCTGAGACCGTGGCCAACACCGTACTGGAGGCCCGCCTGATGGACCAGATCGACGGCGCCTTCCAGGGGGACAGGACCATGACCCGCTCCGAGTTCGCCCTGGCCGTGATGAAAGCGGTCTACGGCGCGGACAAGGACATGGATTTCCTGGCCCAGGGCAGGGCGGACGGCCTGCTGCCCGAGGGCCTGACCCTGGACGGCACGGTCATCACCCGGGGCGAGGCGGCCCTGCTGCTGGACACCGCCACCCGTGACCTGACCATCATCACCACCATGTCCACCTCCGACATCCACGGCAACATGGTGCCCTACACTCCCTCCGGCTCCAGCATCGAGGTGGGCGGCTCCGCCCGGGCGGCCTGGCTCTTTGACGAGGCCGAGCGCCGCAACCCCAACACCCTGATCCTCGACGGCGGCGACTCCCCCTATAACACCGACCTGGCCAACATCTCCCTGGGCAAGTCCAGCGTGGACGTGATGAACGCCCAGGGCTATGACGCCACCGTGCTGGGCAACCACGACTTTGACTACTCCTTTGACAATCTGCTCTCCCTGGCGGAGCGGGCGGATTACGCCATGCTCTCCGCCAACACCTACTGGAAGGACGGCACCTACCCCGAGCAGTTCGAGCCCTACATCGTCAAGGAGCTGGACGGCGTGAAGGTGGCCATCGTGGGCCTGACCGATGACGGCAGCAAGGCCACCACCCACTACGCCAACACCCAGGATATCGACTTCCACGACCAGTGGGAGGTGGGCCAGGAGGTTGTGGCCCAGGCGGACGCCGAGGCCGACGTGGTCATCATGCTCTCCCACCTCCACGGCGGCAACAACACCGTACCCACCAGAATTGACGGAATCGACATGGAGATCGGCGGCGGCAACGACATCTTCGGCCGCCCTCTGAACATCGAGGGCACCGTTGTGGTCAACCCCGGCGGCGTGGGCACCTGCGTCAACCAGACCAACCTGAACCTGAAGGACGGTGAGGTCCTGGGCTACACCTTCAACCAGATCATCCTCTCCTCCGATGTGCCCGAGGACGCGGAGGTCAAGGCCATCATCGAGGACTACCAGGCCGACCTGGACGCCCAGATGGAGGTCGTCATTGGCCAGTGCGCCTCTGATATCGCCTGGTCCAGCCCCCTGGTGCGCACCCAGGAGAGCCCCCTGGGCAACCTGGCCGCCGACGCCCTGCGGGACTACTGCGACGCCGACATCGCCATCCAGAACGGCGGCGGCATCCGTGCCGGCCTCACCGCCGGGGACGTGACCGTGGGCGACGTGTTCGCCATGCTGCCCTTTGACAACAAGGTCACCCTGGTGGAGGTCACCGGCCAGACCGTGTGGGACGCCCTGGAGAACGGCGTGGACGGTTATCCCACCACCAACGGCAAGTTCCCCCAGGTCTCCGGCATCAAGTACACCTTTGACGGCTCCAAGCCCGCGGGCGAGCGCATTGTGTCCGTGACGATGGAGGACGGCACCCCCCTGGACCTGGATGCCTGGTACACCCTGGCCTGCAACGACTTCATGTGCGGCGGCGGCGACGGGTACACCATGCTCAACGTGTTCAACCCCGACGACGGCAATGAGCACAACGGCGAGACCGCAGCCCAGGACCTGCCCGGCTGCAAGCTGGTCTACCGCACCAACGACTACTACCGCACCGTGGTCAGCGAGTATATCAAGGCCCAGGGCAATATCGCCCCCGCTCTGGACGGCCGCATCACCATTCTCAACCCCCAGGAGGGCGGCGGCTCTCTGAACTGAGGCAATTTCCCAGTAGAACGAAAAACGGCCCCGGCGGGAGAATTTCTCCCGCCGGGGCCATGTTTATAGAACCATTTCTTGCGGAAAGTGGGGCGTTATGGTATCCTGAAGGTGGAGAGAGGTACGCCGTGAACTGGAAAGGAGGCATCCCTATGCCGGAATTTCTGCTCAGCTATGGAACCCTCGGAGGGCCCGCACCTGTGGGACTTGTCCCGGCAGGAGGGAGGTGGCCGGTGTGAGAGGACGCATCTGGAAGGCGGTCCTGGCCCTGCTGCTCCTGGGGGCGTGGATTGCCCCCACCGCCGCCGCCAACTCGGCCCAGTCCCACTGGTCGGGCACGGACAGGACAGGAGCCCTGATAGCCGACGAGATATGTCCCCTGGAGGTGCAGGGGGAGAAGCTGACCTTTGAGGTGCAGGAGTTCCCCAGGAACTACTACTCCACCGCGGAGGAATTCCGCTCCTACACCGGCTATGTGACGGCGGAGTACACTTTCTACAACCCGGCGGACTACACCGTCACCGCCACCCTGGTGTTCCCCTTCGGGGCCGTACCCGACTACGGCAATTTCTACGACGACCAGCTGGAGACCTCCAGCTGGGGAGTTGACGTGGACAAATACGACATCACCGTGGACGGCACTGCGGTGAAGAAGCGTCTGCGGCACACCCTGGCGGAGCGGTACGACCAGTTCGACCTGGAGCGGGACATGGCCCTGCTCTACGACGGCTATGCGGACGACCCCTTCTATACGCCGGACCTGACGGTGACGAAATATATCTATCAGGTCTCCGGCGTGGACAGCGAGGCCTACCCGGCCGCCACCGCCGCCTTTCTTTTGAACGCCGACCCGGCCCGCACCCGAGTGCTGCTGATGGAGCAGAGCGGGGGCAAGACCCTGGAGGAGGGCGTGCTGGCGGATACCTGGGCGGAGAACGGGGTGAGATATACGGTCTGCTGCTTCGGCGAGCCGGTGGGGGAGCTGGACTGGCGGATGTACGAAAACGGGGCCTGCGAAAAGGAGATTGACGGCGCTGTGGAGCTGGTGGACACCTCCACCATGACCTTCAAGGACCTGGCCCTGGAAAACTGGACCGACGCCTCCGGCGTGCTGGAGCAGGACTGGTACAACGCCTTTGTGGAGGATCTGAATCGGAGTGAGTGGAGCTGCGGCGTCGTCAGCGGCAGCGACATCCACGAGGACCTGTCCCGGGCGCTGATGCGCTGGTACGAGTATGAGATCACTGTGGAGCCGGGGGAGCGGGTGGTCAACACCGTGACCGCGCCCCTCTATCCCTCCATCAACACCAACTACGACCCATCCATCTACACCTACACCTACCTGCTCTCTCCGGCCCGGACCTGGCGGGCCTTCGGGACCCTGGATATCAGGGTGAACACCCCTTATTTCATCACTGAGAGCAGCCTGGAGGGATTTGAGAAGGGGGAGGAAGGCTACACCCTGTCCCTGGACGGCCTGCCGGAGGGAGAGTTAGTCTTTGTGCTCAGCGCGGACGAGCATCCCGCCAAAGCGCTGCCCAACCTGTCCTACCTGGTCTTTTACCTCCCGGTTTTCCTGCTGCTGCTGGCGGTGATCCTGATCCCCGCCGCTGTCATCCTGGTGCGCCGGAGAAGAAGGAGACTGTAAAAGCACAAAAAATCGCCCCGCACTTACGGTGCGGGGCGATTTTTGCGTCTTACCAGAGGGCAGTGCCCCGGACAAACTTCTTGACCACGTCCCGGTCCTCGGACAGGTAGATGGCCCGCTCCAGCCGGTCCTCCACCGGGAGAGGCAGCACGGGGGCGGTGCGGCTGTCGTCCAGCACCACGGCGTCCAGCTCGTAGCCCGGGTCAAAGGAGCCCACCTTGCCGAAGAAGGCGCCGCCGCCGGCGGTGCCCAGCCAGAAGGCCTCAGGGGCGGTGAGGGGGGCCAGGGACTGGTCCTGGAGCCGCCAGCGCAGCTTGGACACCTGGATGGCGTCGGCCATGGCCCGGAAGATGGACAGGGTGGAGCCACCCGCCACGTCGCTGCCCAGGCCCTGGTTGAGGCCCTCGTCCAGGTAGCGGCGCACCGGCGCGATGCCCGAGGCCAGATTGGTGTTGGACTGGGGGCAGTGGGCCACGTACACGCCCCGCTCCTTCATGAGGGCGATCTCCTCGTCGCCGGACAGGACGCAGTGGGCCATGATGCAGTTGTGGTCGCCCCCGAAGAGACCGAAGCGGTCGTAGGCGTCGCCGTAGAACCTGGACCAGGGGCACAGCTCCTGCACCAGGGCCACCTCGCCCCGATTCTCCGACAGGTGGGACTGTACCGGCACGTCAAATTCCTTCCGCAGCCTGCCCAGCCGCTCCATGAGGCCGTCGGTGCAGGAGGGGGTGAAGCGGGGGGTGATGATGGGACTCACCCGCTCATACCGCCCGGAAGAGGCCTCCAGCCACCGGCGGGTCTCCGCCTCGGCGGCCTCCGGGCTCTCCTCCCGCAGAGTGTCGGGGGAATTGCGGTCCATGTTCACCTTGCCCACCATGGCCACCAGACCGGACGCCTCCAGCAGGTCCATCAGCAGGAGGGTGGCGGGGCCGTGGAGGGTGGCGAAGACACAGGCGCGGGTGTTGGGGCCGTGCTTCATGTCCTCCACAAAGCGGGTATAGGCCTTGCGGGCGTAGTCCAGATCGGCGTACCGGGCCTCCTCAGGGAAGGCGTGCCGGTCCAGCCAGTCCAGCAGCTCCAGGTCCATGCCCAGGCCCTGGAAGGTGTACTGGGGGGCGTGGACGTGGAGGTCCACCAGGCCGGGCACCACCAGGTGGCCGCTCCAGTCCTCCACAGGCAGGTTGGCGTACGCCTCCGGCAGGGTCTCGAACACGCCGGCGGACCGGCCGTCCACACAGACCAGCCATCCGTCCCGGAGGGTATTGAGGTGCTGAGGGTCTCTGCTCCAGCAGAGGTCGCCCCTGAGTGCAAAGCTGCGCTGTTTCATATTGTAACCTCCAGTCTGCGCATAGGCGCGCACGAAACGTATAGCCGCCGGGAAGGGCAGAAAAAAGCTGCCGGTTCGCGCGTCTTTCCCGGTATGACCGGGAGACTTATAGCGCGGCTGTTCCGGCAGCCGGTAGAGACGCCCAACCGATTTTGGGCCTATATAAGTGCTCTCTTTAGTTATATCGGGGGGAAACCCCTGAACAAATTCAGTATATGCGCCTTTGCCGCCTTTGTCAAGGGACGGTTGGGGAAAAGGGGCCGGTCAGGAGCAGAAACGGTGCTTGCCGATGACTGTGATGAGGGGCCGGCTCCAGATCCAGGCGCTGGTGGCGGTGTTCGGGTTGAAGTAGTAGATGGCCCCGCCGCTGGGGTCGGCGCCGTTGAGGGCGTCCCGGGCGGCCCGGTAGGCGGAGTCGGCCACCGGCTCGTTGAACTGCCCGTCCACCATGCAGGTGAAGGCGCCCGGCTGGTATACAACCCCGGCGATGGTGTTGGGGAAGGAGGGGTGCTCCACCCGGTTGAGGATGACCGCCCCCACCGCCACCTGGCCGCTGTAGGGCTCGCCCCGTGCCTCCGCCGAGATGACCCGGGCCAGCAGGTCCACGCTGTTGGACTGGCTGGAGGCGGGGGAGTCCCCGCCGGTGGTGGACATGCCCAGGGCCCGGAGGGTGGCCGGACCCACCACTCCGTCCGCGGTGAGGCCGTTTTTCCGCTGGAAGTACTTCACCGCCTCCTCGGTCTTGGGGCCGTAGATGCCGTCGATGGTCCCGGAGAAATAGCCCCAGTTCTTCAGTTTGGTCTGGATGGTGCGCACCGCGTCGCCGGTGGAGCCCTGCCGGTATACGGCGGCCTGGGCCGACTGGAAAAAAGTGATGACCGCGATGTTGACCGCAAAGAGCACTGCCAGGGAAAGCACCAGCCTGCGCCGGTTCTGCATGAGAATCCCCCATTTCTTGTTCCGCGTTTGGCTATATTGTACGGCGGAAAAAGACGGGATATGCGGACAGAAGCGGAGGAAATGGTTTCCGAAAAAACGGCGGGAGGGGAATAGTGGAAGAAAAAACGGGCCATACTGGAGATATAAAATTTCAATGTGGAGAGGATGATGGGACATGGTAAAGGGCGTCACCCGCCGGGTGATCGTGGTCAAGTCCCCTGACCGCCGGCTGTTTGAGCAGGCCATCTTTATTGTCAAGGAGGAGGCGTTTGCCGCCCAGGGCGTCACGGCACGGCAGGTGCTGGAGGAGGCCCAGCGGGTGGCGGACGGGTACATCCGCCGCAACACTGGCCCGGGCCGGTGGCTGCGCAGGATTCCCGGCCCGGTCTACGGACTGGCCGGCGCGGCCGCTGCAACACTGGCCTGGGCGCTGGTGCTGTTTTTATAAATTAGAATCGGGGAGGGGCGACACCCCTCCCTTTTTGCTGTCTGAAACGGCGGGAAGGGACAGAGCGTTCAAAAAAATACGCCGTTTTGCTGCCAAATGAAACCAGAGGACGCCTTCGCATAGGGAAAAGAAACCTGCAAATAATAGGGCTGTTTAGAAAAATAAGACCGCAGGAGGAATCCTATTTATGAAGGCCACAGGCATCGTAAGACGCATTGACGACTTGGGCCGGGTCGTGATTCCCAAGGAAATCCGCCGGACCATGCGAATCCGCGAGGGCGACCCCCTGGAGATCTACACCGACAAGGACGGCGGGGTCATCTTTAAGAAATACTCCCTGATGGGCGGGCTGGGGGACTTCGCCGGCCAGATGTGCGAGACGCTGAACAAGACCACCGGCGCCATCGCGGTCATCACCGACCGGGACAGCTGTATCGCCGTGGCGGGCACTCCCCGCCGGGAGCTGGCGGAAAAGCGCATCTCCCAGGACCTGGAGCAGCTGATGGAAGGGCGGCAGATCTACCAGTACCGCCAGGGAGAGACCCCGCTGCTGGTCAGCGAGGAGAACGAAAAGTACTTTATCTCCACAGCCGCACCCATCCTGTCCGAGGGGGACGTACTGGGCTGCGTGCTCTTCGCCTCCGCCGACCCGGATATGTCCGCCGCCGGAGAGACCGACTACAAGCTGGCCCAGACCATCGCCGGCTTCCTGGGACGGCACATGGAGTCCTGAACAGAGTGAAAGGGACATGGAACCCGGAGGGGGGCCATGTCCCTTTTCGTTGTTTATTCGCCTCTGGGACGGGCCAGGGGCAGCATGACCTCCACGGTGAAGAACCCCTCCTCCACGCTGTACCGAAGGATGCCGTCGCACCGCTCCACCGCCTGGGAGACGATCTTCACGCCGAAGCCGTGGGAGCCCTTGTCCTCCTTGGTGGTGCGCAGGTCGGGATTTTCCGCCAGCACGTCCCGGCTGACCTTGTTACGTACCACGCACACCAGATACTCCTGCACGCACTTGATGGTGATCTGGAGCAGGGGGTCCTCCTCCTTCCGGCTGGCCTCGATGGCGTTATCCAGCAGGTTGAGCAAGATGGTGCACAGGGCGTCCTCGCTGACGGCCAGACTGGTGGGCACCACCACCTCGGTACAGGTGCGGATGTGGTGCTGCCGGGCCTCCCCCAGCTTCCGGTTGAGCAGGTAGTCCATCAGGGCGTTACCCGTCTCGATCTGATTCAGGGCGGCCAGGTCCTCACCGGTGACCTTGTCCAGATAGGCGCTGAGTTGGTCGTACTTTCCCACGTCCGACTACGCCAGCGCCGAGGAGCTGCTGTCCGCCAGCGAGGAGCTGGCCGAGCGCATCGAGGGCGAGGGCATCGTGCTGCTGAAGAACGATAACAGCGCCCTGCCTCTCTCTGACGGCGAGCGGGCGGTGTCCCTGTTCGGCCGCACCAGCGTGGACCCCATCTACACCGGCGCGGGCAGCGCGGCCACCGAGAGCAGCCCGGTGAACTACAAGACCGCCCTGGAGGAGGCCGGCTTCTCGGTCAACCCCGACCTCTATGACTTCTACGCCAACCACGCCATCTCCACCACGGTCAACAAGGTGACCATGCCCACCGGCATGGGCGACATGCCCGTGGAGTACACCGGCCGCGGCTTCATCTCTTCCATGGGCTCGGCCATGTTCATCAACGATATCATTGCCGAGGTGCCCGTCCAGGACTACCCCGACAGCCTGAAGGACTCCTTCACCTCCTATAACGGCGCGGCCATCGTGTTCATCGGCCGGGTTGGCGGCGAGGGCTGCGACCTGCCCACCGACATGAGCGACTACGCCCCCCGGGAGGAGGACAAGGACAAGGACAAGACCTACCTGGAGCTGAGCAGCATCGAGGAGGAGATGCTCGCCTACGTCAAGGAGCAGAAGGACGCGGGCGTGTTCAGTAAGATCATCGTGGTGTGCAACACCGCCAACGCCCTGGAGCTGGGCTTCCTGGAGGACGAGGCCTACGGCATCGACGCCGCCCTGTGGGTGGGCTGCATCGGCGATCAGGGCGCCCGTGCCCTGGCCGACGTGCTCACCGGTGAGGTGACCCCCTCCGGCCGGACCGTGGACACCTATGTGTACGACCTGACCAAGGACCCCTCTTTCCAGAACTTCCAGGAGCTCTACTACACCAACGTGGACGGCACCATCGGCGGCTATGAGTCCGGCTCCTTCATCGAGTATGAAGAGGGCATCTACGTGGGCTACCGCTACTACGAGACCGCCGCCGCCGAGGCCCTGGCGGGCAACTACCCCGGCTTTGACTACGACGCCGCCGTCCAGTACCCCTTCGGCTACGGCCTCTCCTACACAGACTTCACCATGGAGTACGACGGCGCCCCCACCTATGCCGACGACACCTTCACCTTCAACGTGAAGGTGACCAACACCGGCGACACCTACTCCGGCCGCCAGGTGGTGCAGATCTACGCCGAGGCCCCCTACACCTACGGCGGCGTGGAGAAGTCCAAGGTGGTGCTGGTGGCCTTCGGCAAGACCGACGAGCTGGAGCCCGGCGCCTCCCAGACCCTGACCCTCACCGTGCCCGCCGAGGCCCTGGCCTCCTATGACTACAAGGGCGAGGGCTGCTATGTGCTGGACGAGGGCGACTACACCTTCTACCTCAGCGACAACGCCCACAGTTGGGCTGAGCTGACCCAGGGCGACGGCAGCCGCATCTTTACCCAGCGCCTGGAGAAGGTGGTCTACAACCAGGACAACAAGCGCCCCTCCGACCAGGTGGCCGCGGTCAACCAGTTTGACCAGGTGTCCGACGTGTTCACCGACACCCCCGAGGAGGGCGCGCCCCTGAACATGACCCGTGCCGACTTTGCCGGCACCTTCCCCACCGCCCCCACCGCCGCCGACATGGAGGCCGACGAGGCCACCAAGACCGACCTGGAGACCATGTTCGACGAGAAGACCGACCCCACCTTGGGCAATGTGGAGGGCAGCATTGTCTACACCGATGAGATGTCCACCACCGGCGCCTCCAACGGCCTGACCCTCATCGACCTGCGGGGCAAGGACTATGACGATCCCAGCTGGGACCTGCTGCTGGACGAGCTGAACATGAGCGAGGTGGCCAACATGCTGGCTAACGCCGGCTACAACACCGCCGAGATGCTCTCCATCGGCAAGCCCGCCACCCTGGACTACGACGGCCCCATGGGCTGGTCCACCTGGGTGAGCGCCGCCGGCGGCGACGCCGTGTGCCTGGGCTTCCCCGCCCAGGAGGTGCTGGCCGCCACCTGGAGCCAGGACCTGGCCTATGAGATGGGCAAGATGGTGGGCGAGCAGGGCCTGTACAACGGCTTCAACGGCTGGTACGCCCCCGCCATGAACACCCACCGCTCCGCCTTCGCCGGCCGCAACTACGAGTACTACTCCGAGGACGGCCTCCTGTCCGGCAAGATGGCCGCCAGCGAGGTGTCCGGCGCCATGGAGAAGGGCGTGTACTGCTACCTGAAGCACTTCGCCCTCAACGACAAGGAGGACGGCCGCAACGGCATGGCCACCTTTGCCAACGAGCAGGCCATCCGCGAGATCTACATGAAGCCCTTTGAGCTGTGCGTCAAGGAGGCCTCCGCCACCATCAACTACACCGGCGAGGACGGCCAGATGACCAGCCGGGAGATCAAGGCCGCCACCGCCATCATGAGCGCCTACAACTGCATCGGCACCCAGTGGTCCGGCGGCAACTACGGCATGATGACCCAGGTGCTCCGCAACGAGTGGGGCTTCGAGGGCGCCGTGATCTCCGACTACTACGGCGGCAACGCCTACATGGACCCCGATGAGGGCGTGCGGGCCGGCAACGACCTGATGCTCAACACCTTTGCCGACGGCTCCCTGTCCGACACCTCCTCCGCCACCGGCGTGACCGCCATGCGCAACGCCGCCCACAATGTGCTCTACATGGTGGTCAACAGCAACGCCATGCAGGGCATCACCTCCGGCGTGACCATCCGTTACGCCCTGGCCGGCTGGCAGAAGGCCCTCATCGCCGGCGACGTGGTGGTGGCCGTCATCGTGGTGGCAGGCGCTGCCCTGCTGCTGCGGAAGAAGAAGACCGCAAAGGCCTGATTTCCGACAAAATCCTACCTCCCCATAAAGACGAGAAGGGCACAGCCAACGCTGTGCCCTTCTCGTTTTCTGCTTGGGGAAAGCCTGCGTTTGTTATTTCACATCCGGCAGATAGTCCAGCGGGTCCACATAGGCCCCGTCCTTGAGCATCTCCAGATGCAGATGGGAGGCGGTGAGGCTCTCGGACTTGGCGGTGCTGCCCACCGAGCCGATGATGTCCCCGGTGGTGACCACGTCGCCCACCTCCACGGTGGGCAGCTCGGCCAGGTTGGAGTACACGCTCACCATGCCGTTGCCGTGGTCAATGGTGACCGTTGTGCCCATAAAGTAGTCCTGCTCAATGGCGGTGACCGTGCCGCCTGCGGCGGCCTTCACCTGGATGCCCAGGTCGGCGGCGATGTCCACTCCCTCATGGGTCCGCCAGTCGCCCATGGTGGGGCTGAAGACCTGCTGGTCGGGGGAGAAGGCGTTGAGCACCGCGCCCTTTACCGGCCAGGTGTACACGGAGGAGGTGACCACCTCAGAGGGCTTGGGGCTGGACGAGGGGGCGGCGCTGGCGCTGGGGGCGGGCGTGGCCGAGGGAGTGGGGGTGGACGAGGCGGTGGCCGGAATGGTCGGCTTCACCGCGTCCACGGTGGGAGAGGGGGAGACGCTGGGACTGGGGGTGACGGTGACCTGCGCGGTCCCGCCCACCGGGGCGGCGGGGTCGTCCCCGCCCAGGGTGGAGAAGAGGTAATAGCCCGAGATTCCAATTGCGGCGACGCAGAGGAACAGGACTATGTAAAAGCCCTTCCCCGCCATGAAGTCGCTGAAGCGGTCGGTCCATGGTTTTTTCATTATGACGCTCCTATCCTAAGATTTGAGGGGGCCGGAGCTCCCTTCGCGTCCTATTGTGGACAGGGATGAGGAAAGATATACATGAAAATACAAAAAAAGTAAATGAAGAGTAGTAAGATAGAGCGGGCGGAATGTAAACAAACTTGAAATTTTCCAGGCCCGGAATTGACATATGACAACCTGTCAGGTATCATGACGGAGAGATTACCATGTGCGGAGGGATGAGATGCCGAGCACGACGTTTTTCAACCTGCCGGCGGAGAAGCGGGAGAAGCTGCTCTCCGCCGCCCGGGCGGAATTTGCCCGGGTGCCCTATGCGGAGGCCTCCATCAACAAGATGATCCAGACCGCGGACATCCCCAGGGGCAGCTTTTACATGTACTTCCGGGACAAGGAGGAGCTGTTCCTCTATCTGGCGGGGGAGTACGGCAAGCGGCTCACCGCCCTGATGGAGGAGCTGCTGGAGAGGCGGCAGGGGGATATTTTTGCCGCCTTTCTGGACCTGTTCGACCGGGTCCAGGCGGAGTACCGGGCCCCGGAGAGGAGCGAGGGCTGCCGCCACGTCATCAGCATTGTGCGCAACAACAGCGGCGCACAGCTCTCCTCCCTGCTGGGGATGGAGGGCTGCCTGCCCCCGCCGGGGCGTCTGGTGGAGTGGGTGGACCCCAGGCTGCTGGACCTGCGCAGCGCCGACGACCTGGATAGCATGTTCCACATCCTGATGGGCGTCACCGGCCAGGCGATGCTCCGGGGCATCCAGGCGGAGGACCCGTCGGCGGTGCGGGACGCCTACCGGCGCACGCTGGACATCTTAAAACGAGGCATGGCGCGCAAACCGTCTGAGCCGCAGCATGAGTAAAAGGAGAATCAGCATGGAAAGCACGGAAATCAAGTCAGCGTCCCCAAAGGCCCCGACGGCTCCCGCCAGGCCGGAGTTCAAGATCCCAAAGCCCAAGAAAAAGCGCAGATGGATCAAGGTGCTCATCGTACTGGTGATTCTGGCCGCGCTGGTGTTCTGGTTCCTGGTGCGGCCCATTTTGAGCGCCTCCAGCCAGATCGAGAACATGCTCTACCAGACCGGCACGGCGGAGTACCGGGATCTGACCGTCTCGGTGTCGGGTACCGGCACCGTGGAGCCCGCCGACTCCTACCAGGTCACCGCCCTGGTGAAGGGGGAGATCCTGGACGCCCCCTTTGAGGAGGGCGACCAGGTGGAGAAGGGGGACGTGCTCTATCAGATCGACTCCTCCGACGTGCAGAATTCCATCGAGCGGGCGGAGATCACGGTGGAGCAGGCCCGGCTGAGCTACCAGAACGCCCTGGACAGCAAGGAGGACGCCGCAGAGAACACCGACGTGAAGGCCAGCGACACCGGTGTGATTCAGAAACTGTACTATGGGGCGGGGGATACGGTGACCGTCGGCACGCCCATCGCGGACATTCTGGACCGGGACACCATGAAGCTGACCATCCCCTTCCACTCCGCCGACGCGGCGGCCTTCTACGTGGGCGAGAGCGCCACGGTGTACGTGGACGGCACCGCCGAGACCCTCCAGGGCACGGTGGAGTCCATCTCCCCCGTGGACCAGGCGGGCACGGGGGGCACCCTGGTCCGGGAGATCACCATCACCGTCTCCAACCCGGGGGCCCTGTCCGACCAGAACACCGGCACCGCCTCGGTGGGCGGGGCGGACTGCGCGGGCACCGGCGCCTTTGACTACGCCGCTCAGTCCACCGTCACCGCCAGGACCAGCGGCACTCTGGCGTCCCTCACCGTCTCCGAGGGGGACCGGGTGACCAAGGACCAGATCATCGGCGCCTTTGAGGCCACCGATATGGACAGCCAGATCAAAAACGCGGAACTCAGCCTCCGCTCCGCCGAGCTGAGCCTCCAGAGCACCAAGGACCAGCTGGAGAACTACACCATCACCTCTCCCATCTCGGGCACGGTGATCGAGAAGAACTACAAGGCCGGGGATAACCTGGACACCACCGCCGCGGCGGCGGGCTATCTGGCGGTCATCTACGACATGTCCAGCCTCAGCTTCACCATGAATATCGACGAGCTGTATATCGGCCAGATCGAGGTGGGCCAGGAGGTGCGCATCACCGCCGACGCCCTGGAGGGCCAGGAGTTCACCGGTCACGTGAGCAAGATCAATATCAACGGCACCACCATGAACGGCGTCACCACCTACCCGGTCACCGTGGCGATCGACAACCCCGGCGACCTGCTGCCCGGCATGAACGTGTCCGCCGAGATTCTGGTGGAGCACGCCGAGCACGTGCTCTGCGTGCCGGTGGAGATGGTGGGCCGGGGCGACGTGGTGCAGGTGCTGCCCGCCGACGCCTATGACAAGGACGGCAACCCGGACTACGCCCGCCTGGTGGAGACCCCGGTGGAGCTGGGCCGCAACGACGACCAGTACATCGAGATCCTCTCCGGCCTGAGCGAGGGGGATACGGTGGTGTACAAGATGGAGCAGACCAACCTGATCGAGCAGCTCATGACGGGCGCGGCCCAGTCCGGCGGAGCTCAGGCCGGTGGGGCGGCCACCTCTGGGACGGAGACCGAGCCATGATCAAATTTACCGATGTCTATAAGATCTACCCCATGGGGGACACGGCGGTCCACGCCCTGGACGGGGTGTCCTTTGAGATCGACGAGGGGGAGTTCGTGGCCATTGTGGGCCAGTCCGGCTCAGGCAAATCCACGGCCATGAACATCATCGGCTGCCTGGACGTGCCCACCAGCGGCACCTATGAGCTGGCGGGGGTGGACGTGTCCACCATGGACGACGACCAGCAGGCCGTCATCCGCAACAAGATGCTGGGCTTCATCTTCCAGCAGTACAACCTGATCCCCACCCTCGATGTGCTGGAGAACGTGGAGCTGCCCCTGCTCTACGGCGGCATGTCCTCCTCGGAGCGCCGGGCGGCGGCCATGAAGGCCCTGGACGCGGTGGGCCTGAGCAGCAAGTACAAGAACCGGCCCAACCAGCTCTCAGGCGGCCAGCAGCAGCGGGTGTCCATCGCCCGGGCCCTGGCGGGCAACCCGGGGGTCATCCTGGCCGACGAGCCCACCGGCGCACTGGACTCCCGGACGGGCCGGGAGGTGCTCTCCTTCCTCCAGCAGCTCAACGCCGCAGGGCACACCATCGTGCTCATCACCCACGACAACTCCATCGCCATCCGGGCCCAGCGGATCATTCGCCTCCAGGACGGGCGCATCATCTACGACGGGGACGCCCACGACCCCCGGGCCGTGGTCCAGCCCACCGAGAGCGGCGGGGAGGAGCCCGCGGGCTTCGGAGAGGAGGGGGAGGCATGAGCTTTTCCCAGTCCTTCCGTCTGGCGGTCAAGAGCCTGGCCACCAGCAAAATGCGGGCCCTGCTCACCATGCTGGGCATCATCATCGGCGTGGCCGCCGTCATCATCATCATCTCCCTGGGCGACGGCATGAACGACATGATCAACTCGGAGTTTGAGAAGATGGGCACCAACCTGCTCCAGGTCCAGATCATGGGCCGGGGCACCGCACAGAACATTGACGAAGAGGCGATATACGCCCTGGAGGACGAGAACCCGGACTGCATTGCCGCCATGAGCCCCAGCGTCAGCTCCATGGCCACGGTGAAGCAGGGCTCCGACACTCTGAGCACCACCCTCACCGGCGTGGGGGAGGAGTACATCACCGTCAAGAGCCTGGAGCTGAGCCAGGGCCGGTTCATCCAGTACATCGACACTGCGCGGATGCAGGATGTGTGCGTCATCGGCTCCTATGTCAGCGAGGAGAACTTCAACGGCGCCGGCCTGGGGGAGAAGCTGTACATCAACGGCAATGAGTACACCGTGGTGGGCGTGCTGGCCGAGCAGGCGGACAACACCTCCTACGGCGGCGACAACGCCGTCTACATCCCCTACACCAACGCCACCCGGCTCAACGGCAACGCGGTCATCAGCCAGTACCTGTTCACCGCCACCAGCGAGGACACCAACGCCCGGGCCAAGGCGGTGATCGAGAGCACCCTGGAGCAGTTCTGCGGCGACGATGACTCCTATATGGTCATCTCCATGAGCGAGATGATGAACATGCTGGGCAACATCCAGGGCACGGTCATGACCGTCCTGGTGGCCATTGCCGCCATCTCCCTGCTGGTGGGCGGCATCGGCATCATGAACATCATGCTGGTGTCGGTGACCGAGCGCACCCGGGAGATCGGCATCCGCAAGTCCCTGGGCGCCAAGGGCAAGGACATCCGCAGGCAGTTCATTATCGAGGCGGGCACCACCTCCATTCTGGGCGGCATCATCGGCATCGTGCTGGGCGTGGTGCTGGCCACAGTGGCGGGCAATATCGTGGGCATCACGGCCAAGGCCTCCCTGTCCGCCATTGTGATCTCCGCCGGTGTGTCCCTGGCGGTGGGCGTGATCTTCGGCTATCTGCCCGCCAACAAGGCCGCCAAGCTCAACCCCATTGACGCCCTGCGCTACGAGTAAAGGAGCATACAAAGATGAAGAAACGGATCATTTGCGCGCTGCTGGCCGCAGTCCTTGTGCTGGGCCTGGCCGCGCCCGCCTTTGCCGCCCAGGTCCAGGTCTCCCTGGAGGAGGCCGCCCAGGTCCTCGCCGCCCTGGACATCATGACCGGAGACGAGAACGGCGACCTCCACCTGGACCAGCCCGTCACCCGGGCGGAATTCACCAAGCTGACTGTGGCTGCGTCCTCCTGGGCGAGCAGCGTGGGCCCTGCCGCCAGCATCTCCCCCTACCCCGACGTGCCAAAGACCAGCTGGGCGGCCCCCTATATCCAGGTGGCCCAGGAGAAGGGCATGGTGCGGGGCTATCTGGACGGCACCTTCCGCCCCGACAGCCAGATCCAGCTGGTGGAGGGGGTGTCCATGGTGCTCTCCCTGCTGGGGTACACCAATGAGGACTTCTCCGGCGCCTGGGGCTCGGGCCAGATGGCTATGTACCAGTCCCTGGAGCTGAACCGTGGGGTCACCGCCGGAAAGAACGACCCCATGACCCGTCAGGATGTCCTGTGGCTGTTCTACAACCTGCTCACCGCCCCCACCAAGACCGGTCAGGTGTACCTGACCACCCTGGGCCACAGCCTGACCGCCTCCGGCGAGATTGACCGGGTGGCTCTGGTCAACTCGGCCATGGAGGGCCCCCTGGTGGCCGAGGGGGACTGGCAGGCGTCCCTGCCCTTTGCCCTGACCACCGCCACGGTGTACCGGGACGGCAAGGCCGCTCAGCCCGCCGACATCCAGACCCTGGACGTGGTGTACTACTCCAAGCCCATGCACACCGTCTGGGCCTGGTCGGGCAAGGCCACCGGCACCATCCAGCAGATCAATACCACATCCAACCCCACCGCCGTGACGGTAAACGGCCAGACCTATGCCGTTGAGACCGCCTCTGCGGCCTACGACCTGTCCGACCTGGGTACCTTCCGGGTGGGGGACAGCGTCACCCTGCTGCTGGGCCGCTCCGGCGGCGTGGCGGCAGTCCGCACGCCCGGTGAGAGCAGCGCCACGGTGTGCGGCGTGGTGACCGCCATCGGCACCGCCTCCTACCAGGACGCCGGCGGCCACACCTACACCGCCGACACCATCACCCTCACCGCCACCGACGGCGGCACCTACCGCTACCGGTACGACAACGCGGACAAGACTTTTGACCCCGGCGATCTGGTCCAGGTCACCGGCGGTACCCAGGTCAGCAAGCTGTCCTCCGCCTCCCTCACTGGCAAGGTGAGCGCCGACGGGAATTCCATCGGCAGCTGCGCTCTGGCGGCCGACGCGGAGATCCTGGACACCTACGGCGACACCCAGACCCTGCGGGTCTACCCCAGCCGCCTGGCCGGGGTGGAACTGAGCGGCAATATGGTGCGCTGGTACTCCACCAACGCCCAGGGCCAGATCGACCGGCTGATCCTCAACGACGTCACCGGCGACCTCCACCAATACGGCGTCCTCACCGACGTGACCGAGCAGTCCATGGGCATGCTCATCATGAGTAGCTATGTCTACGATATCGCCGGGGTACCCGGGGTGTATACCAGCCAGACCGCCATCTGGAACCTGGAGAAGGGGCCCTGCCAGGTGCGGACCGACGGCAAGACGGTGGAGCGGATCTACAACCTGACCGGCGTGGCGCTGACGGCAGTGGACGGCAGGACCGCCATGGCGGGCACCCGGACCTGGACCATCTCGGACAGCGTGGCGGTCTACGAGTACCGGGACGAGAACTACTACCGCTCCGATCTGGGCCGGGTCACCGGCGGGGGCTACGACCTGACGGGCTGGTACGACAAGGACCAGACCCAGGGCGGATGTATCCGGGTCATTATCGCGGAGGCGGAATAACACGGAGATAACAGCAGAGCAGGAGCCCTGGACCGAGCGGTCCAGGGCTCCTGTTTTGGTTGGGGCTGGAATGGAAGGTGACGCCGCACCCGAAAGGCGCACAAAAATGTCCCGCTCCATTGGGCGTTCTGACAAATCGAAAGGGCAGGCGGGAAGGTGCGTTGTCCTTTGGAGCGAGATGTGCTATACTAATTCAGTTATGTGTTCTCAACAGAAATGACACGTTTGATTTTAGATGTAACAGAGAGGATGGGAGGGCGCGGCGCAGCGGCGCGCCGGGCCGGGACGATGAAGAAGATCGGATTTGACAACAAGAAGTACCTGGAAATGCAGTCCGCCCACATCCGGGAGCGGATCAGCAAGTTCGGCAACAAGCTGTACCTGGAGTTCGGCGGCAAGCTCTTTGACGACTATCACGCCTCCCGGGTGCTGCCCGGCTTTGCGCCGGACAGCAAGATCCGGATGCTCAAGGAGCTGCGGGACTCCGCCGAGATCGTCATCGCCATCTGCGCCAACGACATCGAGAAGAACAAGGTCCGGGGCGATCTGGGCATTACCTACGATGTGGACGTGCTCCGCCTCATCGACGCCTTCCGGGGCGAGGGGCTGATGGTGGGCAGCGTGGTGGTCACCCAGTACGCCGGCCAGGCCGCCGCGGACGCCTTCCGGGCCCGCCTGGAGAGCCTGGGCGTCAAGGTCTACCTCCACTACCCCATCGCCGGCTACCCCCACAACATCGGCCTCATCGTCAGTGACGACGGCTACGGCAAGAACGACTATATCGAGACCAGCCGTCCCCTGGTGGTGGTCACTGCCCCCGGCCCGGGCAGCGGCAAGATGGCCGTGTGCCTGAGCCAGCTCTACCACGAGTACAAGCGGGGCGTCAAGGCGGGGTACGCCAAGTTCGAGACCTTCCCCATCTGGAACCTGCCCCTCCAGCACCCGGTGAACCTGGCCTACGAGGCCGCCACCGCCGACCTGGGGGACGTGAACATGATCGACCCCTTCCACCTGTCCGCCTACGGCGTGACCACCGTGAATTACAACCGGGACGTGGAGATCTTCCCCGTGCTGTCCGCCATGTTTGAGAAGATCACCGGTGCGTGCCCCTACAAGTCCCCCACCGACATGGGCGTGAATATGGCGGGCAACTGCATCGTGGACGACGAGGCCGTCCAGGAGGCCGCCTGTCAGGAGATCGTCCGCCGGTACTACGCCGCCCTGTGCGACCGCAAGCAGAACCAGAACGGGGACGAGACGGTGTACAAGCTGGAGCTGCTCATGCAGCAGGCCAAGATCAGCCCCGCCATCCGTCCCGTCATCGCCGCTGCCCTCCAGGTGGCCGAGGAGACCGGCAACCCCGCCGCCGCCATCGAGCTGCCCGACGGCCAGGTGGTCACCGGCAAGACCACCGGCCTCATGGGCGCCTCCTCCGCCGCCCTGCTCAACGCCCTGAAGCAGCTGGCGGGCATTGAGCACGAGAAGCACCTCATCTCCCCCCAGGCCATCATGCCCATCCAGACTGTGAAGGTCAAGCACCTGGGCTCCACCAATCCCCGGCTCCACAGCGACGAGATCCTCATCGCCCTGGCCATCTCCGCCGCCGCCGACCCGCTGGCCGCCGCCGCGCTGGAGCAGCTCTCCGCCCTCCGGGGCTGTGACGCCCACTCCAGCGTCATCCTCTCCCCGGCGGACAGCGTGACCTACAGCAAGCTGGGCATGCACCTGACCTGCGAACCCCAGTACGAGACCAACAAGCTCTACCACCGGTAAGAGGAAACAGACCGCCCCTGTCACCGTGACGCTGACAGGGGCGGTTTTGCGTGTTACGGAATGACCCGAAGAGGCGGACCGTCCAGCACGATGACCCGGTCGGCCAGGTCCAGCACCTCCCGGTCGTGGCTGGCCAGCAGGACGGGGATACCCAGTGCCCGGATGCGGGAGAGGATGCGGCCGAT
Source organism: Pseudoflavonifractor intestinihominis (assembly GCF_040096055.1). NCBI lineage: Bacteria > Bacillati > Bacillota > Clostridia > Eubacteriales > Oscillospiraceae > Pseudoflavonifractor > Pseudoflavonifractor intestinihominis. The sequence continues at coordinate 81,461 of NZ_JBBMFK010000009.1, forward strand.
CCGGGGCGGGTCCACGCCGTTGAAGGGCTCGTCTAACAGATAGAGCTCCCCGCCCAGGGCCAGGGTGCGGGCCAGGGCCAGGCGGCGGCACATACCCCCCGAGAGGGCGGAGGGGAAGGACTTCTCCTCGCCGGTCAGCTCGGCCAGCTCCAGCCAGCGGCCCGCCTCCTGGCGGCGCCTGGGGGGCAGCACGTCGGTGATGTGCTCCTCCACGGTGCGCCAGGGCAGGAGCCGGTCCTCCTGGAAGAGAACGGCGATGTCCCGGGGCGCGGGGCCGTCCACGGTGCCCGATTCCCCGGACTGGAGCCCGGCAATGACCCGCATGAGGGTGGTCTTGCCGGAGCCGGAGGGGGCGGACAGGGCGGTGATGCCCTCCAGAGGCAGGGCAAGGGAGAAGTGGTCCAGCACCGTCTTGTCCCCGAAGCGGACGGTGGCGCCGGTGATGCGCAGCTCCTTCATGCGCCCCGCCCCCTCTCCATGCGGCGTAACAGGGTTCCGAACATTTTGTCCAGCAGGAAGCTGAGGGCCAGCACGGTGATGGTCCAGGCGAAAAGGGAGGGAGTCTCCAGGTAGAGCTTGGAGTAGTACACCTGGGAGCCGATGGCCAGCTTGGGCACGCAGAGGACCTCGGCGGCCACCCCCGCCTTCCAGGCCAGACCCAGGGCGGTGGAGCAGCCGCTGGCAAAGTAGGGCAGCACCGAGGGCAGGTACACCAGCCGCAGGGTCTTCCACCGGCCGAAGCGCCAGGTCCTGGCCCCCTCCAGCAGGAGGGGGTCGGTCTGGGTGATGCCCTTGAACACGTTGCCCCACACCACCGGCAGCACCATCAGCCCGGCGCACACGGCGGGCACCAGCCCGGTGGTCACCCACAGCAGGAGCAGGATGATGAAGGAGGCCACCGGCGTGGCCCGGATGACCCCAACGGCGGGGGAGAGCAGCAGCCGTGCCGGGCGGAAGGCGGCGCAGGCGGCGGCCAGCAGGCCCCCCAGCACCGCCCCACCCAGGAAGCCGGAGAAGATGCGTGCCAGGGACAGCGCCGCGCTCTGCCACAGCAGGGGCGTGATCGCCAGCTCCACCAGGGTGTGCAGAACCAGCACCGGCCCGGGCAGCAGGAGGGCCTTGCCCTCTATGATGGCCTCGGCCAGGGCGGCGCCGTCTCCGGACAGCCAGGCGGCGGCGATGGCCTTCCGGCCCACCCACATAGCGGCAAGCTGCCATACCCCCAGCCAGAAGGCCGGGGGTATGACAGCCCGCAGGATGTCCCGGCCCAGAGAGCGGCCGGGCGTTTTTTGATTGTCAGGGGATGTAATAGAACGCGTCATCGGGGATGTACCCTCCGATCGAGGTGGGATCGGCCTGCCACAGCACGTCGAAGTAGCCCTGGATGCCCTCCATCATATCCTTGCCGGTGATGCACACCATGTTGGCCTGGGGGATGGCGGCCTTGGCGATGGCGGCCTTGGGGGTGATGCCGTACTGGGTGATGAGCTCGGCGGCGGCGTCCGGGTTGCTGGTCACGTAGTCGATGGAGGCGGCGTACTCCTCCAGGAAGGTGTTCAGCAGGTCGGGGTTCTCCTCGGCCCAGTCGGCCTGGACCACCAGGCAGCCCATGGTGAGCACGCTGTTGTCGGTGGTCACCTTGTCCCACTCCTCGGTCAGGTCCAGGGCCTGGCGGACATTCTCGCCCTGCATCAGTACGCTGGTGGCGGCGGGCACGGGCAGCATGCACAGGCTCATGGAGCCGTCCACCATGCCGGTGGTGATCTCCTCGCTGGGGACCCACTCAATGGTCACGTCCTCGCCGGGGGTGAGGCCGTTCTGCTCCAGCAGGTAGTTGAGCACGTACTCCGGGTTGGAACCCTTGGTGTTGGCGGGGGCATAGATGGTCTTGCCCGCCAGGTCGGCCATGGACTGGACGCTCTCGCCGTTCTCCAGGATGTAGAGCACGCCCAGGGTGTTGAGGGCCACCATCTTGATGCCCGCGTTCTTGTTGTAGATGGTGGCGGCCAGGTTGGTGGAGATGGCGGCGATGGTCAGGTCGCCGTTGATGATCTTGCCGCTGATCTCGTCGGGGCTGGCGGCGATGGTCACGTCATAGTCCAGGGCGGTGGTGCCGGCGTCGTTGTCGGCCAGGAGCTTGGCCGCGCCCATGCCGGTGGGGCCGCTGAGAACGGCCAGGGACACCTGGGGACGCTCAGTGGTCTGGCTGGGGCTGGGGGTCACCTCAGGAGAGGGGGAGGGGGTGACCTCCACGGTCTCAGAGGGCGAGGGGGAGACGGAAGGGGAGGGAGAGCCGGAGGCCTGGGTGTTCTGAGGCCCACAGCCCGCCAGGGCCAGCACAAGGGCCAGCGCCAGAGTCAGTGCGAGACATTTCTTCTTCATGGGGCATATCCTTTCTCATTGAAATAATGATGGTTCACGGCATGGGTTCCAGCAGCTCCGGCGCCGGCACCCGGATGGCCCGGCCTTCCCGCTGGATGGCGCCCCGGTCCTCCAGGGCGTCCAGGGCCCGGTACAGGGAGGCCCGGCTCACGTTGAGCCGCCCGGCCAGTCCGGTGAGGGAGCAGTCCAGAGGCACCACGCCGTCCCGAACTCTGGCGCGGAGAAAGCGGGTGAGCCGCTCCTCGGCGGTACCGGCGACGAGGCTGTCGATCTTCTGCTCCAGAAAGCGGATGCGGCCGGACAGGTAGCGGATGTACTGCCGGGCCAGGGTGGGGGAGGCGGCCATCAGCTCCTCCACCAGCTCCTGGGGCAGAAGCAGCATGCGGCAGGGGGAGCGGGCGGTGAGCTGGGCGGCGTAGTCCGTGCGGTCGTTGAAGAGGGCGGCGGCGCCGAACAGGTCCCCAGGCCCCAGTACGCTGACGATCAGCTCCCCCTTGCGCACCTCCACCTTGCCGGAGAGCACCGCTCCCAGGCTGCGGGAAAAGGCGTGGGGGGTGTAGATGGTCTCCCCACGGGCTGCCTCCGCCAGGGTGGACCGCCGGTCGGCAGCCGCCCGGAGGGCCAGGGTCTCAGGCAGTCCCTGGAAGAGCGGCGTGCGGGCCAGCAGAGCCAGATCTGACCGCTCCAGCTCCGCCATAGATGCCACCTCCAAAAACTGTCTCATCTGATACAGTTTTCAGAATACCGTGTTTTGCTGGAAAAGTCAAGCATCTTTCGGCGCGGAAGGGGGACGGGATGCATAGAATGGGGCAGAGAATGGAGGTAATGCAGATGGCAGAATGCAGATGCCGGGCCCGGCAGGGCGGCCAGGGGCGGTCCGCAGCCCGGCCCGTGAGCTCCTGGGAAGACCTGGAGAAGATGCCCATGAACCGTTACATCAACCCCAACACCGTCTTTGTCCGCCCCCAGGGGAGCTGTCGGGACGGCGAGGCAGAGCGGGCGCTGCTGGAACAGCTGGTGGAGCAGTCGGTGCGCCAGAACCAGTCGCTGGTGGACCTGCTGGGGGCGGTCAACGCCCTGACGGCGGCGCTGCTGGCCAAGCTGTGACAGCCGGGGCGGAAGATTAAAATAATATAAAGTTCAACAACTTTTTCTTGCCCCCGCCCGTCTTATCCAGTATAATACCATTTGTTGACATAACGCGAAAGAAAGCGGGCGTGATCATACCCCATGGCAGGAGTACGGAAGAAAAGGAAGAAACGACGGCGGGGCTCACCGCTGGGCAGGGCGCTGCGGATGTTTTACGCCGCAGTGGTGGCACTCTCCGCGGTGATCGTGACCACCTACGCGCTGTTTCAGTTTTTGGTCCCCGCGCCCACAGTGGAGACCCCTCCGGCGCCCACCGGTGATGTGACGGCGGAAAACCCCACCGACAACCCGGACACACCGGATATTGACGAGAGCACGGTCACGCCCAGCCAGCAGACACTGGAGCGGAAGGATCAGTTCTACACCTTCCTCCTGGCCGCCAGCGACCAGGTCAGCGGCAACTCGGACACCATCATGGTGGCGTCCTACGACGTGCCCAACCAGAAGGTGGCCCTGGTGTCCATCCCCCGTGATACCCTGGTCAACGGCAAGTACGGCAGCCACAAATACTACAAGATCAACTCCGCCTACTCCTACGGCGGCATTGACGAGCTGCGGGCCGTGGTGGCCGACATGCTGGGCATCCCCATCGACTTCTACGTGACCGTGGACCTGAAGGCCTTTGTGGAGGTAGTGGACGCGGTGGGCGGCGTGGACTTCTATGTCCCTGTGGACATGAACTACGACGCGGACGACCAGAATCTCCACATCCACTACGACAAGGGCATGCACTACGACCTCACCGGCCAGCAGGTGCTGGAGATCGCACGCTGCCGGAAAAACTCCGACGGACCGGGTACCTATCCCAACAATGTCTACGACGTGTACGCCGGCAGCGGCACCAACCGGGAGCAGACCCAGCGGGAGCTGATGGTGGCCATCGCCCGGAAGCTGATCTCCTGGAACAGCATCCCCAAGATCACCCAGTTCACAGAGATCGTGGGGCAGAACGTAAAGACCAACATGTCGGCCAGCGACCTGGCCTTCTTCGCCACCCGGGGCATCTATGTGGACCTGGACAGCAGCGTCACCACCACCGTGTTCCCCGGCAACGGCGAGGTGAGCTACAAGGGCTGGAGCTGGTGCTGGCAGTACTACCCCGAGGAGTGCCTGGAGATCATCAATAACTATCTCAACCCCTACACCACTGACATCACTATGGACATGACCAACATGTTCCAGGTCAAGTGACAGAAAAAGCGCGTCTGCCCTGCGGCAGACGCGCTTTTCGTATGTTCTCAGGTGTGTTCCGCGAAGTATTCCCGGGTCTGGTCTGCGTTGTGCATGACCTCGGCCCGCAGGGCCTCCAGGCTGGGGAACTTCCGCTCCCCGCGGAGGTGGCGGTAGAACTCCATACGGATGGTCTGGCCGTACAGATCTCCGTCAAAGTCCAGAATGTAGCCCTCCACGTTGACGGCGCCGTGGGCGTCCACCGTGGGGCGGACGCCGATGTTGGTCACCGCAGGGCGGCTGCTGCCGTCCTCGAACCACACCTTGGTGGCGTACACGCCATGGGCGGGCACCAGTACGCCGGGGGCAAAGCGGAGGTTCACCGTGGGGAAGCCCAGGGTGGTGCCCAGCTTTTTGCCGTGGGACACCGTGTCGGTCAGGGTGTGGGGGTGGCCAAGGAAGTAGTTGGCCCGCTCCATCTCCCCCTGGGCCAGCAGGGTGCGGATGTAGGTAGAGGAGATGGTGATGCCGTCCAGCTCCACCTTGGGGATGATGTCGCACCCCAGGCCCAGCTCGGCACAGATGGCCTTCAGCCGCTCCGGGTTGCCCTCCCCCTTGTAGCCGAAGTGGAAGTCGTGGCCCGCCACCAGGTGGACGGCGCCGTTCTCCCGGACGAGGAAGTCGGTGACAAAGTCACGCCAAGGCATGTGCATCATCCGGTCGTCAAAATGGGCCACAATGACCTCCTGGATGCCGTAGTACCGGCGCATCAGCTCCGCCCGGTCCAGGGGGGAGCTGATGAGGGGCATGGGGCTGCCGATGATCAGGTTTTCCGGATGGGTGTCAAAGGTGACGGCGGCGGGGATGGCTCCCAGTTCCTGGGCCACCTGGGCCACCCGGCTCAGCAGTGCGCCGTGGCCCCGGTGTACGCCGTCGAAAAAGCCCAGGGCGATGACCCGTTTTTTCTGCTCCATTGTTTACACCTCGAAAAAGCTCTTGATGGTGGTGAGACGGCCGCCGCTGACCTGGCCCAGGGCCAGGAAAGCGCCGCTCTCACCGTAGACCCGGTACTGGCCGTCGGCTGCCTGTGGGACGGACACCGCCGTGCCGTTGCGCACCTTTTTCTCCGGCCCAGCTTTCAGAATGAGTATGGGCCTTCCCGCAAAATAGGCGTCCACCGGCAGCAGCAGGCTCTGGGGGTCCTCTGCGGAGAGCAGGGCGTCCAGGGTGACGGCCTGGTCCAGGGAGAACCCGGCGGCCTCGGTGCGGCGGAGAGAGTACATACACCCGCCGCAGCCCAGAGCCTGGCCGATGTCATGGCAGAGGGTGCGGACATAGGTGCCCTTGGAGCACTTGACCCGCAGCAGATAGTCGGCGGGGCCGGTCTGTTCCACCACGTCCAGGCCGTAGATGGTCACGGGGCGGGGCTCCCGCTCCACCTCCTGGCCCTTCCGGGCCAGCTCGTAGAGCTTCTTGCCGTCCCGCTTGATGGCGGAGTACATGGGGGGGATCTGGAGGATATCCCCCCGGAAGGGGGCCAGGGCGGCCTCCAGGGCGGAGCGGTCAACAGCCACGGGCCTCTCCTCCAGCACGGTGCCAGAGGTGTCCTGGGTGTTGGTCACAACGCCCAGCCGCAGCCCGGCCACATACTCCTTGCCGCCCTCGGCGGCGAACTCCACCGCCCGGGTGGCCCGGCCCACAAAGACGGGCAGCACACCAGTGGCCATGGGGTCCAGGGTCCCGGCGTGGCCCACCCGGCGCTCGTGGAGCACGCCCCGGATCTTGGCGCACACATCCATACTGGTCCATCCGGCGGGTTTGTCGATCACGATAATTCCATTTGCCATACTCAGCCCTCCGTAAACTCGCGGCGCAGCCCAGCGCAGCGGGTGCGGCGCGAAAAGGAGGAGCCGCCCGCCGGGATAAGCGCCGCTGCTCCAGCGGCGGCGCGTTCCACAAGGGCGTGGTCCGACGCGGTCCATCCGGCGGGCTTGTCAATCACAATGATTCCGTTCGGCATTCCGGCCTCCTCAGCCCTGCTGGATCTGGTGGATGGCGTCCAGAATGGCGGTCTTGGCGTCGGAGACGGAACCCATCACCGAGCATCCGGCGGCAGCGGCGTGTCCGCCGCCGCCCAGCAGGGCACATACCGCCGAGGCGTTGAGCCCTGCGGCCGTGCGGACGGAGAGCTTGCACTCTCCGGGCCGCAGCTCCCGGATAGTGACGGCGGTCTCCACCCCCTCCACCTGTCCGGCAAAGGCGGCGATGTCCTCGGCGTCCTCCTCGTGGGCGTCCAGGGCCCTCATCATCTCCAGGGTGACGGCGGCGATGGCGATGGTGCCGTTGTCGAAGAGCTCCATGCCCTCGGTGATCATGCTCTCCAGCTGCAGGCGCTTGAAGCTCTTGGTGCGGAAGTGGCGCTTATTGACGCTGCGGTAGTCGATGCCGGTGTCCATCAGGGCGGCGGCCACCCGGTGAGTGCCGGAGGTGGTGTTGCTGTAGAGGAAGCAGCCCGTGTCGGTGGACACGGCCAGGTACAGGGCCAGGGCGGCGGCAGGGGACACAGGCCCCCACTGGCGGACGATATCATAGATGAGCTCGCCGCAGGCGGCCCGGCCCGGGTCCACGCAGTTCTCCCTGCCGAAGCCCTCGTTGGAGGGGTGGTGGTCGATGGCCAGGTCCACGCCCTTGTCCAGCCAGCAGCGGGCATTTTCAGGGAACAGCCCCCGGCCCGCGATGTCCACGCTGACCACAAAGGCGGGGGAGAACCCGTCAGGGGCCAGATAGCCCTCCAGATAGGGGGTAAAGAGGCTGGTGGCGTCGGCGTTGGGCAGGAGCCAGGCAGTCTTGCCCAGCTCCCGCAGGGCGGCGCACAGGCCCACGCCGCAGCCGATGGTGTCGCCGTCGGGCCGGCGGTGGGTGAGAATGAGAATATCGTCCTGACGCCGCAGCAGTTCAGCGGCTTCCGTATAGGTCATGGGACTTCACTCCTCGCTGTCCAGATTAATGTGGGCGTTGGCGGGATTGGCTGGCTTGACCACCTCGGGGTCCCGCAGCATGCTCAGAATGTGAGCGCCCTGGGCCATGGAGTCGTCTTTCTCAAAGATCAGCTCCGGGGTGTACCGCAGGGAGAGGGCGGCGCCCAGCTCCCGGCGGAGGTAGCCTGCGGCGGATTTGAGGCCCTTGACCACCTCATTGACGTCGCTCTTGTCCAGCACGCTGACGTGGACCTTGGCATACCGCAGGTCGGTGGTGGTGTCCACCGCCGTGATAGAGACCAGCCCGTGGACTCTGGGGTCCTTCACCGTGCGGATGAGGCCGGAGAGCTCACGCTGGATTTCTTCGTTGATGCGTCCGATTCGATTGCTCGACATGATCGGATCTCCTTTCATAAGTGAGCGGGGAGGCGCCCGAAAGGGCCTCCGCGCTATATTGCAATGGTCAGGCAGGTCTGCTGGTGTTCCTCCAGCTGCTCCAGCGTGTCCTGCGCCAAAGCGGACAGAGGGCCGGAGAAACGGCGTATCCTGTGCGCCCCGCCGCCCACCCAGAGGTGCCACAGCTCCACGGTCTCACCGCGGGCGCAGTTTTTTGACAGATAGGCCCGCAGCTGTGCGGCGTCCTCCTGGGTGGGGTACAGGTTCAGCTCATACCGGCAGGGCTGCATGTCCAGCGCCAGGCAATCCACCGCCTGGCGGTAGTATTCATGCTCCTGTACGGAGAAGCCGTCCTCCTCCAGCGTGACAGTCATACCGCCCGCCTTCACGGTGCGGAGGCGGCGGATGCCGGAGTCGTAGAGGGGCAGGGAATGGGAGGCGGCTAGGAGATATACACAGCTCATGGGGACCTCCAGGGGAGACAAATAAGCAAAGCAGGGCGGGCGAAAACGCCCGCCCTGCTTTTGGGGTCTTGTAGAATGAGAAAAATGAGGGGTTACACCTCAATCTGTTCCATCAGGTAGGCTTCGATGACGTCGCCCTGCTTGATGTCCTGGAACTTCTCGAAGGTAATACCGCACTCGTAGCCCTGGGCGACCTCCTTCACGCTGTCCTTGAAGCGCTGGAGGGAGGCGATAGAGCCGTCGTAGATGACGATGTTGTCCCGCAGGAGACGCATCTGAGCGCCGCGCTGCATCTTGCCGTTGGTGACATAGCAGCCGGCCACCATACCCACGCCGGTGATACGGAACACCTCGCGGACCTCGGCCTGACCCAGGAAGACCTCCTTGAACTTGGGGGCCAGCATGCCCTTCATGGCGGTCTCGATCTCCTCTATGCAGTCATAGATCACGCGGTACATCCGCATATCCACCTTGTTGCGGGCGGCGGTCTCCTTGGCGTTGTTGTCGGGGCGGACGTTGAAGCCCACGATGATGGCGTTGGAGGTGGTGGCCAGCATGACGTCGCTCTCGCTGATGGCGCCAACGGCGCAGTGGATGACCCGCACCCGGACCTCGTCGTTGGACAGCTTCTCCAGGGAGGACTTCACCGCCTCTGCGGAGCCCTGGACGTCGGCCTTGACGATGACGTTCAGGTCCTTGATCTCGCCCTGCTGGATCTGGCTGAACAGATCGTCCAGGCTGACCTTCTGCTTCACGCCGCCAGAGGCAGCCATCTTCTGGTCGTGCTTGCGCTGCTCCACCAGCTCGCGGGCCATGCGCTCGTCGGCCACGGCGTGGAAGTCGTCGCCGGCGCCGGGCACCTCGCTCATACCGATGATCTCGACAGGCACGGAGGGACCGGCCTCGGTGACCTTCTCACCCCGGGCGTTGGTCATGGCGCGGACACGGCCCACAGCGGTGCCGGCGATGATGATGTCGCCCTGGTGGAGGGTGCCGTTCTGCACCAGCAGGGTGGCCACGGGGCCGCGGCCCTTGTCCAGCCGGGCCTCGATGACGGCGCCGTGGGCGGAGCGGTTGGGGTTGGCCTTCAGCTCCTGCATCTCGGCGGTCAGGATGACCATGTCCAGCAGGTTGTCGATGCCCTCGCCGGTCTTGGCGGAGATGGGGCAGATGATGGTCTCGCCGCCCCACTCCTCGGGCACCAGCTCGTACTTGGTGAGCTGCTCCTTGATGCGCTCGGGGTTGGCGGTGGGCTTATCCATCTTGTTGATGGCCACGATGATGGGGATATTGGCGGCCTTGGCGTGGTTGATGGACTCCACGGTCTGGGGCATGATGCCGTCGTCGGCGGCCACCACCAGGATGGCCACGTCGGTGATCATGGCGCCGCGGGCACGCATGGCAGTGAAGGCCTCGTGGCCGGGGGTGTCCAGGAAGGTGATGGGCTTGCCCTGGACGTCCACCTGATAGGCGCCGATGTGCTGGGTGATGCCGCCGGCCTCGCCGGCCGCCACGTGGGCGTTGCGGATATAGTCCAGCAGGGAGGTCTTGCCGTGGTCGACGTGGCCCATGACCACCACCACGGGGGCGCGGGGCACCAGGTCCTCCGCCTTGTCCTCGGCGGTGTCGATGAGCTTCTCCTCGATGGTGACGATGACTTCCTTCTCCACCTTGCAGCCCATCTCTTCCGCGATGATGGCGGCGGTGTCGAAGTCGATGATGTCGCTCAGGGAGGCCATGACGCCGTTCTTGATCAGGCACTTGACCACCTCGGCGCCGGTCTTCTTCATCCGGCTGGCCAGCTCGCCCACGCCGATCTCGTCGGGGATCTTGACCACGGTGGGGTGCTTCTTGGCGATCTCGGCCTGGAGCCGGCGCATCTTCTCCTGCTCCTCAGCCCGGCGCTTGTTGCCCTGGAAGCTGTTGTTCCGGCGCTGGTTGCGGCCCTGGAACTTCTGCTTGCCGCCGCCCTGCTGCTGGCGCTCGGAGGTGAAGGACTCCAGGCGCTCGTCGTACTTCTCCAGGTTCACGTTGCCGCTCTTGCGGGTGTCCACCACCTTCTTCTCGGGCACGCGGGTGGTGGGACGGCGGTCCTGGGTCTGTTGCTGGGGCTGGGCCTGCTGCTGAGGCCGCTGCTGGTTCTGGTTCTGATTCTGGTTCTGCTGGGCAGCGGGCCGCTGGGCCTGCTGCTGGGGAGCCTGCGCCTTGGGAGCGTCCTTGGGCTGCTTGGCGCCCTGCTGGTTCTGGGCGGGGGCGGCCTTGGGGGCCTCCGCCTTCTTGGGCTCGTGGTACACATCGGCATAAATGCTCTCGATGCTGTCCACCTGGTGGTGCTGGGTCAGATACTCAAAGATGATGGACAGCTCTCTGTCCTCCAGCACCTGCATATGGTTCTTGGGCGTGGTCGCGTACTTGGTGAGGATATCGGCGATATCCTTGGAGTTCATTTTGAAGTCCTTGGCGACCTCGTGCACACGGTATTTGTTCAGCAAATGAGCCACCTCCATTGTGGAGCCTGCACCAATAGGAAAACGCAGGCAGGGTTCCCTGCGCTTTCTTATTGGAACAAGCTCTCTGCTCGAAACGGATACGTTCTCTATGGGAAACCGCCGCAGCGGCGGGAAAACCTTGTTCATGCCTTGGGCTTGGGGCCCCGGTGGAGTCCGCCCTTGACCTGCAGTTTACCCTTGGGCACCTTGGGCCGCCCGGAGGGGGCGGGGGAGGAGCGCAGGGGGGGGTTGGACGGGGCGGGCGGGGCTTTCTGCTCTTTTGGGGGCGCGGCCCAGGGCTTGCGCTTGCCCTCACGGAGATTTTTCTCGTGCTGGCGCTGCTCCTTCTGCCGCTGGAGGGCCTTCTGGGCCTTGGTGTCCAGGGCGGCGGACAGCTCGCCGTACCGGGCCTGGTCCAGCAGGGCCAGCTTGGCGGCCAGGGAAGAGGCAAAGCCGATGTCGGTGACGGCCACCAGGGCGCAGGAACTGCGGCCCACGGTGCCGCCCAGCTCCGCCTTGGAGAAGGGCAGCTCCGTCCAGGGGACGGCGCCCGCCTCGGCGAAATGGGCGCAGCGGCGGCGGGTGTTGTCGGCGGCGTCGGCGGCCACCAGAAGCAGCTTGGCGTGGTGGGCGCGGGCGGCCGCGCCCACCGGCTCCTCGCCCACCTCCAGCCGTCCTGCCTTCTTGCACAGGCCGATGAGAGAGAGAATGGCGTTAGACATCGGGGGCCTCCTTCATCTGCGCCTCCAGGGCGTCCCATACCTCGTCGGGCAGGGGGGCGGAGAAGGCGCGCTCCAACGCCTTGGCCTTTCGGGCCTTTTTCAGGCACTCAGGGTTGGGGCAGACGTAAGCGCCCCGGCCGGGCTTTTTGCCCTTGAAGTCCAGGGAGACCTCGCCCTCGGGGGAGCGGACCACACGGATCAGCTCCTTCTTGGGCTTCATCTCCCGGCAGCCCAGGCACTGGCGCAGGGGAATTTTTTTGGGCATGGGACAAGCGCCCCCTTTCCACGGGAAAATCAGAAAATCAAATTACACGTCCAGGGGCTCGTCGGCGGCCTCGGCGGTCTGGGCGGCCTCCACGGGCGCGTCGTCCACCACGACCTCGTCGGACTCCTGGTCCTCATCGCCGCCGGGGTTGGAGGCGGGCTTGATGTCGATCTTGAAGCCGGTGAGCTTGGCGGCCAGGCGGGCGTTCTGGCCCTCCTTGCCGATGGCCAGGGACAGCTGGTCGTCAGGCACCACCACGCGGCAGCTCTTGCCGTCGTCCAGGGTGGTGACGCTGATGACGTCGGCGGGGGAGAGGGCGGCGGCCACGTACTCGGCGGGGTCGTCGGAGTACTTGATGATGTCCACCTTCTCGCCCTTGAGCTCCTCCACGATGTTGTTCACGCGCTGGCCCCGGGGACCCACGCAGGCGCCGATGGGGTCCACGTTGGGGTCGGCGGACCAGACGGCCAGCTTGGTGCGGCTGCCCGCCTCGCGGGCGATGGACTTGACCTCCACGGTGCCGTCGTAGATCTCGGGCACCTCCAGCTCGAACAGGCGCTTGACCAGGCCGGGGTGGGTGCGGGAGATGAGGACCTGGGGGCCCTTGGTGGAGCGGCGGACCTCCACCACATACACCTTCAGCCGGTCGCCCTCGTGGATGGTCTCGCCCCGGACCTGCTCGCCCACAGCCAGGAAGGCCTCAGTGACCTCACTGCCCGAGCCGATGCGCAGGCTGGCGGAGCCAGAGCGGGGGTCGATGCGGGTGACCACGCCGGTGAGCAGCTCGTGCTCCTTGGAGCTGAACTCATCATAAATCATGCCCCGCTCGGCCTCGCGCATACCCTGGATGATGACCTGACGGGCGGTCTGGGCGGCGATACGGCCAAAGTCCTTGGTCTTGACCTCCATACGCACCACGTCGCCCAGCTGGATGTGGGGAAGGCGCATCCGGGCGTCGGCAAGGCTGATCTCGGTGAAGGGGTTGTCCACGGTCTCCACCACGTCCTTCTTGACGAACATGCGGACTTCGCCCTTCTCCTCGTTGGCGTCCACCACGATGTTGTCGCCGGCGCCCTCATGGTCCCGCTTGTAGGCGCTGATCAGGGCCTGGGTGATCTTCTCCAGCATATAGCTCTTGGGGATGCCCTTCTCCTGCTCGATCATGCCGATGGCGGCGAAGAACTCCTTGCCGTCCAGCTCATTGCTCTTCTGAGCCTTTGCATTTCTCTTAGCCATAATCCTTCATCAAACTCCTTATACCATAACGGATTCCCGGCGGGGAATCAAACACGGACGTACAGCCGCACCTGGGCCACGTCCTTCTTGGGGAAGGTCACGGCTCCCTTGGGGAGCTCTACCGTCACATCGCCGTCCTCGTAGCCTTTCAGAATGCCCACATGGTCCTTGCGGCCCTCCACGGGGCGGTAGAGGCGGACCTCCACCTCGGCGCCCAGGAAGGCGGCGAAGTGCTCCGGGTGCCGGAGGACCCGGTCGATGCCTGCGGAGGAGACCTCCAGGGTGTAGCTGCCCTCGATGGGGTCGGCCTCGTCCAGGGCGTCGGACAGGGGCCGGGACACGGCCTCGCAGTCGTCGATGGTTACGCCGCCCTCCTTGTCCAGATAGACCCGGAGAAACCAGGTGCCCGCCTCACGCACATACTCCACATCCCAGATGCTGCAGCCGTTTTCCGCCGCGATGGGCTGGGCCAGCGCCCGGACCAGCTCAGTGACTTTCGCCATAGAGGAGCCTCCTTCGGTATAAAATGTCAGAAAAAACCAAACCGGTTTTTTTCAATAATAAAGAGCGGAGCAAAGCCCCACTCTCACCATACTTCCTCTACTATCATACGCAGTATACCACGGAACGCGTTCCATTGCAAGGCCTTTCCCTGTTTTTTCACAGGATGAGGGCAGGTAAAAATGGACGAAATGGAGGCTGGAAGGAGAAAAAACAGCCGGCCTGCAACATTTTTACGCTTTGCAGCGATATCATTACAGAGAAAGCGGACAGCGGGAGGCCCTGGCAGCGTATTCCGCGTTGACATGAACTGAAATTGTACTTAAAATAATATGCATTGGATAAACCGTAAAATAAAGGATTATTCTACATATATAAAAAGGAAAATGAGGAGAAAGAGGCATGAACCAGGCAGTACATATCTTACAGGAAGTGAAGAAGGCGGTGGTGGGCAAGGACGAGGTGATCGCCCGTGCCCTGCTGGCCATCCTGGCCCGGGGGCACATCCTGCTGGAGGACATCCCCGGCGTGGGCAAGACCACCATGGCCCTGGCCTTCTCCCGTGCGCTGTCCCTGGACTACAACCGGGTGCAGTTCACCCCCGATGTGATGCCCTCCGACATCACCGGTTTCTCCCTCTATAATAAAGAGACGGGGAAGATGGAGTACCAGCCCGGCGCGGCGCTGTGCAACCTGTTTCTGGCCGACGAGCTCAACCGGGCCACCAGCCGCACCCAGTCCGCCCTGCTGGAGGCCATGGAGGAGGGCCAGGTGACGGTGGACGGCGTGTCCCACCCGGTGCCCCGGCCCTTTATCGTCATCGCCACCCAGAACCCGGCGGGGGCTGCGGGCACCCAGCTGCTGCCCGACTCCCAGATGGACCGGTTCATGGTGCGGCTGTCCATCGGCTACCCCGCCCCCGAGGCGGAGAAGGAGATGCTCCGCCGCCGGCAGGGGGGCAACCCCCTGGACAGCGTGGAGCGGGTGGTGGACCACGGCGGCCTGCTGGACCTTCAGAAGCAGGTGGACGCCGTCCACCTGTCCGACCAGGTGCTGGACTATATCGTGGCTCTGGTGGGGGCCACCCGGGTCCACCCCATGATCGAGCAGGGGGCCAGCCCCCGGGCCTCTCTGGCTCTGTCCGCCATGGCCAAGGCCGCCGCCTTTGTCCAGAACCGGGACTACGTGCTGCCCGAGGATGTGACCATGGTGTTCAAGGACACGGTGGCCCACCGGCTCATCCTCTCCCCCAGAGCCGGGGAGAACGACCCGCTGGAGGACGTGATGCGGGCGGTGACGCCGCCCAAGGTGCAGTAATGGCCCGGTGCCGGGTGGGGTATCTGCTGGCGCTGGGGGCGGCGGTACTCTTTTTCGTGTGTTTCAACGGATATTTTTCCTTCTATGTCCTGGTGCTCGCTCTGGTGTTCCCCCTGTTCTCTCTGCTGGTGAGCCTGCCGGGCATGCTGGGCTGCGCCGTGGAGCTGGGCCTGTCTGCCCGGGCTGTGCGCCGGAACGAGACGGCGGAGGCCCAGCTCACTGTCATCAGCCGCAGCCGCCTGCCGGTGGCGCGGCTGACCGTGGACCTGAGATGGGACAACGCCATGAACGGCCAGTCCGGCGGAGCCCGGGTCAAGCTGTCCGGGGCGTCCCTGGGGGCGGTGCGGCGGGAGGGCCTGCCCACCGGCCACTGCGGCATGGTGCGCTGCCGGGTGGCGCGGGTGCGGGTGTGCGACCTGCTGGGGCTGTTCGCCTTCCGGCGGCCCATTCCCCCGGCGGCCGAGCTGGCGGTGCTCCCCCTGGACCTGCCCCCCGAGCCGGTGCCGGCCCTGCTGGGGGCGGAGAAGAACCAGGTCATGCGGCCCCGGCCCGGCGGCGGCCCCGGCGAGGACTACGACCTGCGGCCCTACCGGGCTGGGGACCCCCTCCGCTCGGTCCACTGGAAGCTGTCCACCAAGGTGGATGCCCTGGTGGTGCGGGAGACCCTGGAGCCCCAGAAGGCCGTCATTGTCCTGAGCTTTGACCACTTCGGCACACCGGAGGACCTGGACCTGATCCAGGACCGGCTGGAGGCGGTGTCCCGTGCCCTCATCGAGCGGGAGCGGCCCCACGCTGTCCGATGGCTGGAGGAGGGGGCGGGCCGGGTCAGGGAGCGGAGAGTGTCCAGCCTGACCGACCTGCGGGCCTGCCAGTGGGAGATCTTCTCCACCCCCGCCCCGGCTGACGGCCACACCGCGGCGGCCAGACTGAATGGGGGCGGCGGCGCCCTGGTCCGCAGTCTCCACATCACCGCCGGGGACGGCAGGGGAGAGGAGGGTACCCAATGAGAGAAAATCTCACCCTCACCCGCCGCACAGCGGTGGTCCTCTCCGACTGCCTGATGCTCTTCCTGGGCCTGTACGGCACGGTGTTCTGCCTGATCTCCGCCTTCCACCTGCCGGTGGACTACCGGACCATCACCGTCACCTGCCTGGTGTGCGCGCCCCTCTTTACAGCGGTGTTTTCCCTGCCCTGGCGCTGGGCCAGAGGGGCGCTTTATCTGGGCTGTGCCGCCGCTGTGGCGGTGACGGCCTGGCGCTGGCTGGATCTGCTGGAGCTGGGCGGCCTGGTGCTGGCCCGGCAGGTGGTGAACACCTTCGCCTGGGCTCTGGGCAGCAGTGTGACCCTGGATATCACATCCCTGACCGGCGAGACCACCCTGGGGAGCGAGGCGGCGGCCATGACCGCCCTGTTCCTCCTGCTGACCGTGGCCCTGGCCTTCTGGATCGGGTGGCTGTGGCAGCGGATGCGGTCCTTCTGGCTCACCTTCTGGGGCACCTTCCCGCTGCTGGCGCTGCCGCTGTCGGTGACCGTAACCCCGGGCTGGACGCCCCTGCTGATGCTGCTCCTGTTCTGGGGCGTGGGCCTGCTGGTGCGCCAGGCCAACAAGAAGGACCTGTCCGGCAGCGCCAAGACCGTGCTCATGACGCTGCCCCTGTGCGCCCTGCTGCTGGCGGGGCTGGGGCTGGCCCTGCCCAGGGAGGAGTACGAGCAGACCGACTGGGCGGCGGAGGCCCGGCTGGAGATCATCGACCGCCTGGCGGCGGCCGGGCGGGGCGTGGCCAACGCCGGGGCGGACCTGGGCCTGGCCTCCGGCTCCGACCAGATCGACCTGAGCCGGGTGGGACCCCTGGACTTTGACGGCGACACGGCCCTGCGGGTGCGCAGCGAGACCACCGGCCACATCTACCTGCGTGGCTTCTCCTCCGCCGTCTACACCGGCGGCGGCTGGGAACAGCTGTCCGACGAGGTGTACCAGCAGATGCGGGAGGGGTGGACGTTTACCGTGCCCGATATGGCGGCTATCTCCTCCATGAAGAGCGGGACGGAACTGCAGATAGACGGCATCGGGGACTACCAGCCCATCAACTTCCCCGCCATGGCGGACGCCGATGCAGATTCTGTCCGCATCGAGGTGGAGAACGTGGGGGCGGCCGACCGGTTCGTGTACACCCCCTACCAGCTGAGCACCACCCCCGACCGGATGACCGGCGCGGAGTTCGTGGGGGACGCCTATCTGGCCCGTGGCACCGGCGTGTGGACCCACATCCTCTACGCCCGTGAGACGGCCAGCCCCCTCAGGGCCAGGCTCACGGGGGATGCCGCACAGGCGGAGGAGAGCTACCGCTATTTCGTCTATGAGAACTACCTTCAGCTCCCCGAGGAGCTGAAGCCGGAGATTGACGGGCTGGTGCAGGACCTGGCGGGCTGGAACAGCCCGGAGGCCATGGAGGAGATGGAGGCGAACATGGATCAGGGGGTACCGTACGCTGTGTCCCTGACCCGGTACATCGCAGCCTATCTGTCCTCCATCGCCGTCTACGACCCGGACACCCCCGCGGCCCCGGATGGCACGGACTTTGTCACCCACTTCCTGGACGAGGGCCGGGGCTACTGCATGCACTTCGCCACCACCGCCACCCTGATGCTGCGGAGCATCGGTCTGCCTGCCCGGTATGTGTCCGGCTATGTGGCGGACACGGTGGCGGGGGAGTGGGTGGATGTGCCCGACTACAACGCCCACGCCTGGGTGGAGGTGTACCTGACGGGGTACGGCTGGCAGCCGGTGGAGGTGACGCCGGGCTACGACGGCACCTTTGCCTGGGAGAAGGAGCCGGAGGAGACGCCGGCGCCCACCGAGACCCAGGCCCCCGAGGCCACCCCCGCGCCCACCCACAGCCAGGCGCCGCGGCCCACCTGGGAGCCAGCGACGCCGGAGGGGACAGAGGAGCGGGAGCCCCTCAGCCCCTGGCTGTGGCTGCTGGCCATTCCCGCTGTGCTGGTGCTGGCGGTAGCCGGTCTGGTGCTCCGCCGCCATCTGGCGGCCCGGAGCAGAGCCCGTAAGTTCGGACAGCCCGATCCCAACCGGGCGGTGATCGAGATGTATCTCTACATGGAGAAGGTGGCCGCCCACACCGGCGGGACCGTGGACCAGACCCTGGAGACCCTGGCCAAGAAGGCGACCTTCAGCGCCCACGTGCTGACGGCCCAGGAGCGGGAGACCGCCCGCGCTCTGACGGAGCAGGGGGCCGAAGCGGCGGACCAGAGCCGGGGCAGACTGGACCGGCTGGTGTTCCGGTACGTTCTGGGACTGTATTGAGCGAAAAAAGCCTGCCGGACGCATATGCGTCCGGCAGGCTTTTTGTATGGGATGAATGGTCTTACTCCAGCTCGAAAGCGCCGGTGTAGAGCTGGTAGTACACGCCGTGCTGGGCGATCAGGTCCTCGTGGCTGCCCCGCTCAATGATGCGGCCGTGATCCAGCACCATGATGGCGTCGGAGTTGCGGACAGTGGAGAGCCGGTGGGCGATGACGAACACGGTCCGCCCGCTCATCAGGCTGTCCATGCCCCGCTGGACCAGGGCCTCGGTGTGGGTGTCGATGGAGGAGGTGGCCTCGTCCAGGATCATGACCGGGGGATCGGCCACGGCGGCCCGGGCGATGGCCAGCAGCTGCCGCTGGCCCTGGGACAGGTTGGCGCCGTTGCCGGTGAGCATGGTGTCGTAGCCCTGAGGCAGGCGGCGGATGAAGTCGTCGGCGTTGGCCAGCACGGCGGCGGCCTCCACCTCTTCGTCGGTGGCGTCCAGGTTGCCGTACCGGATGTTCTCCCGGACGGTGCCGGTGAACAGGTTGGTGTCCTGGAGCACGATGCCCAGGGAGCGGCGCAGGTCGCTCTTGCGGATGTTGTTGATGGAGATGCCGTCGTAGCGGATCTTGCCGTCGGCGATGTCGTAGAACCGGTTGATCAGGTTGGTGATGGTGGTCTTGCCCGCGCCGGTGGCGCCCACGAAGGCCAGCTTCTGGCCGGGCTTGGCGAAGAGGGTGATGCCGTGGAGGATGGTCTTGCCCTGCTCATAGGCGAAGTCCACGCCGTCGAAGCGCACATCGCCGGAGAGCTTGACCAGGTAGTGGTCCTCCCCCTCCACGTTGCGCACGGGGCCCTGAATGATACGGTAGGAGGGGCCGGTCTCGGTCTCCGGGTATTTCCAGGCCCAGGCGGAACCCGCCTCCGGCTTTTTCAGCTCCTTAAGGCTTCCGTCCTCCCGGGTGCGCACCGGCACCATGGTAGCGCCCACGCCGTGGGGTACCTTCCAGGCCCAGAGGTTGGTCCGCTTCTCGCTCTCCTCCAGCTGGCTGCCCGACTTGTCGTAGGACACGTTTACCAGGGTGACCACGCCGTGGTCCTCCTCGGGGGCCTCGTCCATCAGCTGGAAGATACGCTCGGCGCCGGCCAGACCCATGATGACGGAGTTGAGCTGCTGGGAGATCTGGCTGATGGGGTTGCTGAAGCTCTTGGACAGCTGGAGGAAGGAGGCGATAACGCCCAGGGTGATGCCGGTGTCGAAGCCGCCCAGGGCCATCAGGCCGCCGGCCATGGCCACGATGACGTACTGGATGTTGCCGATGTTGATCATGATGGGCATGAGGATGTTGGCGTACTTGTTGGCCTGATAGGCACTGTCGCACAGGGCGTCGTTGACCTCGTCAAAGCCCTTCTCGGCCTCCTCCTCGTGGCAGAAAACCTTGATGACCTTCTGGCCGTTGATCATCTCCTCGATGTAGCCGTTCAGGTCGCCCAGCTTCATCTGCTGGCGGATAAAGTACTTGGCGCTGCGGCCGGCGATGTAACGGGTGACCACCAGCATGCAGCCCACGCACAGCAGCACCACGATGGTGAGCCACACGTTCTTGAACAGCATGGCGAAGAAGGTGACGGCGATCATGACCACCGAGTTGAACATCTGGGGGATGCTCTGAGAGAGCATCTGGCGCAGGGTGTCCACGTCGTTGGTGTACACGCTCATCACGTCGCCGTGGGCGTGGGTGTCAAAGTACTTGATGGGCAGGGTCTGCATGTGGCTGAACAGGTCGTCGCGGATGGTCTTCTGCACGCCCTGGGAGATGGTCACCATGATCCGGTTGTAGGCCAGGGTGCACAGGGCGCCGGTGACGTACAGGCAGGCCATCATGATGAGGGCCTGGAGCAGGGCGGTGTATACCGGGGTCTCCATGGTCAGCAGGGGGGCGATGTAGTCGTCGATGAGGGCCTGGAGGAACAGGGAGCCGCCCACGGAGGCAATGGCGCTGACCAGGATGCACAGCAGCACCAGGAAGAAGCGGAACTTGTAGCCGGCAAACACATAGCTGAGGATCCGACCGGCAGTATGACGTCTGTTGAAGGGCTGGGCTTTCTTATTCATCGTCGCTGCCTCCCTTCGTCTGGGAATCGTAGATTTCGCGGTATGTCTGGCAGGTCTTGAGCAGCTCCTCATGGGTACCCATGGCGCTGATCTTTCCGCCCTCCATCACCAGGATCTTGTCCGCGTCCTCAATGGAGGAGATACGCTGGGCAATGATGAACTTGGTGGTGTCGGGGATCTCGGTCCGGAAGGCCTGGCGGATGAGGGCGTCGGTCTTGGTGTCCACGGCGGAGGTGGAGTCGTCCAGGATGAGGATCTTGGGCCGCTTCAGCAGGGCGCGGGCAATACACAGACGCTGCTTCTGGCCGCCGGACACGTTGGAGCCGCCCTGCTCGATGTGGGTGTTGTACTTGTCGGGGAACTCCTGGATGAAGGGGTCGGCCTGGGCCAGACGGCACATGCGGACCATCTCCTCATCGGTGGCGTCGGCGTCGCCCCAGCGCAGGTTCTCCTTGATGGAGCCGGAGAAGAGCACGTTCTTCTGGAGTACCATGGCCACCTGCTGGCGCAGGGCCTCCATGTCGTAGTCCCGGACGTCCACGCCGCCCACCAGCACCCGGCCCTCGGTGGCGTCGTACAGGCGGGGGATGAGCTGGACCAGGGTGGTCTTGGAGGTGCCGGTGCCGCCCAGGATGCCCACGGTCTCGCCCGACTTGACGGTCAGGTTCACGTCCTTCAGGCACTCCTTATTGGGGTCGTTGGCGTAGCTGAAGCCCACGTTCTCAAAGACCACGGAGCCGTCCTTCACCTCGGTGACGGGGTTGGGACCGTTCTTCAGGTCGCTCTCCTCGCTGAGCAGCTCATAGATACGCTCGGCGGAGGCGCGGGCCAGGATGATCTGCACCAGCACCATGGAGCACATCATCAGGCTCATGAGGATCATCATGATGTAGCTGAACATGCTGGTCAGGTTGCCGGTGGTGATCTCGCCGCCCACCACCAGATGGGCGCCCACCCAGGACACGGTCAGCATACAGCCGTACACGCACAGCTGCATCAGGGGCGCATTGAAGGAGATGAGCTTCTCGGCCCTGGTGAAGTCGGTGAAGATCTCGTTGGAGACGTTGCCGAACTTGGCCCGCTCGTGGTCCTCGCGGACAAAGGACTTGACCACCCGGATGCCCAGCAGGTTCTCCTGCACCACGTTGTTGAGCCAGTCGTACTTCTTGAACACCCGCTCGAAGATGGGGTGGGCGTTGGTCATGATGAGGAACAGGCCCAGAGCCAGGATGGGGATGACAATCAGGAAGATAAGGGCCAGCTTGGGGCTGATGGTAAAGGTGAGGGCCCAGGCGCAGATGAGCATGATGGGGCAGCGCACGGCGATGCGGATGATCATCATGAAGGCCATCTGCACGTTGGTCACATCGGTGGTCAGGCGGGTGATGATGCCGCCGGTGGAGAACTTGTCGATATTGGAGAAGGAGAACTTCTGCACGTTGCGGTACATCTCCCGGCGCAGATTGCGGGAGAAGCCGGTGGCGGCCTTTGCGGCGAAGCGGCCGGACAGGGCGCCGAACAGCAGGGCCACCAGGGCCATCACCACCAGCAGTACGCCGTACCGCACGATGTTCTCCATGCTCCCGGCCTCGATGCCCTTGTCGATGAGCTGGGCCATCATCATGGGGATCAGAACATCAAAGGCCACCTCGAAGATAACGAAGATGGGGGTCAGGATGGTGTCCCGCTTGTACTCCTGAATACAGGCGTTCAGACGTTTGATCATGAAATCGCTCCTTTGCAGTTGGAATCGTGAGAGTGCAGGGACCGGCTGTCCCGGGGGCTAATCCAGCAGATTGCGCTGAATTTTCCGCGCCGTGGCGATGAACTGCTCCAGTTCTTCCGCCGTCAGGCCGGCGGTCATGAGGGCCTCGGCGATCTGGAATTTCTCCGCAATTTCCGCGTGGATGGCCATGGCTTTTTCCGTTGGGACCAGCTTTTTCAGCCGCGCGTCCTGGGGGACGCTCTGGCGGGTGAGCATACCGTCCCGCTCCAGGTTCTGGAGAAACCGGGAGGCGGTGGAGCGGCGGATGCAGAACACCTCTTCCACGTCCCGCTGATAGAGCTCACGGTCCAGGTGGTCGCAGAGAAAGCCCATGATGAGTCCCTCCGTCTCAGTGATGCCGTGGCGGCCCTCAGGCGGGGGGGGGGTGAGCTCCATCATTTTCCGACGGAGCAGATTGGACAGGCTGCGGATGACAAAGCCAACGGAGTTCTGGCGCTGTATGGCGATCTACCCCCTCACTTTAGTTAGATTGCTAACATATTATAGTGAGATAAAAAATAGATGTCAATAGGGGAAATGGGAATTTACTCTTTGACAAAAAAAGAGAAGAAAGAAGGTTAAAAAATAGACAAAAATCCAAAATATCAGAAGAAGGGGAAAACAATTGCCAAGGGGTCAAGTTTTCCCGGGAAGGGGAATTGCAATCGGCGGAGGGACGTGCTAACATGTAAGCTACCAGATGAAAGCCCCTGCCGGCAGGGGTGGATTGAGACCAGGTGATGAAGGGTGAAATATTTCTATGGGGCCGGAAAGAGGGGGCCCTATTTTGAAGGCTGGCAGCTCCGGCACCAGGCGCCCGGCGGCGAGACGCTGTCCCTGTTTCCGATGCTGCGCATCGACAGGGCGGGGGGCACCACGGCGTCCGTCCGGGTGGAGTCCCGGGAGGGCACGTGGAACATCAGCTGTCCGGGAGAGAGCTTCCAGGCCTCCGAGGGGCTGTTCCAGGTGTGGGTGAAGGGCAGCCTCTTCAACCGGAAGGGGCTGTGGCTGGACCTGCGGACCGGAGGCATGACCCTGTGCGGCGAGCTGCGATACGGCCCCTTTACGCCGCTGAAGTACGATTTGATGGGGCCGCTGGGGGCGCTGCCCGTGTTCCCGGTACGCCGGGGGGTCATCAGCATGGGCCACCGGCTGGAGGGCGTTCTGCTGCTCAACGGCCGGCGCATCGACTTCACCGGCGGCACCGGGTTTATTGAGACGGTCCGGGGCACCGACCGGCCTTCTACATCTCTGTGGAGCCAGAGCATCTGGCGTGAGGAGCGGAGCAACAGCATCCTGGTCAGCGTGGAGCGGGTGTCCACCCTGGCGGGGCCGCGGGTCAGCTGCCTGTGCGCAGTGCTCTACGGCGGACGGGAGTACCGCCTGGTCTCCTACCGCGGGGCCAGCGTGGAGCAGTGGTCTCCGGCGGGGACCTTGATCCGGCAGGGCGCCCTGCGCTTGGCCGTGGAGCCGGCGGGAGAGGGGGAGCATCCCCCCGTCCGCTACCAGCTCTGGGACGGGGACAAGCTGCTGTTCGACCACCTGGACCCCTGGGCGGGCTACCGCTTCACCGAGGAGAAAAAGGACAGCTGAACAAAGCAGGAGGGAGGACGCTCACAGACCGAGCGTCCTCCCTTTTTTAGTGTTTGAATTTTTCCAGCAGGCGGGCCTCCCACTGGTCGCCGTACTTCATGGCGGCCAGGAACAGAGCCAGACCGGCCAGACCGATGAGGGCCATGGCCCAGATGGGGACGGCGATCACCGAGCTGCCCACAGCCGAGGCCACCAGCAGGCCCCAGGGCCGGGTGAGGACCACGATCACCAGGAAGCGGGGGAGGCCGATGTCGGTCAGACCCGCCAGGATGCAGATCAGGTCGTCGGGGAAGAAGGGGAAGAGAAAGACCAGCGCCAGGAACACGTCCCGCTTGCGGCGGATCACCTCCAGGTATCGGTCGGACACCTTCTGGCTGACAAAGCGGCCGGCGAAGGACTGGCCCAGCACCCGGGCCAGCCAGAACACCACCACGGAACCCAGCACCACCGCCCCTGCCGTGAGCAGGAAGGCGGGCCACATGCCGAAGAGCAGTGCGCCCCCTGCGGCGGTGATGTTGCTGGGGATGGGCGCAATGACCACCGAGGCCAGCTGGACCAGGAAAAAGACCAGGTGGGAGTAGGGGGAGAAGCGGGTGATGTAGTCCTGGATGCCGTCCAGGGATCTGGCGGCGGAGAAAAAGCCGGTGTTCCAGAGGAAAAGGAAGATGCCGCCTAGGATCAGAATGGTGAGGATCAGCGTGGCGATCCATTTTTGATTTCTTTTTTTCATATGCCAAGCCCCTTGTCTTGCGCTGCCGGGATGGGAGCCGGACGACCATATCCGACATCCATTACCATAAGGCTACCACAGGGAGATAAAAGATGCCATAGGGAAAAGGTTAAGATTGTTTGAATAAATAGAAAACACGCGGCAGGCGCTCCTTTTGAAAGCCATAAAAAAGGCGGCCCCGGCCGAAACCGGAAGCCGCCCCAATAAACAAAAAGCCACACCGCAGCCGGTGTGGAACTTCTGTGTCGCACGGTATGTACTGTCGAGTTTATCGATCGCTGACGATAACCTGCTCATCGCCGCCAAAAATCAATTCGTCGACATCCGTGCTCTGGATGTCAGTCCACTTCATGGCCTCAACCCCCTTTCTAGATTTGATGACTTTATTATAGTGCAGTGAAGGTCAAGAAACAAGGGACAATTGTACAAAATTGATAAATAAATTGTAAACAAACTGTGTATTTTTGTGTCGCAAAAAATTCCTTGCTATTTTCTGCCCTGTGTGCTATACTATCAAAGTCAATTTCAGATGCAGGTGTAGTTCAATGGCAGAACGTCAGCTTCCCAAGCTGAACACGAGGGTTCGATTCCCTTCACCTGCTCCAGCATAAGAAACCTGCTTTTGACCCGGGTCAAAAGCAGGTTTCTTATGCGTTTTATTGCTCCCGTTTCACCGTTCCGATACAGATAGAAAAGGAAGAATGAGATGTCTGCCACAAGAAAGACCTACTTTGCCCGGCTGGTGGGGCGCTGCCTAATTTTTATCCTGTGCGTCCTGATGTACCTGTTCTGGCGGGCACCCTTTGCCGTGTTGGACGGGTGGAACTTTTTCAAAATGCTCTCGCCGCTGCATCTGCTGTGGGGCGTATGGGTGGTGGACATGTTTCTCCAGATCATCCCCATCCGGAACAAGGTCCCCCTGGGCTCCCAGAAGCTCTTTGCCAACCGCTTCAGGCCCATCCGGGACAAGATCAACTATGAGGCGCTGAGAAACTATATCGTGGACATCACAAAGAGCGCATACAAGGTGTTTATCCTCTGGTGCCTGCTGATCGCGGGGATCGGGGCGCTGTACTATTCCGGCGTGATCGACAGGATCACGCTGTTCATGATCTCCGTGCTGTTCTATGTGTGCGACCTGATCTGCGTGCTGATCTGGTGCCCCTTCCGGCTGATTATGAAGAACCGCTGCTGCACCACGTGCAGGATCTTCAACTGGGACCATCTCATGATGTTTTCGCCGCTGATCTTTATGGGCGGCTTTTTTGCGGTTTCGCTGGTGCTGATGTCCGCGATGGCGTGGCTGGTGTGGGAGCTGTGCGTCATGATGTACCCGGAGCGGTTCTGGGACCGCTCCAACGCGGCCCTGAAGTGCTCCGAGTGTACGGACAAGCTCTGTACTCAGTACTGCCGTAGATTGCGCGGCGGGGATGAGGCGGCGGCAGGGCACCGGTGAGCTGGAATGGGAGTCCGGATTCTTGACAGCGCTTTTCCACAGTGCTATAGTAACACCTGAAAATTGAATCACGACGATGGAATTCTGGGGGGACTCTGCGGAGTTGAGAAGGTAAAACCTGACCCTATGAACCTGATCTGGCTCATACCAGCGTAGGGAAGCAATTCTGTACCGTTCTCCGAAAAAGACGTGAACAAAGGGTGCTTTCCCCAGGGAAGGCACCCTTTTTATTTTTAGAAAGAAGGAATTTTTATGACAGAACCCAAGAGCTGTTGCTGCTGCCAGCGGGAGGACCTGCCCTGGTCGGGGCGGGGCGCCACGCTGGATATCTCTGGCTGCCGCTTCTCCCTGTACCCCATGGACTCGGACTTTGTGTCCATCATCCTGGGCGCGCTGGAGAAGACCGACACCTCCGCCGTGTGGAGCCAGTCGGACGCCCTGTCCACCGTCTACCGGGGCAAGCTGCCCTATGTGGTGGACGCGGTGGAGGGCCTGTTCATCAACGCCTTCCGCGAGGGGGTCCACATGGCCCTGGAGTGCCAGTTCTCCAAGGGCTGCCCCGGCGACTGCGACGGGGACAGCTTCCTGGGCTGGGAGGGGGAGGCCCCCAACGCCGCCGTGGTGGCGGGCGCCCACTTCCCGGTGCTGTGCAAGATCGCCCTCTACCCCATGGGCGTGCCCGACTACATCGACCACATCGCCAAGGTGTGGCACATGGCGGAGGACGCCGGCCTCCAGCCCACCAGCATCCACTACGCCACCCGTCTGACCGGCGACGTGCAGGATGTGTTCCGCTATCTGGAGTCGGTGTGCCGTCTGATGGAGCAGTCCGTGCCCCACTACATCCTCCACTGCACCCTGTCGGTGAACAGCCCCACGCAGGAGTAAGACCTACATATATATATATAAAAGGAGAATGGTTCCCATGGAAACCAAAAAGGAAGGTATCTGGAAGCTGAAGGACGTTATTTTCGTGACCATGCTGTGCGTGGTTCTGGGCGTGGTCTATCTGGCCGCCGTCTATCTCATCTCGCCCCTGACCGCCGTCTTTGCCCCCACCGGTATGTCCCTGCTGGGCACCGAGCTGATCTTCGGCATCTGGTTCATGGCCCCCACCCTGGCGGCCTACATCATCCAGAAGCCCAGCGTGGCCATCGTGGCCGAGGTGCTGGCCTCCCTCGTCGAGGTGCTGCTGGGCAACATGTATGGCCCCATGGTCATCGTGGCGGGCATTGTCCAGGGCGCGGGGGCTGAGATCGTCTTTGCCCTGTGGCGCTACAAGCGCTTTGACCGCACCACCATGTATCTGGCCACTGTGGGCTGCACCATCACCAGCTTCCTGTGGAGCTTTGTCCGCTCCAACTACATCGCCATCGCCCCGGGTCTGCTGGTGGTGTACTTCCTTGTGCGGCTGGTGAGCGCCTTCCTGTTCTCCGGCGTGCTGTGCAAGGTGATGGGCGACGCCCTGGCCAAGACCGGACTGCTCAAGAGCTACGCCCTGGGCCGGGCTGTCCACAATGGCTGAGCCCATCCTGGCGTGCCGGGACCTGACCTTCCGCTATGAGGGGGAGCCGGTGTTCGAGCACCTGTCCCTGTCGGTGGAGCCCGGCGAGGCCGTGCTGCTGATGGGGCCGTCCGGCTGCGGCAAGAGCAGCCTGGCCTACTGCCTGTCCGGCCTCTATCCGGCCTACGGCGGGGAGCTGTCCGGGGAGATCACCCTGGAGGGCCGTCCCCTGGCCCAGTATGAGATTGCAGACCGGGCCCAGGCGGTGTCCATCCTGTTTCAGAACCCGGACAACCAGTTCTGCATGGACCGGGTGGACCACGAGGTCCTCTTTGCCCTGGAGAATATCAACTATCCCGGCGACCTGAGGGCGCGGATGCGGCAGCTGCTGGCCCTGGTGGGGCTGGAGGCGGTGGAGACCGCCCTGATCCACACCCTGTCCGGCGGCACCAAGCAGAAGTTGGCCCTGGCCACCGCCCTGGCTAACGGGGCCCGGATGCTGATCCTGGACGAGCCCTTTGCCAACCTGGACCCGGGTGCCTGCGCCCAGCTGTCCGAGCAGCTGCGGCAGCTGAACAAGCAGGGGCTGACCCTGCTGATCGTGGATCACCGTCCCGACTACTGGCGGCCTTTCCTGACCCGGGTGCTGATGATGAACCGGGACGGCTCCCTGGAGCCGGGCTGTCTGCGGCCCGACGAGCTGGAGAGCCACCGGGCGGAATTTGAGGCCCGGGGCCTGTTTCTGGACGACCAGTGGCTGGAGCGGCGGCGGCCTCTGCCCCTGCCCCAGCCGGAGACGGCCGCGGTGGAGGGGGAGAATGTGAGCCTGGTGTACGGCCGTAAGACCGTGGCCACGGGGCTGTCCTTCCGGTTCCCCAAGGGGGGCGTCACCGCCCTGGTGGGCCGCAACGGCAGCGGCAAGACCTCTCTGCTGACGGCCATCGCCGGCGCGGGCGGGTACAAGGGCAAGCTGCGGGTGGAGGGCCCTGTGGGCCTGGTATTCCAGAACCCCCGGTTCCAGTTTCTCAGCCTGTCGGTGGAGGAGGAGGTGCTCACCACCCTCCGGGCCGCAAAGCCGAAGGCCGACCCCAACGAGCTTTCCGCTCAGGCGGAGGCGCTGCTGGAGGAGTTCGGCCTGCTGGCCTGGCGGAAGCACTCCCCCTACGCCCTCAGCCAGGGGCAGCAGCGCCGCCTGGCTCTGCTGGCCATGCTGGCGGGGGAGCAGCCCCTGCTGCTGCTGGATGAGCCCACCTACGCCCAGGACCAGCGGGCCACCGCCTTTATTCTGGATTTGCTGGAGCGGCGGGTGGAAGACGGGCTGACGGCGGTCATCGCCACCCACGACCTGACCCTGGCCAGGCGCTGCGCCAACGTCATCTACCTGCTGGAGGACGGCAGGATGGAGCGCCTGACGCCGGAGGACCTGGACCGCTACGCCAGAGAGAGGGGGTGCGTCCCGTGCGGAAGCTGAATCCGGCCTGGAAGCTGCTGACCCTGATCATCGCGTCCCTCATTATGTCGGTGACCTACAACACCAGACTCAATCTCATCACCGCCGGAATTTGCCTGCTGGTGACGGTGTGCACCCCAAAGGTGAACCGGAAGCTGCTGGCCCTGTCCATGATCCCCTTCCTCATCGCCGCCTTCGGCATGTTCATGACGGGCATCCTGTTCCCCAGCGAGGGGGTGCAGCAGGGGGTGGAGATGGCGGCCTTCGGCCAGCGGGTCATCTACGCCAACTCCCTCACCAGCGCCATGCAGCTGGCCTCCCGGGTGCTGGTCTACGGCGGACTGGGCATGCTCTTCGCCTTCACCACCAACTCCATGGACCTGATCATGAGCCTGATGCAGCAGTTCCATCTGCCGCCCAAGTTCGCCTACGGCATTCTGGCGGCCTACCACTTTTTCCCCGTGGTCCGCAGCGAGTTCGGCACCGTGGGCACGGCTCTGAAGGTCCGGGGCATCAAGACCCTGCCCTTCTCGCCCAAGCGGCTGCTGCCCATGCTGGTCCACGCCCTGGAGCGGTCGGAGAGCCTGGCCATGGCCATGGAGTCCCGGGGCTTCCAGGAGGGGCGGCCCAGGGCCGTGGCCTTCCGGGTGGCCTTCGGGTGGATCGATATCGCGTTCTTCATCGGACTGCCCGCGGCGCTGCTGGCGGGGCGGTTCCTGCTGTGACAGGAAGGAGGTCCCATGACCATGACAAAACTGGAAGAGCTGGAGGAACTGCGGGTGAGCCACCCGGTGTTCTCCCCCTTCGCCCTGCTGAAGCTGAGCATGATCCGCTACGGCGCCGTGTTCACCGAGCGGGCTCTGGACAGTATCCAGGGTTCCCCCTACGCCTTTGGGGACGACAACGCCTTTGACATCCGCTTCGGTGGCCGGGACGGCCGCCGGGCCATGCCGGGGCCCATCCTCCTGCGGGATGGCTCCTTTGTGTACGTCAACTACGGGGAACCCTACGAGAACCCCTACACCATTGACTGCGACGGTGGGGTGTACCTGCTCCTGGACGGGGAGAAGCTGGTGGATACTTTGGACTTTGTCCCCCGGCCCGACTTCTACGGCAAGCGCACCAGCCGGGGCACCCCCATGTCGTCGGTGGCCGACGTCCGGGGCCAGAAGCTGATCCTCAACGCCTACCAGCGGTGCCGCCTGTGGGAGGGGGGAGACCAGTGCGGCTTCTGTGCCTTCTTCACCGGCGGACACAGCGCCGGGGCGGTGGACTGCCGGGACGTGTACGAGACCATCCGGGAGGCGGTGAAGGAGCCGGGCCGGTTCTCCGAGATCAGCCTGTCCGGGGGCACCGACTTCTCCGGCGAGCCCCCCTTCTCCGTGGAGATCGACCGGTACATCAAGGTGCTGCAGGCCATCGGCCGCAACTTCACCGGCCGCTTCCCCTGCCAGCTCATGGCCCCCGCCTATCCCAAGGCGGAGTTGCAGAGGATCTATGACCAGACGGGCATCACCTCCTACGCGCCCAACATCGAGGTGTGGGGGGAGGAGCTGTTCAAAGAGCTGTGCCCCGGCAAGCACCGCTGGATTGGCTACGAGGAGTGGATTCGCCGCACCCTGGACGCGGTGGAGGTATTCGGCGTGGGGAAGGTGTGCACCCAGGTGGTGGCCGGGGCGGAGCTGGCGGCAAAGCACGGCTTCTCCGACCCGGAGGAGGCTCTGGAGTCCAACTTTCAGGCCTGCCAGTTCTTTGCCAGCCGGGGCGTCCAGTTCCTGGTGACCATCTGGCGGCCCCACCGGGCCACCCGGCTGGGCTGCCGCCCCATGGCGCCTCTGGACTACTACGTGCGTCTGGCGGAGGGGGTCCACGCCATCCGGAAGGCCCACGGCCTGCACAACACCAACGACGACTACAAACACTGCGGGAACCACCCCGACAGCGATCTGGAAAGGCTGGATTGACCATGGAACTGCCGCGTTTGACCCCTATTGCGCCCCAATATCTGGCCCTGCTCCAGGCGGGGGAGCCGGTGGCCGTGGTGGACGACGGGGAAGAGAGTTTCCCCTTCCGCCCCGCCATCCTTCTGAGTCCTGACGGCGCTGTGCTGGCCCTGGGGCTGGAGCAGGAGCGGACCCGGGCGGGCCGGGGCCTAGTCCGGGCCCTCTGGTTTGGCGGGACCGTGACCCTCTTTTTCCGGGGCAAGGAGGGCGCTGTCCGCCTGACGGCCCGGCCCTGGAAGTGCCACATCACCGGCGGATTGTTCCGGCAGGTGCTGGACCGGTACCGGGGCGAGCACCCCGGCGGCGACCTGTCCGTGGTGTGGGAGCTGCACCCGGTGAAGTGGGAGGATACGGCGGAGCAGCCTCCCCGTCCCCAGCCCCAGGACCTCCTCTCCGAGGCGGAGGTCCACCTGGAGCTGCTGCGGCCCAGAGATACAGAAAATGAAAATTAAACGGCAAAAACAGGCAGGCAGACGCCCATGCGTCTGCCTGCCTGTTTGCGCTGACGTCAATCAGCTCAGCTTGCCGTATACCTCGTCGGTGACGGCCTCCAGCCACTCGTTGGAGCAGTCCTCGCCGGGCACCTCCAGGGCCAGGTGGGAGAACCAGCTGTCCGGGGCGGCGCCGTGCCAGTGCTTCACCTCGGGCGGGATGTTGACCACGTCGCCGGGGTGGAGCTCCCGGGCCTCCCGGCCCCACTCCTGGTAGTAGCCCCGGCCGGCCACGCAGACCAGGAGCTGGCCGCCGCCCTTGGCGGCATGGTGGATGTGCCAGTTGTTGCGGCAGCCCGGCTCAAAGGTCACGTTGTACACGCCCACCTGGCTGGTGGAGAGGGGCTGCAGATAGCTCTGGCCCACAAAATACCGGGCAAAGCCGTCGTTGGGGGCTCCGATGGGGAAGACCATCTCCCGCTGGTGCATGGCCTTGCCGTCCTCACCGTTGTCCTCGGCCCACACCTCCTTGGCCATGCGGAAGGCAGCCCAGGCCTTGGGCCAGCCGGCGTAGAAGGCCGCGTGGGTCAGGATCTCGGCGATCTCCTGCCGGGTGATGCCGTTGTGCTTTGCGGTGGTCAGGTGGTACTGGAAGGAGCTGTCCACCAGGCCCTGGGCCATGAGGGCCACCACGGTGACCAGGGACCGGTCCCGCAGGGAGAGCTTGTCCTCCCGGCTCCACACCTCACCGAATAACACGTCGTCATTGAGCTGGGCGAACTTGGGCGCGAACTCGCCCAGCGCCGCTCTGCCCGCTGTCTGTTTCACTGCCATGCTGTTTTCCTCCTTTTATACGCTATACACTCATTACATGCTGGCCTTCAGAATCTGGATCACATCGGCCCGGGTCAGCTCCCGATAGCCGCCGGACAGGAGGAAGGTGCCGTCGGCGATGCCCTCCAGCATATCCTCCGTGACGCCCAGGTCCCGGATATTCATGGCCACGCCCAGCTCCTTCATCCAGGCCTCCATGGCCTCCAGGCCGGCCTGGGCCAGGGCCCTGTCGTCCTTGCCCCTGGGGTCCACGCCCCACACGTTGACCGCGAAGCGGGCAAACTTGGGCAGGCCGTACTCCATGATGAAGCGGTAGTAGGCCAGGGACACGGCGGACAGGGTCATGCCATGGGTTGCGTCGGTGTAGGCGCCGATGGACTGGCCGATCATGTGGACCTCCCAGTCGGTGGACTTGCCCATGGCCAGCAGGGTGTTCAGAGCCCAGGTGGCCGCCCACATGATGTTGCTGCGGGCCTCGTAGTCCTCCGGGTTGCGGAGGGCGGCCCGGGAGCTGACGATGAGGGACTTCATCAGCCCCTCGGCGATGTAGTCGGTGGTGTTGTCGTCGGTGCCGGAGAAATACTGTTCGCAGATGTGGTTGAAGGCGTCGTAGATGCCGGCCACCATCTGCTTCATGGGCACCGTGAAGGTGTAGGTGGGGTTCAGGATGGTGAATTTGGGCATGACGTTGCTGCCGAACACGTGGCCGATCTTCCGCTTCTGCCGGTGGTTGGTGATGACCGAGCCGCCGTTCATCTCCGACCCGGTGCCCACCATGGTGAGCACGCAGCCCACGGGGATGATCCGGTTGTCCACGTCCTCCATGCGGAGGTAGTATTTCTCCCAGGGGTCCTGGGCGCACCAGGCGGATACGGACAGGGCCTTGGCGTAGTCGCACACCGAGCCGCCGCCCACCGCCAGGATCAGGTCCACGTCGTGTTCCCGGGCGATACGGCAGCCCTCGTACAGCTTTTCCACCGTGGGGTTGGGCATGACGCCGGGCAGCTCGAAGACCTCCTTGCCGCAGCGGTTCAGGATGTCCACCACCTGCTGGTAGAGGCCGGACTTCTTGATGGACCCTCCGCCGTAAGCCAGCAGCACCTTGCCGCCGTAGCCAGCCAGCTCGCCGGACAGGGCCTCCAGGGCCTTCTCGCCGAAGTGTACGCGGGTGGGGTTACAGTATGTGAAATTTCCAAGCATGGTCGTTCCTCCTGTGTGGGCTGGGTCCGTCCGGCTCCAGGCCGGTCCGGACCGCCGGGTTTCGGCCCTCCCCGGCGGGGAGGTTTTCTCTGGTATCAGTGTAGTACAGCCGGCCTCAAATAGCAAATACCCATATTTTATTTCATACTATGCTTTAAAGGCATTTTTGATTCGGGAGGATCAGACGCTCCGGCCCTGCCTGCTGACGCGCACGGGCTTGAAAACCGCCGGGTTCTCCGTATAATATAGAACATGGCTGACCAATGAGCCCCAAGACCATCGGAAACGCTGGGAGGCACACATGTCAAACACCACCAAACAGGCGCTGGAGGCGTCGCTGAAGCGGATGCTGCTGAAAAAACCGCTGGACAAGATCACCATCCGGGACATCACGGAGGACTGCGGAATCAGCCGCATGGCCTTTTACTACCACTTCAAGGACATCTATGACCTGATCGAGTGGGTCTGCGTGGAGGATGCGACCCGGGTCCTCGCGGGTAAAAAGACCTACGACACCTGGCAGGAGGGGCTGCTCCAGATTTTTGAGGCAGTGCTGGAGAACAAGGCCTTTGTGCTCAACGCCTGCCGCTGCATCAGCCGGGACCAGATGGAGCGCTTTCTCTTCAAGCTGACCTACGGCCTGATCCGCGGCGTGGTGGACGAGAAGAGCCAGGGCGTGGACATCTCCGAGGAGGACAAGGCCTTTATCGCTGAATTTTACAAGTACAGCTTTGTGGGGATCATGCTGGACTGGATCAGGCAGGGGATGCAGGGGGACTGCCGGACCATTGTCCGGAAGATCAGCGCCACCATGCAGGGGAACGTATCCAATTCCATCCGGAATTTTGCCGCAGACAGATAAAAACTTTACAAAAGGGGCCCGGTGATAAAAAACTGATCACCGGGCCCCTTTTGTAAATGGCGGTGGGGCGGAAAAGTGGGTAGGATATAGCCACACACAGATGTGCGACCGCGAGAGCGGTGGAATATGGAAAGGTGGCTATTCTGATGGCAAAGAATCTTGGAAAACTGACTGCTGCGGCCGCGGGCCTGGCGGGCGCGGGTGCGGCTGTGGTGCTGGCGAAGAAGGCGGCCCAGGCCAGAAAGGCGCCGGAGGTCCATGAGCAGGAGAACGGCGGCTACCGCAACACAGAGCTGGGACGCCACGGGAAGAACAAAAAGGGCATCTACTACTCGAGCGGCAACTACGAGGCCTTTGCCCGGCCGGAGAAGCCGGAGGGCGTGGAGGAGAAAAATGCCTATATCGTGGGCAGCGGTCTGGCCTCTCTGGCGGCGGCCTGCTTCCTGGTGCGGGACGGCCAGATGCCCGGCTCCCACATCCACATTCTGGAGGCCATGGACATCGCCGGCGGCGCCTGCGACGGCATCTTCGACCCCAGCCGGGGCTATATCATGCGGGGCGGCCGGGAGATGGAGAACCACTTCGAGTGCCTGTGGGATCTGTTCCGCTCCATCCCCTCCCTGGAGAAGCCGGGGGCCTCGGTGCTGGACGAGTTCTACTGGCTCAACAAGCACGACCCCAACTACTCCCTGTGCCGGGCCACGGTGAACCGGGGCCAGGACGCCCACACCGACGGAAAGTTCAACCTGAGTCAGAAGGGCTGCATGGAGATCGTGAAACTCTTCATGACCCCCGACGAGGACCTGTACGACAAGACCATTGAGGATGTGTTTGACAGCGAGGTGTTCGACTCCACCTTTTGGCTCTACTGGCGGACCATGTTCGCCTTTGAGAACTGGCACTCCGCTCTGGAGATGAAGCTCTACTTCCAGCGCTTCATCCACCACATCGCCGGCCTGCCCGACTTCAGCGCCCTGAAGTTCACCCGGTACAACCAGTATGAGTCCCTCATTCTGCCCATGCAGAAGTATCTGGAGGCGGCTGGGGTGGACTTCCAGTTCGGCACCGAGGTGACCAACGTGCTCTTTGACATCAAGGGGGGCCGCAAGGTGGCCACCGCCATTGAGTGCCGGGTGAAGGGGGCGGAGAAGGGGATGCTGCTCACCGAGAACGACCTGGTGTTCGTCACCAACGGCTCCTGCACCGAGGGCACCATCTACGGCGACCAGGACCACGCCCCCAACGGCGACGCGGAGGTGCGCACCAGCGGCTGCTGGAGCCTGTGGAAGAACATCGCAAAACAGGACCCGTCCTTCGGTCGGCCGGAGAAGTTCTGCTCCGACGTGTCCAGGACCAACTGGGAGTCGGCCACCATCACCACCCTGGACGACAGGATCATCCCCTACCTCACCAACATCTGCAAGCGGGACCCCAGGACGGGCAAGGTGGTCACCGGCGGCATTGTCAGCTGCCAGGATTCCAAGTGGCTGCTGAGCTGGACCATCAACCGGCAGGGCCAGTTCAAGGCCCAGGACCCGGAGAAAGTGTGCATCTGGGTGTACGGCCTGTTCACCGACGTGCCCGGCGACTATGTGAAAAAGCCCATGAAGGAGTGCACCGGCCGGGAGATCACGGAGGAGTGGCTCTACCACATCGGTGTGCCGGTGGAGCAGATCCCCGAGCTGGCGGAGCACAGCGCGGTGTG
Organism: Pseudoflavonifractor intestinihominis; assembly: GCF_040096055.1. Lineage (NCBI taxonomy): Bacteria > Bacillati > Bacillota > Clostridia > Eubacteriales > Oscillospiraceae > Pseudoflavonifractor > Pseudoflavonifractor intestinihominis. The sequence goes on from NZ_JBBMFK010000009.1 coordinate 117,483, forward strand.
CGTGCCCACCATGATGCCCTATATCACCGCCTTCTTCATGCCCCGGGCCAAGGGCGACCGGCCCGACGTCATCCCCGACGGCTGCGTCAACTTCGCCTTCCTGGGCCAGTTCGCCGAGACGCCCCGGGACACCGTGTTCACCACCGAGTACTCGGTCCGCACGGCCATGGAGGCGGTCTACGGCCTGCTGGGTGTGGACCGGGGCGTGCCCGAGGTGTGGGGCAGCGTGTACGACATCCGGGATCTGCTGGACAGCTCGGTGTGCCTGATGGACGGCAAGTCTCCTCTGGAGATGGAGCTGCCCGGGCCGCTGAACCTGGTGAAGAAGCCGGCCCTCAAGTTCATCAAGGGGACCGTGATAGAGAAGCTGCTGCGGGACCACAACATCCTCCGGGACGGGATGCTGTGAGCGGCGCGGATACCCACCAATATCTCTGCAAACAGATACCCGTATGGCCCGGGGGCGTCCAGCCCCAGGCCATACGGGTATTTTGCCTGCTTTTCTTTGCGTTTTTACTGGAACAGGACGCTGACATCGCCCATGGTGCAGTAGACCTGGATGGTCTTTTCGCTGCCGTTGTCAATGGAACGGCTCCCTTTTGGACCGCCGAGGGAGAGGTCGCCCACCTGAATGTGACCCAGGCTGTATTCCAGCTCAAAGTTGTAATCCGACGATGCTCCCTCCAGCTGCAAAACCGTCTGGCCCTGGAGGTGCTCCACATCGGCGCTGCCGTCCAGGCGGCCTGAGTAGTAGATGGCCCCCTGCGTACAGCTGGTGGACAGCGCCTCGGTGTCAATGCCCTCAACGGTCAGGTTCCCGCCGGAGGCTGTCAGAGTGACCTGTTCAAAGGTGATGCCTTCGGGTACGGTCACGACGATGGGGATGTCCTGGGTGGTGCTGGCGGAGACGACGTAGGCGTTGTCCTCAATGTACGCCTCGCACTCGGCTTCGCTGCCCTCGGACAGGCCGAATTCCGCGCCCTCCACGATCTTGACTGCCCCGAGGGCGGCGGAACAGCGGAGCTCCGTCACAGCGGCCTGTGCGTCTTCGCCCCCCGATTCCGCAGGGGTTCCCACCTCCGGGCCGTTTGTATCCCCGGAGGAATCCCCGCCTTCCGCTTCGCCGCCGGAAGGCGCAGGCGTTCCCACTGTAATTGATTCCGACTGGGAGGCCGAGGGCGTCCCGGAGACAGGGGAGGACGGGCTGCCGTCCCGCTGATAGAGATAAATCACCGCCGCAGCCAGAACGATCACGGCGGCCAGCAGGACAAGAAGCAAAATATTGGTTATTTTTTTCATATATTCCACCTCATTTATTATTATACACTATTTTGTTCCAAGTGGGAAATAAAATAATGTGATACGGCAAGAGAAGGCAGCCTGTCTCCGGCTGTCGGAGTGGTCGTAAGGACAGCTGTATGGGACGAGGAAAGTCGTCGGAAACAGGAGACACCAGGGCTCTGACCTGGCCAATCTATGATAAAAAATTAACGCCAGGTAGTTGCAGAAACTTTTTGACGGTGCTAGAATACAGGTGTTGGCAGAGATCTTGATCTTGTGCTAACTCAATACTTAAGAGGGTGAAAAAATGAAAAAGGTGCTCAGTATCGTACTTGCACTGGCCATGTGTCTCTCGCTGGCGGCCTGTGCACAGAACCCGAAGGAGTCCACGGAGCCTTCCGACTCCGTGAAGCCGACGGAGGAAGCCGGCATCTACACGCCCGGTACCTACACCGCCACTGCCAGAGGGCATGAGGACGGCGTTCAGGTCACTGTGACTGTGGATGCCAACAGCATCACGGACGTGACGCTGGATGTCTCCAAGGAGACGGAGAGCATCGGCGGCGCCGCCGCGGATAAGCTGAAGTCTCAGATCATGGATGCCCAGAGCGCGGAGATCGACGGCGTGTCCGGCGCCACCGAGACCAGCAACGCCGTGAAGATGGCGCTGCAGGACTGCCTGAACCAGGCCATGGGCGTCAGCTCCGACGAGAAGACCCCCGTGGCCGACGGCACTTACAGCGGCACGGCCCCCAGCTTCGGCCTGACCAGCCAGATGACCTGTGAGGTCACCTTTGAGGGCGGCAAGATGACCGACATCCAGGTGACCGAGGAGAGCGACAGCGCCACCGGCGAGTGGTTTGCCAGTGCCCAGGAGCTGTTCATCCCCCGCGTGCTGGAGAGCCAGTCCCTGGCCGTGGACGCCATCACCGGCGCCACCACCTCCTCCAACGGCATCCGCAACTGCGTGGCCGCGGCCATTGACGCGGCTGGCGGCGACAGCTCCCAGTGGTACACCGAGATCCCCAAGAAGACCGACACTGTCAAGCTGGAAGGTTATGACGTCATCGTAGTGGGCATGGGCGGCTCCGGCGTCCTGTCCTACTGCGCGGCTGCTGAGCAGGGCGCCACTGTGTTCGGCATCGAGGCGGCCGGCAAGATCGGCGGCGACTCTGTGTGCACCTACGGCCCCATGGCCATCAACAGCCAGTACCTGAAGGACCTGTACAACAACGGCGAGGATTATATCAACGCCGACGATGTGTACAACACCTGGATGGAGTACGTGGGCAGCGACGAGAAGGCGGACGTGATCCACGAGGCCGTGTACAACTCCGGCTCCGCCCTGGACTACTATGTGGACAACTTCGGCTTTGAGTTCGAGGGCATGGGCCTGCTGGGCAGCTTTGTGGTGCCCGAGTGGACCAAGCTGTGGTGCGTGTACAGCGCGGACGACGACAACACCTCCTGGAACATCCTGGGACCCAACAAGACCTTCCAGTTCACCAGAGCCTTGGAGACCGCCAACGCCATGAACGAGAAGAACGAGTACATGACCGAGCTGACGGCCACCAGCCTGATCTTTGACGACGACGGCAAGGTGATCGGCGTCAACGCCCAGTACTACGACGGCACCACCTATGAGATCTACGGCAAGACCGTGATCCTGGCCACCGGCGGCTTCCTGGGCAACGACGACATGATGAACGAGTACCTGGGCTCCACCGTCTCCACCATCGGCGACACGGTCAACGACGGCACCGGTATCCAGATGGGTATCTCCGCCGGCGGCGCCACCTATATGATGGGCACCCTGCCCATGGTCCACATCTCCCAGGTGCCTCACCTGATCCGCACCGACGACCTGACCGCGGACCAGAAGGCCATCCTGACCGCCCTGGCCCTGACCACCGATCAGAAGATGATCACCACCGAGGGCAACGTGTGGGGCAATGAGAACCAGAGCGGCACCGAGGACGAGGGCATCACGGTGGAGATCGTGTATGCGCCCGACTACATGTACTATGTGGTGTACTCTCAGGAGGACATCGACAACATCCGCACCAACGGTCTGACCGAGGCCCAGGCCAACGCCACCTCCCAGTTCCTGAGCCAGGGCGGCACGCTGCCCGCTGCCGGCACTCCCGTGGAGGACATCGACCAGATCCTGCAGGTCGGCGAGGAGTACCAGAACGTGATCAAGGCGGACAGCATCGCGGATCTGGCCGCTGCCATCGGCTGCGATGAGTCCAACCTGACGGAGGCGCTGGGCGGCGTGGACACCACCTACTACGCGGTGATCTGCGACAGCTACGCCTACGCCACCGTGGGCGGCCTGGACGTGGACGTGAACATGAACGTGCTGCGTGAGGACGGTACCCCCATCGAGAACCTGTTTGCGGTTGGCCAGGATTCCGAGGGCGTCTGCAACGCGGACGGCAAGGCCTATACGCCTTGGGGCGGCCAGGCCCAGTCCTGGACCTTTGTGTCCGGCCAGATCGCCGGCACTCAGGCCGCTGCCGTTGCCGCGGCTGCGGAGTAAAAGCAAAATAACAAAGTGGGCTGCCATAGGCAGCCCACTTTGTTTTTCCTGTAAACAACGAGAGGGTGATGCGCCGCATCGCCCTCTCGTTTTATAGAATAGAAAGGATTCACGCCAGAGAGAAGATAACCTGTACCGTCCCGTCTCCCAGAATCTCCTTCAGACCGGCCGGGTCGTTGATTCTGGCCAGCCGGGTGAAGCTCCAGGTGTTGGTGTCATAGTAGATGGTGATCTGGTTTCCCTGGTAGAGAATGATATCGCCCGGTTCTGTGGTGATCTGCGTGTCGTTTCGGGTCAGGGCGGTGCCCAGCGGACCCACTTTTTCGAATCCGCCGTAGTCCTCCATCTCGACGGTCACCGGCCCCTGAGCCAGAAGGGCTTTGAATTCCTCTGCGGAGCTGTTGTCCTCAAAAGCGGCCAGCAGTTCCCGGTCTCCCACTGTGATCTTCAGCATCGCTTCCTCCTGGCTGGGCTGTGTTCCTTCGGACTGCTGGGGGGTCTCCTGCTCCTGGACCGCCGTCTGGGCTGGGGGCGTGCTGCTGTGCTCTGTGGGCGCCTCCCTGACGGTGCAGGCGGCCAGGCTGAAAACGGCGAGGAGCGTGCAGAGCAGCCGTATCATAAAATCCCTCCTTTTCAAGCCGTCACTTCAGGTACTGGAGGAAAAACTGCTGGATCTTGTCAAAGGGGATGATGTCCTTCCGGTCGTAGAGGTCGGTGTGGACCGCGCCGGGGATGATGAGCAGCTCCTTGTTGCCGGCGTAGGGGTTGTCCCGCACCATGTCGGCAAAGGCGTCCCGGCTGAAATAGCAGGAGTGGGCCTTTTCGCCGTGGATGACCAGCACGGCGCTGCGGATCTCGTTGCTGTAGCGCAGGATGGGCATGTTGAGGAAGGACAGGGAGGAGGTCACGTTCCAGCCCTGGTTGGAGTTGAGGGACCGCTCGGTGTAGCCCCGCTGGGTCTTGTAGTAGTCGTAGTAGTCCTTCACGAAGAAGGGGGCGTCCTGGGGCGGGGGGTCCACCACGCCGCCCGCCCGGGCGTAGGCGCCGTTTTTATAGTCCTGGGTCCGCTGGGCGTTGAGGGCCTTCTTGGTCTCATACCGGGCGTCGGCGCTGTCGGCGGCGTCAAAGTACCCCTTGGCGTTCACCCGGGTCATGTCGTACATGGTGGAGGTGACGGTGGCCTTGATGCGGGTGTCCATGGCGGCGGCGTTGAGGGCCATGCCGCCGAAGCCGCAGATGCCCAGAATGCCGATCTTCTCCGGGTCGATGAAGTCCCGGGTGGAGAGGAAGTCCACCGCGGCGGAGAAGTCCTCGGTGTTGATGTCGGGGGAGGCCACGTTCCGGGCCTGGCCGCCGCTCTCCCCGATGAAGGAGGGGTCAAAGGCCAGGGCGGCGAAGCCGCGGCTGGCCAGCTCCTCGGCGTACAGCCCGGAGCACTGCTCCTTTACCGCGCCGAAGGGGCCGGACACGGCCACGGCGGCCAGCGTTCCGGCAGCGCCCTTGGGCAGGTACAGGTCGCCCGAGAGCTCAATGCCGTAGCGGTTGTGGAAGCGCACCTTCTCCCGGGTGACCGTGTCACGCATCTGGAAGGAATAGCCGTTGTATCTGGATTGCATGTGTTTTCCTCCTTATCGTCTTCAGATGTGCAGGCCCATCTCGTAGGCCGCCGCCAGCTTTTCGGGCTGCTTTGCCATGTCGCCGGGGTCGTTGGCGCCGCCGCCCCGGACCACACCGGCCAGCCGCGCCTGCTGGAAGCAGGCGATCCAGCCCTCCAGACCGCTGACAGGGCCGTCTGAGGCGTCGTCGCCCTCGGCGGAGGCCGTGAGCAGATAGATGTCCCGGAAGGCGTAGTCGGCGGAGAACAGGGGATTGGCCCGGTCCAGCAGGGTCTTCAGCTGGCCGGACAGCTCGTAGTAATAGACCGGGGTGGCGAAGCAGATGATGTCCGCAGCGCCCATTTTCTCCACAATGGCGGCGGCATCGTCCTGGATCACGCACCGAGGGGCTTTCAGGCAGGCCATGCAGCCGGTGCAGAAGCGGATGTCCTTGCCCCGCAGAGAAATAAATTCCACCTGGTGGCCGGCGTCCCGGGCGCCCTGGGCAAACCGCTGGGCCAGCAGGTCGGAATTGCTGTCCCGGCGCAGGCTGGTGGAGACGATCAGAACCTTTTTGCTCATGCCTCATCCTCCTCGCTGATGGTGCGTATAACTTTGGCGGGCACGCCGCCCACAACGGTGTTCTCCGGTACATCCTTTGTGACCACGGCCCCGGCGGCCACGATGGCCCCGTCTCCAATGGTCACGCCGGGCAGCACGGTGGCGTTGGCTCCGATCCACACGTTTTTCCCGATTCGGATGGGCGCGGGGACCATGCTGCTCCGGTCCTTGGGGGACATGACGTGGTTGAGGGTGGCCAGCACCACGTTGTGGCCGATGAGGGCGCCGTCGCCGATGAAAATGCCGCCCTGGTCCTGGAGCTTGCAGCCCATGTTGAGAAAGACGTTTTTGCCCACGTGGATGTTCTTTCCGCAGTCGGTGTAGAAGGGCGGGAACATGCCGAAGCTCTCGTCCACCGGCTGGCCGGTGAGCCGGGAGAAGAGGGCCCGCAGCTCCTCCGGCGTATGATAGCCGCTGTTGATCTCGGCGGTGATCTTCAGGGCCTCCTGGCTGACGCCGTGCATGAACTGGTGTACTTCACCGCCGCCCTTCACCGGCCTCCCGCTGTTGAGCCCGTTGAGAAATGTCTCTAGATCCATATTGCGCTCCTGTTATACATAGTTTCTGTCCCTATTTTATCATCCGCTGGATATAATAACAAATACCTATAGAGAATATTGTACTATGCTTGAAACCTATGACTGCCCCGTGGTATGATGGGCGTATCCGGAGGTGGTATGATGGAATTGCGAGTGCTGCAATATTTTCTGGCGGTGGCGCGGGAGCAGAACATCTCCGCGGCGGCCCAGTCCCTGCACCTGACCCAGCCCACCCTGTCCCGGCAGCTCCGGGAGCTGGAGGAGGAGCTGGGCAAGCAGCTGATGATCCGGGGCAGCCGGAAGATCACCCTGACGGAGGACGGCATGCTGCTGCGGAAGCGGGCGCAGGAGATCCTGGAGCTGGTGGACCGGACGGAAAAAGAGGTCATGCACACGGACGATACGGTGAGCGGGGATATCTATATCGGCACCGGGGAGACCGACGGGGTGCGCCAGATCGCCCGGGTGGCCCACCAGCTCCAGGACAGCTGTCCGGGCGTCCGCTTCCACATTGTCAGCGGCGACGCGGTGGACGTGTGCGAGGAGCTGGACAAGGGGCTGCTGGACTTCGGCGTGCTTCTGGGGGACATGGACAAGACGCGGTACCACTACATGGAGCTGCCCATGAGGGACATCTGGGGCGTGCTGATGCGGCGGGACAGTCCGCTGGCCCGGCAGGACACCGTCTCACCCCGGGACCTGTGGGACAAGCCCCTGATTCTCTCCCGGCAGATGGACAACAAGAGCGGCCTTTACCGCTGGCTCAGGAAGGAGCAGGCGGAACTTCACACGGTGGCCACCTACAACCTGATCTACAACGCGTCCCTGATGGTGGACGAGGGGATGGGCTACGCCTTCACCCTGGACAAGCTGGTGAACACCACAGGCAGCGACCTCTGTTTCCGGCCGCTGAAGCCAAGGATGGAGCTGGGCATGTACCTGGTGTGGAAGAAGTCCCAGCGTTTCTCCCGGGCGGCGGAGCTGTTCCTGGAGCGGGTGCAGGAGCAGCTGGCCCAGGAGCAGGAATGACGCGCTGATTCCCACTAGGACATAAAAGCGGACGGCGCCCTGGAAAAACAGGGTGCCGTCCGCTGTGTTATGGAGTGTTTACTTCAGGTCTGTCTGCGGCAGGAGCAGGAAAAGCGGCGGCTCAGCGCGCGGATCTCACGGTACTTTGCGGTAGCCTCAGCCCACTCCTCCGGGATGGCCTCCGGGCCGTACCAGAGGCCGGCCAGGCCGCCGGCCACAGCGGCGGTGGTGTCGGTATCGTCGCCCAGATTGACGGCTTCGAGCACGCATGTCCGGTAGTCGCAGGTGGTGAGGAGGCACCACAGGGCGGCCTGGAGGGTGTGGAGGACAAATCCGCCGCTGCGGATCCGGGCCTCCTCCCAGTAACCGATCTCCGGCAAGGAACAGAAGTCGCCGTACACGGAGGAGAACGCGGGGTCTTCCCGGTAATAGGACAGGGCGGAGTGGATTCCCTGGGCCACTGCGGCATGCAGATCATCGCCCCGGCACAGCTGAAACAGCACGGTGCAGTAAATGCCGCAGGCCATCTGGCAGCGCGGGTGGGCGTGGGTGCAGATAGACGTGTTATGGATCAGCCCGGCGGCTCTGGCGTCCAGGCCGTCATTCCCGTACTGCCCGACAATGTAGAGGGCGGTGGGGAGTATCCGCATCAGAGAACCGTTTCCGCAGGTATTTTCCGCGGTTTCACCGCATTGCAGCGGAGCGGTTCCCTTGAAAAAGTTGAAAATGGCGTGCCTTGTCGTGCCGCCTACGTCAAACACCTCGCCATGGGCCGTGTTGGAGGCGTTCCACAGCCAGTCTGCAAAGCGCCACATCAGGTCGCTGTAGTCCACCCCCGCTTCCATGAGAGAATCCATGGTGCAGAGGGTCATGCTGGTGTCGTCGGACCAGGTGCCCGCGGGCTGGTGATGGGCCCCTCCGTCCCTCATGCCGCGCACCGGGTCTTTACGCAGCGCACTCCGGCTCATGAACTCAGCCGGCACGCCGAGGGCGTCTCCCACCACAAAGCCCAGAATCCCGCCCTCTACAAGCTGAGAAAAGTCCCGCTCTGTTCCTGCCATCCGTATACCTCCCCTTGCTCGGCGTATTTCCAATGCCATTATATCCATATCCCTGTGGGAAGACAATCATATTGTTCCAGATTTCGACAATGTGTGCCCGAGGCGGGGGAGGCGCTGCGCCTTGCCCGCCTTCCCGCAAGCAGTTATAATAGGAATATGGCATGATGGAAGGAGCATATCCGATGGAAGTCCATATTCCCGATCTGTTTGACCTAAAGAAGATCGCCGACAGCGGCCAGTGCTTCCGGGCCGTATCACGCCCCGACGGGACATACCGGTTCATCACCGGAGATCAGGTGCTGTACATCCAAAAGGCGCCGGATGGGTGCTACCGGGTGAGCTGCAGCCAGGAGGTCTGGGACCGTGTCTGGCGCCCCTACTTTGATCTCGAACGGAATTACCGGGAGATCAGCGCCGCCATCCCGGAAAAGGACGCCTTTCTGCGGCGGGCGGCCCAGGCGGGCGCGGGGATTCGCATCCTCCGCCAGGACCCCTGGGAGACGCTGGTCACCTTTATCATCTCCCAGCGCAAGAGCATCCCGGCCATCCGCTCCGTGGTGGAAATGCTCAGTGAGCGATACGGCACGGCAGTTCATGTATCCGGCGAGACCCTCCATACCTTCCCCACGGCGGCGCAGATGAGGGATGTGGGCGAGGAGGATTACATCGCCTGCAAGGCCGGATACCGGGCACCCTATCTCTGCGACGCGGTGGAGCAGGTCCTGTCGGGACGCCTGGACCTGGAAAAAATCTCTGCCCTCCCGGATGACCAGCTGATCGCCGCGCTGGAAGGGGTGCGGGGCGTGGGAGTAAAGGTGGCCAACTGCGTGGCCCTGTTCGCCTATGGCCGGGCGGCCTGCGCCCCGGTGGATACCTGGATCAGGAAGATCATCCAGCAGGAGTACAGGGGCAGGAATCCCTTTGACAGGTACGGCGCTGCGGCCGGCATCATGCAGCAGTATTTCTTCTATTACGCCCAGAGCCACAAGGCGGAGACGGCGTAAAATCAGAAAAGCCCGGGGCTGCACGCAGGCCCCGGGCTTTTGCGAAAATAGAGGGGTATTGCAGGCCTAACGGGGACTTCGGACAGGTCCGCTTTTCCACCCGTTGGACCATTCCAACTGCTCCGCGTGTCTGTTCATTTTGAATGGCCGGCAATCGTATCCAGGCAGTTTTTGACGTGGTTGATAAGCCCGGCCACGGCGGGGGAGAAGGTCTCGGCCTTTTTCCAGGCCAGCACCGTGCTGGACTCCAGCGGCGGAGAGAGGGGGACGAACCGCAGGTTGTCGTAGGTGCAGTGGAGCCTGATGGTGAGAAAGGCGCCCATGCGTGCGCCGGCCAGAAGGGCCATGTTATAGGGCAGATTCCCGGTGGCGGTGATGTGGAGCTGCTGGGCGCAGGGCCCGAACCACCGCTCCATCTCCTGCTGGATCAGCTCCCGCCGGGTCAGGATCAGGGGGATGCCCGCCAGATCTTCCGGCGTGACCGACTCCTTCCGGGCCAGAGGGTCGTCCTGGTGGATCAGAACGCCCCACTGCTCCTTGACCGGCATCCGGATGAAGTCGTATTTGCTGATGTCCACCGGCTCCAGCAGCAGGCCCAGATCCAGCGTGCCGCCCTCGATCCGCTCCTTGGTGTGGTCGGCGTTGCCGCTGTAGAGCTGATAGGTCACCTCGGGGTGGAGCGCCTGGAAGGAGGCCAGCATCTCCGACAGCAGGGACATGCCCTCCAGGTCGCCGCTGCCGATGGAGATCTCCCCCCGCAGCTGGTCCTTCTGGCGGAATTCCTGGGCTGTCTTTTCCGCCAGGTCCACCAGCTCCTGGGCCCGGCGGCGCAGGAGCATGCCGTCGTCGGTGAGGACGATGTGGTACCGACTGCGGTGAAAGAGCTGTACGCCCAGCTCCTCCTCCAGCTGCATCAGCTGCCGGGACAGAGTGGGCTGGGTCAGGTGGAGCAGCGCCGCCGCCCTGGTGATATTCTCCTCCCGGGCCACCGCCAGAAAATATTTCAAAACACGCAGTTCCATGGCCAAGCCTCCTTTTCTCCATGCTATCATCTCCGGCCGGAGGACGCAAGGGAGAAATGCCTTTAAAGAATATTTTAAGATAATAAATGAGCATTTTACATTTTTACTGATAGGCAGTACAATTGTGCCAAAGGAGGAGATATGTATGAAAAAAGCATTGGTTGCCTATTTTTCCGCCAGCGGGACCACCGCGAAGGCGGCAAAAGCCCTGGCACAGGCCGCAGGCGCGGAGCTCTATGAGATCAGACCCGCGGTGCCCTACACCCGGGCGGACCTGAACTGGATGGACAAGAACTCCCGCAGCAGCGTGGAGATGGGGGACAAGAGCTCCCGCCCGGCCCTGGCCGACATGGACGCCCCTGTGGCGGACCACGACGTGATCTTCCTGGGCTTCCCTGTCTGGTGGTATGTGGCCCCCACCATTATCAACACGTTCCTTGAGGGCTATGATTTTACCGGCAAGACCATTGTGCTCTTCGCCACCTCCGGCGGCAGCGGCCTGGGCAAGTCGGCGGCCGGACTGAAGGCCAGCGCCCCCGGGGCCAAGATCCTGGATGGCCGCATGCTCAACGGCCGCCTGAGTGAGGCGGAGCTGAAAGCCTGGGTGGAGGGGCTGAAGCTGTGATGGAGTATATCAGACTGGGCGGCTCCGACCTGAAGGTGTCCCGTATCTGCATGGGATGCATGGGGTTCGGAGACGCCCGAAACGGCCAGCACTCCTGGACCATCGACGAGGCCCACGCCCGGGAGATCATCAAGCGGGGTCTGGAGCTGGGGATCAACTTCTTTGACACCGCCATCGCCTACCAGAGCGGCACCAGCGAACAGTACCTGGGCCGGGCGCTGGGGGACTTTGCCCGGCGGGACAAGGTGGTGGTGGCCACCAAGTTTCTCCCCCGCACCAACGGAGAGATCGAGGCGGGGATCAGCGGCCAGGAGCACATCCGGCGGATGGTGGACAAGAGCCTTCAGAATCTGGGCATGGACTACGTAGACCTGTACATCTGCCACATGTGGGATTACCGGACGCCCCTTTATGACATGATGGAGGGGCTGAACAACGCCGTGAAGGCGGGAAAGGTCCGGTATATTGGCATCTCCAACTGCTTTGCCTGGCAGCTGTGCAAGGCAAACGACCTGGCCGAGCGGGAGGGCTTTGCCAAATTCGTCTCGGTCCAGGGACACTACAACCTGATCTTCCGGGAAGAGGAGCGGGAGATGGTTCCCTATTGCCGGGAGGAGAATATCGCCATGACGCCCTACAGCGCCCTGGCCGGCGGACGGCTGTCCAGGCATCCGGGGGAGACCTCCAGGCGGCTCCAGGAGGACAGCTACGCCCATCTGAAGTATGACGCGGCCCGGGACCAGGACGCCCCCATTCTGGCCCGGGTGGCGGAGCTGGCCGACCGCAGGGGCGTGTCCATGACGGAGATCTCCCTGGCCTGGCTGCTGACCAAGGTCACCGCCCCCATCGTGGGCGCCACCAAGCTCCGCCATGTGGAGGGAGCGGCAAAGGCGGTGGAGCTGAAGCTGACGGTGGAGGAGTGCGCCTGGCTGGAGGAATGCTACACGCCCCACCCCCTGGTGGGCGTGATGGCGCAGAACACGGCCCCGGCAGCGGGGGAAGCCCATGTCTGGTCTGTGGGCAGCCAGAAAATCTGATATGAGGCACAGCCATAGGGGCGGCGGAGCCAAGCGATCCCCGTGCCCATAGCTGTCGGAGAAATAAAAAATAGGACGCGACGGAGTGGAAGCCCTGCTCCGCCGCGTCTTATTTTATGGGATATATGCCAGAACATCAGCCTCTCCGGACCGAGCCGGCCCAGGTAAAATTCCAATCTCCCAAACTGCGGGAAATGGAATGCAAAATACTGATATTGGATGGTCACCCATGCATGAACTACACGGATGTGTTTGTCAAACGAAAATGTGAGCAAAAGGGCCCCAAAAAAGTGAGCACCTTCAGCACCAGATTTCATGTCGTG
>NZ_JBBMFK010000010.1:0-127439 GCF_040096055.1 Pseudoflavonifractor intestinihominis
TGGGAGAGGAGCCGGTGGCCAGGCCCAGCACGCACTCCGGCTTCAGGATCACCTGGGCCGCGATGATCCGCGCCGCCTTCTCGCTCATCTCTTCATAGTTTTCCGCTGCATAGATCCGAATCATGGCATATTTCTCCTTCTTCTGTTCTGTGGGCGGCTCACGGTCCGCCCAGAATATAGCGCTCGATGGCCAGGGCGGCGCCGTCCTCCCGGTTGGAGGCGGTCACCGCGTCCGCCGCGTCTTTGACCGCCTGGGCGGCGCTGCCCATGGCCACGCCCAGGCCGGCGGCTTTCAGCATGGTGATGTCGTTGCCGCTGTCGCCGATGGCCATGGTGCAGGCCGGATCAACGCCCAAAATCCGGCAGGCGGCCAGCATGCCGTTGGCCTTGGTGGCCTGGCTGTGGGTGATCTCCAGGCTGTGGGGGCCGGACCAGGCAAAGGAGACCGGAGCGGCCTCCAGCGCCCGCTCCACCTCCGCCCCCAGCTCCGTGGGGACGTAGGGCAGATTCACCTTGTCCAGGTCCAGCCCGGGCCGGTCCAGCACCTCCTCCAGGGTGGGCACAGTCCGCCCCCTGGCCGGCAGAATATTGTTCAGATGGAAATAGAGGCTGTCCTCATGGGCCCGCTGCATGTCCCAGCTCTCCTGGGTGAGATAGAGCAGGCCGCTGGCGGACAGCTCCACCGGCAGGCCCAGGCTCCGGGCCAGCGCCAGCACCTGCCGGGCGGCGTCCGGCTCCATGTAGCGGGCCTCCAGCAGCTCCCCGGTGGGGAGGCGGCGGACCTCGCTGCCGTTGCACAGGACACACAGGTCCTCCCACTCCGCGCCGGTGCGCACTGCCGGGGGCAGCATGGCGTACTGCCGCCCTGTGGCGGGCACGATGGCCACGCCCTTCCGGGCCGCCGCCGACAGCGCGGCGTACAGCCGGGGGGTAAAGGTCTTATGGTCGTCCAGAAGGGCGGTCCCGTCCAGATCCATGGCAAGCAGGGAAATCTCCATCTCGAGGGCACCTCTCTATAAATAATAGTATGCGGGCCGCTCCCGTCTGCCGGGACGGCCTCCCGGCACAGCATACCACCTCTCCCGTTCCGCCGCAACCGGCAGCAGGCGCAAAGCAGGCCGCGGGCCCCGGAGGGGGCCCGCGGCCTGCTGCTGTCTGGGGAAATGCTCCGTCCCGGGTCAGAATGGACGCGTGTCAAAGAGGGGTAGGGTCAGAGCGCGCACAGCCTTAGGCCGCGGCCACTTCCTGCTCCTTGATGCCGAACCAGGTGAAGATGAAGCCCATGATGTAGCTGATCACCAGGCCGATAAGGAAGTAGATGATGGACAGGATGGCGCCGTTGGGGCCGGCGGTCATGACGAAGATGCCCAGCAGGCCGGAGGGGCCCCAGGTGGTGGCGGCCACCTGCATCAGCATGACGAAGGCTCCGCCGAAGCCGGCGCCCAGGCCGGCGGTGAAGAAGGGCTTGCCCATGGGGAGGGTGACGCCGTAGATGAGGGGCTCACCCACGCCCAGGATACCGGCGGGCAGAGCGCCGCCGATGACCTGGCGCAGACGGTGGTTGCCGGTGCGCTTGGCCTTGATGGACAGGGCGATGGCGGCGCCCACCTGGCCGGCGCCGGCCATGGCCAGGGCGGGGTACAGGGTGACGTAGCCGAAGGCCTCAAGCTGGACGGTATACAGGGCCACCAGGCCGTGGTGCATACCCATGGCCACCATGGGCAGGAACAGGGCGGCGCCCAGATAGCCGGCCACCATGCGGACCACGGGGTTGGTGCTCATAGCCACCAGCTCAACCAGCTTGCACAGGCCGGTGGAGATCAGGCCGGTGACAGGCATGACGATGAAGATGTAGGGGATCAGGGTGATGATGAGGGTCAGGATGGGGGTGAAGCAGATGTCCACGGCGTCGGGCATCTTGCTGCGGATGGCCTTCTCGATCTTGCACATGAACCACACGCCGATGACAACGGCCAGCACGCCGCCGCGGCCGGCGCGGAGGATGGCGTCAAGGGGCTGGGCCTCGTTGTACAGGCCCACGATCTTGGAGATGGCGTCAATGTTGCCCAGGGTGGTGATCATACCCACCATGCCGCCCAGGATGGGGGTGCCGCCGAACTTCTCGGCAGCCCGGTAGCCGGCCCAGGCGGTGATGTAGGTCATGAAGGCGGTGTTGATAAGGCTGAGCAGGTTGTAGATGATGTTCCAGACCGCGTTCTCGGTATAGTTGGGGATGGCCTGGGCCAGCAGGGTGGCCAGACCGGAGCAGATACCGGCGGCGATGACGCCGGGGATCAGGGGCACGAAGATCTCGCCGAAGGTCTTGAGCATGGCCTTGACCTTGCTCTCCTTCTGAGCGCCCTTGATGGCGGCCTTGTTGGCCTTCCAGTCGCTGCTGGCGGACACGCCGGTGTCGGCGCCCTCAGCGGAGACGGGGATGCCCATGTCCTTGTAGATGTCGGCCACCTTGCGGCACTTGCCGGGGCCAACAACGACCTCCACATAGCCGGGGTTGTCGTGGACCAGACCCAGAACGCCCTCCACGTTCTTCAGCGCGGCGTCCTGAATGGCGCCGTCATCCTTGACATGGATGCGGACGCGGGTCATGCAGTTGGTGGCGCTGTTCACGTTGCCGCGACCGCCGACCAGCTCCAGGATCTTGCTGGAAAGTTCCTGATTTGTCATGTTACACCTCTCCTTTTTCTATTGGGGTACACACAATCGTTCCGCAGGGCGGAACGCAAAAACAGCCCCCAGGCTGTTCTCGCCATAAGTATCCGACCGGCTTGCGGCCTTACTGGATGGCCTCGCGGACATGGCCTCTGGCCTTGTCCAGACGGGCCTTGGCCTCTTCTGCGTCGCAGTTGGCCAGGATCATGGTGATGGCGGTCTTTACGCTGCCGCCTGCCGCCGCGATGGTGGCCTTGGCGGTGTCACGGTCCACACCGGTGGCCTCCATGACAATCTTCTCGGCCCGGACGTGGAGCTTCTCGTTGGTCTGCATCACGTCCACCATCAGGTTCTGATAGGCCTTGCCCACACCCACCATGGTGGCGGTGGAGATCATGTTGAGGATCAGCTTCTGAGCGGTGCCGGCCTTGAGGCGGGTGGAACCGGTGAGGACCTCGGGGCCAACCACCACCTCGATGGCCAGGTCGGCCGCCTGGCCCACGGCGGAGCCGGCGTTGCAGGAGATGGCCACGGTGCGGCAGCCCAGCTCACGGGCATAGTCCAGGCCGCCCAGCACGTAGGGGGTGCGGCCGCTGGCGGCGATACCCACCACCAGGTCGTCCTTGGTCAGATTGTTGTCCTTCAGGTCGTCGCGGCCCAGCTCCCGGCTGTCCTCGGCGCCCTCAACCGCCTTGATGAAGGCCTTCTCGCCGCCGGCGATGAGACCCACCACCAGGTCAGGAGACACGCCGAAGGTGGGGGGGCACTCGGCGGCATCCAGCACGCCCAGGCGGCCGCTGGTGCCGGCGCCCATATAAAACAGCCGTCCGCCCTTCTCCAGGGAGTCAATGGCCCACTCCACTGCCTTGGCAATGTTGGGCAGCAGCGGCTCGATGGCCTGGGGAACTCTGGCGTCCTCCCGGTTCATGGCCGTCACAACCTCCAGAGGGGTCATGGTGTCCAGATTCATGGTGGCCTGATTACGGGTCTCCGTGGTCATTGCGTCCAGATTCAAATTCAATGCCCATTCTCCTTCCGCGCCTGAGTGGAGCCGATGGTGCGTTCCGCTCCATCCTCCCCAGCCCGTCCGAAAGCCGGGAGGAAAAATCATAATCGCTGCAAGCAACAGCCTTCGCTGTACATTCATCCTAATAAATCCTGCATTTCATGTCAATTATTTGAGCAGTTTATGGCACATTGTTTCGTCAAGTGGCTCCTTTTTCTCCCATTCCAGCATTTTGATGAAACTTTCCAAGCTGGGAAGATTTGAATTGTCTGATATGCACATATGTTTCAAAGAAAGTTTTACTTTTTCCCTTGACAGGCGAAACTTTAGTTGCTATACTGTGCTCGCAAGCAAAAGTTGAATACACAGCCGCCTGAGTTTTGTGCGTTCTGACGTCCGATCTGGAAAGTCCTCTGTGCCGGGGCATTGTCCCTGGAACGAGTGCTCTCCGGAAGGACGTCTTTTATTTTTTTACGCAGCACAGTCATTGCAGAAGCTTGAAAGGAGCGAGCATTTTACCATGTCTGAGAAAAAAGGATTTGCCTCCTGGCTCTTTGGAAAGAAGAAGGGTGCCGAAGAGGCCCCCGCCGAGGAGCCCGGTGTGGAGCGCCTAGGCAGCCCCCTGGCCGGAAAGCTCATCGGGATTGAGCAGGTGTCCGACCAGGTCTTTGCCGATAAGATTCTGGGCGACGGCGTGGCCGTGATCCCCGCTGACGGCAAGGTGTACGCCCCTGCCGACGGCACGGTGGAGAACCTGCTGGAGAGCCATCACGCCGTGTGTCTCCTCACCCCCGGCGGCGCCGAGCTGCTGATCCACGTGGGCAAGGACACCGTGGCCCTGGGCGGCAAGCATTTTGCCGCCCACGTGAAGGAGGGCGACAAGGTCAAGCGGGGTCAGCTGCTGCTGTCCTTTGAGCGGGACGCCCTGCTGGCCCAGGGCTTCGACCTGGCCACCCCCGTGGTGGTGAGCAACGGCGACGAGTTCGTCATGGAGAAGGCGGAGGGCGGCGAGGTCCGTCCCGGCGACACCATCATCACCCTGACCAAGCGGGCCTGACCCACATCTATATAATATAAAAAGAGGTATTCTGATATGATTCAGTTCCAGTACACCATTACCGATCCCAATGGTCTCCACGCCCGTCCCGCCGGCCTGCTGGTGAAGGAGGCCCAGAAGTTCTCCAGCACCGTGAAGCTGACCCGCGGCGAGAAGAGCGCCGACCTGAAGCGGCTCTTCGCCATCATGGGCATGGGCGTCAAGTGCGGCGAGACCGTGGAGGTGGCCGTGGACGGCGCCGATGAGGCTGAGGCCGCCCAGACCCTGGAGAAGTTCTTCCAGGAGAACTTTTAAAGGAGGCGCTTGTCATGACGGTACTGCACGGTGAAGGTGTGTCCCGGGGCGTGGCCTCGGGCAATCTGCGCTTCCTCCGTCGGGACGCCCAGGCACAGCCCCGCCGGGAAGTGGCCGACCCGGAGGCAGAGGTGGCCCGGTTTGACAAGGCGCGGGGCGAGGCCGTGGTCCAGCTGGCCAAGCTCTACGTGGACACCAAGGCCAAACTGGGCGAGGAGAAGTCCCTGCTCTTCCAGATCCACCAGATGATGCTGGAGGACCTGGACTACCGGGACTCTGTCACCGGGATGATCCGGAGCGAGCACGTCAACGCGGAGTATGCGGTGGACCAGACCGCCGCCCAGTTCTCCCAGATGTTCGCCCAGATGGACGACGACTACATGAAGGAGCGGGCGGCAGACGTGCTGGACGTGTCCCGGCGGGTGATCCGCCTGCTCACCGGCCAGGAGGACGAGGCCCTGGGCGGGGACACCCCCTGCATCATCGCCGCCGACGACCTGGTGCCCAGCGAGACCGCCCGGCTGGACCGGAGCAAGGTGCTGGGCTTTATCACCGCCCGGGGGTCCTCCAACTCCCACACCGCCATCTTTGCCCGCACCATGGGCATCCCGGCGGTGGTGGGTCTGGGGGACAGCCTGCTGGAGGAATTTGACGGCAAGCAGGTGTTTGTGGACGGCGGCTCCGGCCAGGTGTACGTGGACCCGGACGCCCAGACCACCGCGGAGCTGGAGAACCGCCGGGACCAGGAGGCGGCCCACCGCCGCTATCTGGACACCTTCCGGGGCCGTGAGGCCGTGACCCCCGACGGACACAGGATTCTGGTGTGCGCCAACATCGGCGCGCCCAAGGATCTGGAGGCCGTCCTGGGCGCCGACGCCGACGGCATCGGTCTGTTCCGCAGCGAGTTCCTCTACCTCGGTCGGGACAACTATCCCCCCGAGGAGGACCAGTACCAGGCCTACCGCCAGGTGCTGGAGGCCATGGACGGCCGCATGGTGGTCATCCGTACCCTGGACATCGGCGCCGACAAGCAGGCCGACTACTTCCAGCTGCCCAAGGAGGAGAACCCGGCCATGGGCCTGCGGGCCATCCGCATCTGTCTGACCCGTCCCGAGGTGTTCCGCACCCAGCTGCGGGCCCTGTACCGGGCCTCCGCCCACGGAAAGCTGGGCATCATGTTCCCCATGATCACCTCGGTCAGCGAGGTGAAGCGGATCAAGGAGATGTGCGCCCAGGTGCGCGCCGAGCTGAAGGCCGAGGGCGTGCCCTTTGACGAGCACGCGGAGCTGGGTATCATGATCGAGACCCCCGCCGCCGCGGTCATCAGCGACCTGCTGGCCCGGGAGGTGGACTTCTTCAGCATCGGCACCAACGACCTGACCCAGTACACCCTGGCCGTGGACCGGCAGAACGCCCAGGTGGAGCCCTTCTGCGACCGCCACCACGAAGCCCTGCTGCGTCTCATCCGCACCACTGTGGAGAACGCCCACAAGGCGGGCATCTGGGCCGGTATCTGCGGCGAGCTGGCCGCCGACACCACCCTGACCGACTTCTTTATGGAGGTGGGCGTGGACGAGCTGTCCATGACGCCCGGCGCCATTCTGGAGACCAAGGCCAAAATTCTGGACAGATAACCGTCACCCGCAAGAACCATCACAGGGAGGCAAACCTTATGAAAAGCGCGCTGCTCAGACTCCGGGAGGCCAGAGATTCCCTCAGCGCCACCGAACGTTCCGTCGCCGATTATCTGCTCTCGCACCCTGAAGAGGCCATGGAGCTGAGCATTCACGAGATGGCGGAGCGGACTTTTTCCTCTCCGTCCACCATGATCCGCATGTGCCACCGCATCGGCTTTGAAGGCTACAAGGAGTTTCGCCGTGCGGTGACCTACGAGATGGCCGTGCGCAAGCAGAGTGAGGAGGAGGAGCGGAAGGAGATCGCCCGCTCCGACAGTGTTGAGGATATCATCGAGAAGGTCACCTATAAGAACATCATCTCTCTGGAGGACACCAAGAACCTGCTGGACGCGGACACCCTGCGCCAGTGCGTGGAGCTGATCCGCAAGTGCCGCACCGTGCTGCTGTTCGGCATGGGCGCGTCCCTCTGCGCCGCCCGGGACGCCTATCTCAAGTTCCTGCGGCTCAACAAGCCCTGCATCGTCAACGACGACTGGCACTCCCAGTTCCTCCAGGCCAGGAACTCCTCCAAAGACGACCTGGGCATCGTCATCTCCTACTCCGGAGAGACGGTGGAGATGGTGGAGTGCATGAAGGCCATGCGGGACAACCACACCCCCATCATCGCCATCACCCGCTGCGTCAGCTCGCCGGTGGCTGAGCTGGCCGACTACAAGCTCTACACCACCGCCAACGAGTCCACCTTCCGCAGCGGCGCCATGTCCTCCCGTATCTCCCAGCTCAACCTCATCGACATCCTGTACACCGCCTTCGCCAACAGCGAATACGAGTACAGCCTGGAGCAGCTCTCCCGGACCCATATCCGCAAGCCCAGCTCCATGCGCAAGCCTCTGCTGGATTCTCAGGGTGACCCGGATATTAACCGAAATTAATGAAACCCATCTGGTCATTTTTCATTTTTTCGGTTAAAATGACGTAAAACTGTCAACTTTAGAAATTTTGTACCATGATTCCTCCGATTCCTTGTTCACTTTTGTTCAGTGTGCTATGCTCTTATCAAATAAGCATACTGAACAAGTGTGCATGGATGAGGAGGAATTTTTTTATGAGAAGCGCGCTCAAAAAGGCAACCGGACTGATCCTTGCCGCGGCGCTGACCTTCTCGCTGGCTGCGCCCGCCGCAGCGGCAGGAGGCTCCGCCAGAGCCGGGATCTCTCCCAGCACCGTGACCGAGACCGCTCTGCCCCAGCAGGGCTGGCAGGCTCAGGTCACCTTCCCCGACTGGGCCGGGTATGTGGACGACACCCTGGCCATGAACAGCCTGTATAGCTTTGACGGCTACGCCGATCAGGGCGAGCTGTACGTCACCCTGGCCGCCGGCGTCACCAGCCTGCGTCTGTTCGTCAACAACGCCGAGGTGGACACCTCCGCCATGAAGGGCGGCTCCACCTACAAGGTGGACATCTCCGACCTGACCGTGGACGGCACCAACACCGTCCAGGTCTCCGCCATCACCCCCTCCACCCTGGCAGGGGCCGTCACCGTCAGCATCCCCTACCCCACCGTCATCCCTGGCCTGCCCTCCGACGTGGGCATGAGCGACGACATTCTGGGCGTCATCGACGAGTTCATCGACTCCGAGGTGAAGTACGGCTTCTCCGGCGCCCAGCTGGCCGTGGTGAAGGACGGCAAGATGGTCTACTCCAACGCCTGGGGCGCCGTCAACGGCTACAACCCCGACGGCACCCGGATCGAGGAGGGCGACGAGAACTATGTCCCCGTCACCACCGACACTCTGTACGACCTGGCGTCCAACACCAAGATGTACTCCGTCAACTACGCCCTGCAGTACATGCTCACCCAGGGCTCCGACGTGTACGACATCTCTCTGGACGACCCCATCACCAAGTTCTTCCCCGAGTTTGTTGATAGTACCATTGAAATTAACTATCAGTACGACTACACAGGCGATGGCAAGGCGGACTACTTTGGCGCCTCCGACTTGGAGACCGCCAAGGCCTGGAAGAAGGAACTGACCGTCCGCGATATTCTGATGCATCAGGCCGGCTTTGCCCCCGATCCTCAGTTCCACAACGACAAGTTCAATCAGGTTACCCAGCTGCCCGACCCCGAGACCGAGAACGTGCTCTACGCCATCGGCAAGGACAAGGTGGCCGAGGCCATCTGCAAAAGTCCGCTGATTTATGAGCCTGGTACTAACACAGTGTATTCCGATGTAGACTACATGCTCCTGGGTCTCATCATCGAGCAGGTCACCGGCATGGGCCTGGATCAGTTCCTGAAGGAGACCTTCTGGGACCCCATGGGCCTGACCCACATCACCTACAATCCCCTTCAGAACGGCTTTGACAAGAACGACTGCGCCGCCACCGAGCTCAACGGCAACACCCGCGACGGCGTTATCAGCTTCAAGAACGTCCGCACCGACACCGTCCAGGGCGAGGTCCACGACGAGAAGGCCTATTACGCCATGGGCGGCATCTCCGGCCACGCGGGCCTGTTCTCCAACGCCGAGGACCTGGCCAAGCTGGCCTCCGTCATGCTGACCGGCGGCTACGGCGGCAACCAGTTCTTCAGCAAGAACATCATGGACGAGTTCACCAAGCCCAAGAGCCTGAACTACCCCACCTGGGGCCTGGGCTGGTGGCGTCAGGCTGAGCTGGGCCGCAGCAGCTATTTCAGCATCCAGTCCTCCAACTCCACCATCGGCCACCAGGGCTGGACCGGCACCCTCACCGTCATTGACCCCGAGAACGACCTGGTGGTGGTGCTGCTGACCAACAAGAAGAACTCCCCCGTCATTGACCCCAATGTAGCTGCCAACGACTTCTACTCCGACAACATGGTCCTGGGCGCTCTGGGCTCCGTGGTGGGTCTGGTCTATGACTCCATGCGCTCCAGCGTGGACGCTGTGGACGCCGTGGCCCTCCAGATGACCAACGACCGCATCCGCCTGATGACGAGCCACAAGGACGCCTATGACGAGGCTCCCCACATGAATGACTCCTACGCTCTGGTGGACCTGGTGGTGACCATCGCCGAGCAGCGCAGGAGCGACGTCACCAAGGCCAACGCCCAGCTGGCCCTGAAGAACATCAACGACTTTGTGAAGCTCTACGTGGCCAAGGAGGAGAACCTGGCCAACGCCGCCGCCTGGTCCGCCCAGCTCCAGCAGCGCATCGACGCCATCGTCACCGACGGCTCCGCCCCCGCCGCTCCCGGCCTGACCGCCGAGTACCGCACCACCGTGGACAATGTGTCCTCCCTGGAGAACTGCCCCTTCAACGGCGGCGACCAGAACTATGTCTACTTCCCCCGCCCCTACTCCTCCGCCGGCTCCACCTCCACCGTGTACTACAACACCGGCACCTGGTTCGACGGCTATGAGGGCCAGGGCACCCTGTGGCTCTGGCTGGGCAAGGAGCTGACCGTGGACGGCGGCATCCGCATCTTCGTCAACGGCGTTGAGGTGGACAACTCCAACCTGGTGGGCCAGACCGGCATCTTCTCCATCGATATCTCCGGCGTGGCCCGCAACGGCCGCAACAGCATCCAGGTCACCATCCCCAACATCAACGAGACGGCCAGAACCAGCACCCGGGTGGCCATCGCCAACCCCACCGTGGTGGACAAGACCGACGACGCCAGCGCTCTGGCCTCCGTGGGCCTGGACGCCAAGGCCCTGGACCTGATCGACTCTGTGGTCCAGAACGACATCGACAACGGCTTCACCTCCGCCCAGCTGGCCATCATCAAGGACGGTCAGATGGTCTACTCCAACGCCTGGGGCACTGTGAACGCCTACAACCCCGACGGCACTCCCAAGACCGACAGCCCCGCCGTCACCACCGACACCCTGTACGACCTGGCGTCCAACACCAAGATGTACGCCACCAACTACGCCATCCAGTACCTGGTGTACAAGGATCTGCTGGACATCAACGCCCCCATCACCGACTTCTTCCCCAACTTTGTCAACGACACCATTGAGATCCACTACCAGACCTCCAACGGCACCGGCGCCCCCGACCTGGAGACCGCCAAGGCCTGGAAGGCCGAGCTGACTGTGGCGGATATCCTCCAGCACCAGGCCGGCTTCGCCCCCGACCCCCAGTTCTACAACGACAAGTTCGACCAGGTCACCCAGCAGCCCGACCCCGACACGGAGAACGTGCTCTACGCCACCAGCAAGGAGGCCGCAGCCGAGGCTATCTGCAAGTCCCCCCTGGTCTATGAGCCCGGCACCAAGACCGTGTACTCCGACGTGGACTACATGCTCCTGGGCCTCATCGTGGAGCAGGTCACCGGCAAGGACCTGAACACCTTCCTGAAGGAGATCTTCTGGCAGCCCCTGGGTCTGACCCACATTACCTTCAACCCTCTGGACAACGGCTTTGAGAAAAACGACTGCGCCGCCACCGAGCTCAACGGCAACAGCCGTGACGGCGCTATGGAGTTCACCGGCGACCGGGTGGGCACCATCCAGGGCGAGGTCCACGACGGAAAGGCCTGGTACACCATGGGCGGTATCTCCGGCCACGCCGGTCTGTTTGCCAACGCCGAGGATCTGGCCACCCTGGCCCAGATGATGCTCAATCCCAGCGGCTACGGCACCAACCGTCTCTTCAGCACCAATGTCAACGAGTACTTCACCTCCCGCAAGGACTCCTCCGCCACCTGGGGCCAGGGCTGGTGGCGTCAGGCCGACTGCGGCCGCCCCTGGTACTTCGGCGTCCAGGCCTCCCGGAACACCATCGGCCACCAGGGCTGGACCGGCACCCTCACCGCCATTGACCCCGAGCAGGACCTGGTGGTGGTCTACCTGACCAACAAGATCAACTCCCCCATCACCGACAAGGAGACCGATGTGAGCCAGTTCGACGGCAACTGGTACACCTCCTCCACCCTGGGCTTTGTGACCAACATCCTCTACCAGGGCATCACCGCCAACAGCGCCGCTGACGACATCCAGCCCGCGCTGGACGCCCTGCTTGGCGACATGGCCGTGGACAAGATGCGCCTGGTGGCCGCCGAGGACACCGACGATCCCACCCACCCCGTGGTGAAGTCCGGCTACTCCATGATCGACCTGGTGTTTGACGCGGCCGAGGCCCGCAGCACCTCCGACAACATTGCCGCCGCCCGCACCGCCCTCTCCCTGCTGGACACCGACCGGGACAAGGACATGATCTCCAGCCTGGCGATCCGCCTCAACAACCTGGAGTACCCCTCCATCACGCCTACCCCCGGCGGCGACAGCGACAAGCCCTCCACCGGCGGCGGCACCGAGCCCACCCAGCCCCAGTGGGACAACCCCTACTCCGACGTGTCCGACGGCTACTGGGCCTATGACGCCATCCGCTTTGTCACCGAGGAGAACCTGTTCCAGGGTGTCACCGGCGGCGGCTTCGCCCCCGAGCTGACCATGAGCCGCGCCATGCTGGCCACCGTGCTCTACCGGGCCGCCGGCTCCCCCGCCGTCTCCACCTCCGCCGGCTTCACCGATGTGCCCGCCGGCCTGTGGTACAGCGACGCCGTGAACTGGGCCGCCTCCAAGGGCATCGTCAAGGGCGTGGGCGGCAACCGCTTCGCCCCCGACGACAATGTCTCCCGTGAGCAGATCGCCGCCATCCTCTATCAGTACGCCCTTGCCTCCGGCAAGACCGCCCAGGCGGACGCCTCCGCTCTGGCCGGCTACGGCGACAGCACCGCTGTCAGCTCCTGGGCCGCCGACGGTATGGCCTGGGCCGTAGGCGCCGGCGTGATCACCGGCAAGCCCGGCAGTCTGCTGGCTCCCGCCGACAGCGCCACCCGCGCCGAGGTGGCCACCATGCTCATGCGTTTCCTCAGCAAGTAACCCTCTCTTCCTTTTCCCCCCTCTGCTTGCCGCCTGGGGAGGTCTGCATGGACCTCCCCAGGCGGCCTTTTTTCTCCCGGCCTGCAACAGAGGAGCCGCGGGACCGGCCTTTTGGGTCGGTTCCGCGGCTCCTCGTTGTTCAGCAGTATTTGTCCCGCCTGGCCCTGATCTGCCCGGCCAGAGGGACGATGGCGTGGTACTCCGCCTGATTCTTCTCAATGCACGCCCGGGCCGCGTCCACCGCCTCAGGCTCCAGCAGCAGGGACATGCCGCAGGACAGCTCCCCCTGGATAGACCGGGGGGCGGGGGCGATGCGGTTGGGGATGTTCTCCCCGTCCAGCAGGTCGTGGAGGCGGAGGCCCTGCTCATAGTTGGCAAAGAGAATGTAGTACCGGACGTGCCCCTCAGCCATTGAGCAGCTCGATAAAGGCGCCGATGCGGGTGCGCAGCTGCTCGGCGTCGGTGTCGGCGTAGTCGGTCTCCAGGCTGAGCACCGGCACACCCGCCTCGTTCAGAGCCCGGGTCACGGAGTACTTCTCCGTGTCGTACAGACAGCAGAACTTCAGGTTGCAGTCGATGACGCCGTCCACCTTGTACTCCTTCACCAGGCGCAGGATGTCGTCGATGCGGCCGGTGTTGGGGGTGAAGCAGGCGCAGTTGGTCTTCATGTACCGCTGGGACAGGGCCATGAACTGCTCGTCCAGGGTGGTCTTGGTCTCGTCCACCAGGTTCTCGAAGTACCGGGTGCCGGTGCACATCTCCTCGCACACCACCGCGCCGCCGCTGGTCTCCACGATGTTGTGCAGCTTCCAGTTGGGCACGGCCATGGGGGTGCCGGTGATGAGGATGCGCTTGGTCCCCGCGGGCACCACGCTCACCCCGTCCCTGATGCGCTGCTCCAGCTCGTCGGCCAGCCGGTTGCACATCTGGGCACAGCGGACCGGGTCGTCGAAGAAGGAAATCTGGGTCATCAGCAGGGCGTCACGGCCGGAGATGGGCAGGCACTCCGACTTGCGGCACTCGTACACCCGGGCCAGGGCCTTCCGCTTCTCGTTGATGATGTGGATGGCCTCACCCAGCTTCTCGGGGGTGATGGTGTTGCCGGTGAACTCCTCCACCATCTTGGCAAAGTCGGCGATCTCGTCCTTCCACTTGAGGATGTCCTTCTCCCGCTTCATCTGGGGCACGTCCATGATGTACATGGGCACGTCCTCCCCCAGGATCTCATAGGCCTTCTTCTTGCCGTCACAGGTGGTCTCGCCCACATACATGTCGGCGATGCGGAAGAAGGGGCAGGTCCTGCCCAGCCGGGCACCCACAGAGGCCTTCACCAGGGGGCAGGTGCTCTTGGGCAGCACCTTCTCGCCGTCGGGCACCCAGAACTGGGAGCCGCCGCACAGGCCGGTGAAGATGCCGTCGGCGGCGATGATCACCTCGTCGGGCACATAGACGCAGAAGGTGCCGAACACCTTGCGGCCCTGCTTCTGGGCCTCGATCAGCTCGGCAGGCCGGATGCCGTGGACCTCGGAGATGACCAGATCCCAGAAGTCCATGGCCTTGGGCCGGTTCTCCTGGGACAGGAACACGTCTCCCACCGCCGTGGGCAGCACCTGGCACAGCAGGTCGTGATTCTCCAGGTCCATCCCCAGGTCTTTCCACATCTGAACATAGTCGGACATTTGCAATTCCCTCCATTATTTGTTTGGGGCCGCAGCTGCGCCCGCCATTTTTCAGGGCCGTTTTGTTCAGTATACCGAATTTGACCCCCGGTGTGAAATTGCATTTTGATATAATCCACAGTCTGTTATCAAATTCTTCTATCAAATGGAAAGAGGAGGACCGTTCCGGTCCTCCTCTTTCTATATTATTACACATTATTATACTACCGTGCCAGCTTCTCCACCTGCCGGACGGTGAGCACGCCGTCCCGGACGGAAAAGCGGAGGTTGAGCCCGGCGAACTCCATGCCGTACACCCGCTCGGGGTCCTGCTGGTAGGCGGGCCGGGGGTCGTGGGCCAGCACGCCGGTGAGGGCGGCCAGCTTGTCCGGCGGCACCAGAGCCTGGAGCTGGGACGGAAAATCCACCTCCAGCACCTTGCCCCCGTCGCTGCCCGCAAAGCCGCCGGAGGCCTCCGGGTGGCTGTCGGCGTAGGGCAGGTAGGGCTTGATGTCGAAGATGGGGGTGCCGTCCATCAGGTCTGCCCCCGCCACCCGCAGGATGTGGCCGTACTCCGGGTGATGCTCCACCCCCAGCAGCTTCACCGACGACAAGCCGATGGGGTTGGGCCGGAAGGGGGACCGGGTGGCGAATACCCCCATGCGGGTGTTGCCCCCCAGCCGAGGCGGCCGCACCGTGGGGGACCAGCTCTCCCGCACCGCCTTGTGAAACCCCCAGATGAGCCACAGGTGGCTGAAGTCCTCAATGCCCCGCAGGGCGTCCTCCCGGCGGTACTCCGGCTCGAATACCACCGCCGACTCCAGCTCCTCCACCAGCCCGCTCTGGCGGGGAATGCCGAATTTGCCGGAAAAGTCGCTGTGGATGCGGGCGATGACCTTCAGTGCCGGCAGCTGCTGATTTTCCATGGGCGCCTCCTCTCCGGCCCCCTGGCCGGCGGAATTTTTCTTCGATTATAGCATATCCCCGCCCGTCCCGGAACCCCTCCTCCCCGGCCATTTTTGGTCATTTGGGCGTTTTGTACAAATTTTAACGATGTTTTTTCTCTGCCCATTTTTCACTTTTCCCTTGTGTCCGGCGCACAAATCGATTATGATTCTCTTGTGCTAAAAAATATTTTTTCCTAAAAATTTTTTGTGAGGCGATGTGTAATGGCACAGAACACGGAAAACCGCGCCGACCTGGTGTTCTCCTACCAGGGCATCCCCCCGGCCGGCCAGCTGATCCCTCTGGGACTCCAGCACGTTGTGGCTGCCGTGGTGGGTGTAATCACCCCCGCCATGATCGTATCCGGCACCTGCGGACTCTCCGCCGAGGAGAAGACCCTGCTGATCCAGGTCTCTCTGGTGGTCACCGCACTGGCCACTCTGCTGCAGCTCTTCCCCATCTTCGGCCGGATCGGCTCCCGCCTGCCGGTCATTATGGGCATCAGCTTCGCCTACGTCCCCACCCTCCAGGCCATTGGCGCTGACTTCGGCCTGCCCGCCATCCTGGGCGCGGAGCTGGTGGGCGGCTTCGTGGCCATCCTCTTCGGCATCTTTGTCCGGCCCATCCGCAAGCTCTTCCCGCCCCTGGTCACCGGCACGGTCATCTTCACCATCGGCCTCTCCCTCTACCCCACCGCCGTGCGGTACATGGCCGGCGGCAGCGCCGACAGCGAGTGGTTCGGCGGCGTGCGCAGCTGGGTGGTGGCCCTCGTCACCTTCGCGGTGGTCATCTTCCTGCAGAACTACACCAAGGGCATCTGGAAGCTGGGCGCCCTCCTGTTCGGCATGATCGTGGGCTACATCGTGGCCTTCTGCTTCGGTATCGTGGACCTGTCCTCTGTGGCCTCCGCCTCCTGGTTCGCCCTGCCCAAGTTCATGCCCTTTGAGATCTCCTTCGAGCCCGCCGCTATCGCCTCCCTGGCCATCGTGTACGTGGTCAACTCGGTGCAGACCATCGGCGACCTGTCCTCCACCACCATGGGCGGCATGGACCGGATGCCCACCGACAAGGAGCTCTCCGGCGGCATCATCGGCCAGGGCGTCATGAGTGTGCTGGGCTCCTTCTTCGGCGGCCTGCCCGTGGCCTCCTACAGCCAGAACGTGGGTATCGTCACCGTCAACAAGGTCATCAACCGGGCGGTGTTCGCCCTGGCCGCCCTCATCATGCTGGTGGCCGGCTTCATCCCCAAGTTCGCCTCTGTTCTCTCCACCATTCCCCAGTGCGTGGTGGGCGGCGCCACCATCTCCGTGTTCGCCACCATCACCATGACCGGCATCCGCATGATCACCGACGGCGGCTTCACCCCCCGCAAGAGCACCGTGGTGGGCCTGTCTGTGGCCCTGGGCGTGGGCATCACCCAGGTGTCCGGCTGCCTGTCCGGCAACGGCTTCCCCGACTGGGTCCACACCGTGTTCGGCTCCTCCTCCGTGGTGGTGGCCACTCTGATGGCCATCCTGCTCAACCTGATCCTCCCCAAGGAGAAGGCTCCCGCCGGAACCGCCGCGAAGTAACTCCATACGACAAGACCGCCCCGGAGCGCTGCTCCGGGGCGGTTGTTTTCTTATTCTCCAAAATCCCAGTCCGCCGGGTCGCTAGAGTAGTCCTCCGCGATGTCGGCAAAGTTTGCAAACTCCTCCTCCGGGTCATAGACCACTGGGGTGCCGTGCACCACCCACTGCCGCCCGTACTCGTCGGTGACCAGGGCGGCCAAACAGTAGGTGTACCCGGGCTCCAGGGTGATGGTCTCCGGGCCCTCAAAGAACCGGGCGTTCTCCCAGTCCCCACGATAGCTGTCCGGCTGCGCACAGGGGGTGTACCGGACCACCAGCTTCTGGTTCCGGAACAGGCCCACCTGGAGGTCCGCCACCCGGGCGCATTGACCGCCCTTGGCCTCCTCGTCCACTGTGAGGAAGGTGTACCGGCCGCGGCGGAGCACGCCGCCTTCCCCGGTGCTGCCCCAAAGGTCGGAGTTGTCACAGCTCACATAGGGGTAGGTGTCGGACAGGAGATAGGTGAACACGTCCAGCATCTGGGTCTCCCGCCGCTCTCCAGTCACAAAGACCACCGAGAGGGTGATGGAGTCGGTGAGGGGCACGGTCACCTGGGCGGAGAAGGACTGTCCCTCCCCCAGAACCCCGGAGAACTCCAGGGGACCGTCCCCGCAGTCGGCCTGAAAGACCGCCTCCATGCCCTCCACATAGGTCTTGGGCACTGCCTCCAGGGCAAAGGTGGCGGTGCCCTCCCCCGGGTCGGAGGAGAGGAATTCCGCGCTGTAGCTGGCGGTCAGGCTGTTCTGGGCCTTGAGGATCTCCTCCACCCGGCTGGTGATGGAGCCAATCTGGCTGTCCACATTGGAGGACACGTTGGCGATGGAGTTTTGCAGATTGCCGTAGTCCTGGCTCACCCGGTCCAGCTGGCTGAACAGGTTGAGAAAAAGCGCTGCCGCCACCACTGCCGCTCCGCAGCCCACCAACACCGGCCAGCGCCGTCGTTTGACAGGGGTCTGAGGCGTCTGGGCCGTCTGGGCGGCCAGGTACCGGTCCGCGATCTCCTGGACCATTTTGATCTGGGCCTCCGTCAGCTCCGTGGGCTGGGCGTCCGTCTGTCCGGCGGGGTGCTCCTCCTCTCCCAGCAGCCAGCCCACCGGCACGGAGAAGATCCGGCTCAGCGCCACCAGCTTCTCCACCTCGGGCAGGCTGGCGTCCGACTCCCACTTATAGATGGCCTGCCGGGACACCCCCAGCTTATCTCCCAGCCCCTCCTGGGAGAGGCCCAGCTCCTTTCGTTTCTGCGCGATGCGCTGTCCCACTGTCATGGCGAGCGCCTCCTTTCCGCCTCCACCTTAGCACAGGGACAGGCCCAAAAACCACCAACTGAGGGGTGGATTTTTGTCAACCAGCGGTTTACATCCCCTGATTTCAGGGCTGTCCCCGGCCCGGCGGGTCAGGATCTGGCCTCGTCGATGTAGCTGTACAGGGTGTACTTGGAGATGCCGAAGAACTTGCACACCTTGTCTCCCGACTTGGTGATGAGGAAGGCGCCGGTGTCGTTGAGGAACTGGACCGCCTTCACCTTGTCCTCCTTGGTCATCATGGCCACCGGCTTGCCCACCAGGGCCACGCTCTGGTCGATGAGCTCGTCCAGCAGGTCGGCCACGTTGCGGGAGATCCGCTCCGGCTCCTGTTGGGGGGCGTCGGTGTTGGTGAACTTGTGGAGCTGGTCCTCCATGGCCAGCATGAAGGTAATGTCGTAGTTGACGCCGAAGATACCGATGGCCTTGCCGTCGTCGTCCCGCAGGTAGATGGTGCTGGACTTGAGGATCTTCCCGTCCTTGGTGCGGGTCAGGTAGCTCAGGTGGTCCTCCAGGTCCTCCCGGCCGCTGTGGAGGGCCTCCAGCACCACGTGGGAGGGACCGTCCCCCACCTTCCGCCCGGTCACCTGGCCGTTCTCAATGGCCACGATGGAGCTGTCCGGGTCGTTGGAGTCCAGGTCGTGGACCACCACCTCGCAGTTGGGCCCGAATTGCCTGGCCAGGCCCTTGGCCAGCTGGAACATAAACTGGAGCACTGACGCCTCCATAGGACCACCTCTTTCCGAAATGTCCGTCCCCGGCGGCCTGTCCCGCTGTTTTCCACAATTCAGCCCCGGAAACACAGTTTAATAAATATCATTTTAACATATTCCGCCGCAATTTCAAGAAAAATTGTTTGACCTAAAAATTTTTTAGCTACTCTGAAAATTCACCTTGAAATACAAGCAATGTTATGGTAGAATAGACCCGTCAGAAGGTTATTTCTGTATATAGTACACAAAATTCTATGAAAAAGGCTGCAACGGAGTGCTGCGCGCACGGGCTGAATGGACACGAAATTTCCGCCCCGCCGCGCCGGGGCAGAGAAGGGACGCGTCCATTCCGGCGGAATGGGCGCTTTTTGCTGCACAAAAGCAAGTCCAAGCGCTGCCTCCGGAAGTTTTACGTCTTATGCTCAAAGGAGGAATTACCATGCTTCTGGTGGGAAACGGCAAACTGATCACCCGGGACAGCGCCCTGCCCTATCTGGCTGACGGCGCTGTGGTGCTGGACGGCGACACGGTCAAGGAGGTGGACGCCTGCGCCGATCTGAAGGCCAAATACCCGGACGCGGAATTTGTGGACGCCAGGGGCGGGGTCATCATGCCCGGCCTCATCAACGCCCACACCCACATCTACTCCGGCCTGGCCCGGGGCCTGTCCATCGCGGGCAACAACCCCACCAACTTCCTGGAGGTGCTGGAGGGCACCTGGTGGAACATCGACCGCCACCTGACCCTGGACGGCACCCGCGCCTCCGCCTACGCCACCGTGCTGGACTGCATCCGGGACGGCGTGACCACCATTTTTGACCACCACGCCTCCTTCTGCGAGATCCCCGGCTCCCTGTTCGCCATCAAGGACGTGTGCCAGGAGCTGGGCATGCGGGCCTGCCTGTGCTATGAGGTCTCCGACCGGGACGGCCAGGAGAAGTGCGACCAGGCCATCCGGGAGAACGCCGACTTCGCCAAGTGGGCCAAGGAGGCCGACGACGACATGATCAAGGCCATGTTCGGCGGCCACGCCCTGTTCACCCTGTCGGACAAGACCTTTGAGAAGATGGTGGAGGCCAACGACGGCATGACCGGCTTCCACATCCACGTGGCCGAGGGCATGAACGACGTGTACGACTCCCTGCGCAACTACGGCTGCCGCCCGGTGAACCGCCTTCTGAACCACGGCATCCTGGGCGACCGCACCATCCTGGGCCACTGCATCCACATCAACCCCGCCGAGATGGACATCATCAAGGAGACGGGCACCATGGTGGTCAACAACCCCGAGTCCAACATGGGCAACGCGGTGGGCTGCTCCCCGGTGCTCCAGATGATGGCCAAGGGCATCACCGTGGGCATGGGCACCGACGCCTACACCCACGACATGCTGGAGAGCCTGAAGGTGTTCCTCATCATCCAGCGGCACAACGCCTGCCTGCCCAACGTGGCCTGGTGCGAGGATATGGACATGCTCTTCAAGAACAACGCGGCCATCGGCGCCAAGTACTTCAAGAAGCCCCTGGGCGTCCTCAAGCCGGGCGCCGCCGCCGACGTCATCGTCATGGACTACAAGCCCTTCACCCCCTTCTCCGACGAGAACATCGACGGCCACATGCTCTTCGGCATGATGGGCAAGAACTGCCGCACCACCATCATCAACGGCAAGGTGCTCTACAAGGACCGGGAGTTCGTGGGGATCGATGAAGACAAGATCAACGCCTGGACCATGGAGCAGTCCAAGAAGCTGTGGGGCGAGCTGAACCACCGCACCTACTGAATTCCAGCCAAATCCGACAACAAACTGTAATATAAGCCTTTGTGAATCACTGGAGGTTTTCACTATGAGCGACATTATGCGCCCCATTCCCTTTGCCCAGCTGATGACCTGGGTGCTGGAGGAGTACCAGAAGCAGGGCAGCGTGTTCGGCGTGTCCAAGCTGGTGCGCCATGAGAACGGCCAGGCCCTGCCCATCTTTTACGAGAAGATCGAGTCCCCCTACGGCCCCGCCGCCGGCCCCCACACCCAGCTGGCCCAGAATATCATCGCCGCCTACGCCGCCGGCTGCCGGTTCTTTGAGCTGAAGACCGTCCAGGTCATGGATGGCGAGGAGCTGAGCAAGTGCGTGCCCAAGCCCTGCATCACCGCCGGGGACGAGTGCTACAACTGCGAGTGGTCCACCGAGCTGACCGTGCCCCAGGCCTACGCCGAGTACGTCAAGGCCTGGTTCGCCTGCAAGCTGATGGCCAGGGAGCTGGGTCTGGGCGACCCGGACGGCTTCGTGTTCAACATGTCCGTGGGCTACGACCTGGAGGGCATCAAGAGCCCCAAGGTGGACGCCTACATCGAGGGCATGAAGGACGCCTCCGGCTCCGCCGTGTGGGCCGAGTGCATGGACTGGGCCCTGGCCAATCTGGGCAAGTTCCAGAAGGTGGACGAGGCCTATGTGAAGGCCATCTCCCCGGTGGTGTCCCGCTCCATCACCGAGTCCACCCTCCACGGCTGCCCCCCCGACGAGATCGAGCGCATCGCCACCTACCTCATCACCGAGAAGGGGCTCAACACCTACATCAAGTGCAACCCCACCCTGCTGGGCTACGAGTACGCCCGCAAGCGGCTGGACAGCCTGGGCTTCGACTACATCGTCTTTGACGACCACCACTTTGTGGAGGACCTCCAGTGGGCCGACGCGGTGCCCATGCTGCGCCGCCTCATCGCCCTGTGCCAGGAGCGTGGCCTGGAGTTCGGCGTGAAGCTGACCAACACCTTCCCCGTGGACGTGGCCGCCGGCGAGCTGCCCAGCCAGGAGATGTACATGTCGGGCCGGTCCCTGTTCCCCCTGACCATTGCCCTGGCCGCCCGCATCTCCAACGAGTTTGACGGCAAGCTGCGCATCTCCTACTCCGGCGGCGCCGACTACACCAACATCAAGGACCTGTTCGACGCGGGCATCTGGCCCATCACCATGGCCACCACCATCCTCAAGCCCGGCGGCTATCAGCGCCTGAGCCAGATCGGCCAGCTGCTGATGGACTGCGGCAGCGCCCCCTTCACCGGCGTGGACGTGGCCAAGGTCAACGCCCTGAGCGACAACGTGCCCGTCAACCCCCACTACCGCAAGCCCATCAAGCCCCTGCCCAACCGGAAGAACGGCAGGCAGGTGCCCCTGGTGGACTGCTTCGACGCGGGCTGCCGCACCGGCTGCCCCATCCACCAGGACATCCCCGCCTACCTGATGCGGGCCGGTGAGGGCAAGTACGCCGAGGCCCTGGAGATTATCCTCCGCCGCAACGCCCTGCCCTTCATCACCGGCACCATCTGCCCCCACCACTGCGGGGACAAGTGCATGCGCAACTACTACGAGAGCGCCGTGGACATCCGGGGCGTGAAGCTCAAGTGCGCCACCGAGGCCATGGCCCAGGTGCTGCCCACCCTGAAGCCCGCCGCCCCCCAGAGCGG
This sequence comes from Pseudoflavonifractor intestinihominis, assembly GCF_040096055.1. NCBI lineage: Bacteria > Bacillati > Bacillota > Clostridia > Eubacteriales > Oscillospiraceae > Pseudoflavonifractor > Pseudoflavonifractor intestinihominis. The sequence goes on from NZ_JBBMFK010000010.1 coordinate 22,230, forward strand.
CAAGAAGGTGGCCGTTGTGGGCGGCGGCCCCGCCGGCATCGCCGCCGCCTTCTTCCTGGCCCGGGAGGGCGTGGCCGTCACCGTCTTCGAGCGCAAGGAGTCCCTGGGCGGCATTGTCCGCCACGTGATCCCCGCCTTCCGCATCGGGGACGACGCCATTGACGCCGACATCGCCCTGGCCAAGGCCATGGGCGCCCAGTTCCAGACCGGCGTGGAAATTTCCTCCGCCCAGAGCCTGTTCGACCAGGGCTTCACCCACGTCATCTTCGCCACCGGCGCCTGGAAGCCGGGCGACGCCCGCCTCCAGTACGGCCAGGCCATGAACGTTATCGCCTTCCTGGAGCAGGCCAAAAAGGCCCCCGACACCCTGAAGCTGGGCGCCAACGTGGTGGTGGTGGGCGGCGGCAACACCGCCATGGACGCCGCCCGTGCCGCCAAGCGCATCCCCGGCGTGGAGAACGTGCGCCTGGTGTACCGCCGCGACCAGCGGAACATGCCCGCCGACGAGGAAGAGCTCCACATGGCCATGGACGACGGCGTGGAGTTCCTGGAGCTGCTGGCCCCTGTGGGCGTGAAGGACGGCGTGCTCACCTGCTCCGTTATGGAGCTGGGGGACCGGGACGCCTCCGGCCGCCGCAGCCCGGTGGACACCGGCCGCACCGTTGAGGTGCCCGCCGATACCGTCATCACCGCCGTGGGCGAGCATGTGGACGACGCCCTGTTTGCCGCCAACGGCGTGGCTCTGGACAAGAAGGGCCGCCCCGTGGTCAATGAGACCATGGCCACCGGCGTGGCCAACGTGTACGCCGTGGGCGACGCCCGCCGGGGCCCCGCCACTGTGGTGGAGGCCATTGCCGACGCCACCGCCGCCGCCCAGGCCATCGCCGGCATGAACCCCGACCTGGATGTGGACAAGAACGTCCACCCCAACTACAACAAGCCCCTGTCCAAGCACGGGGACCTGCGCACTGAGACCACCTGCCCCGACACCCGCTGCCTGGGCTGCTCCACCGTGTGCGAGACCTGTACCGAGGTGTGCCCCAACCGGGCCAACATCGCCATCGCGGTGCCCGGCAAGCGGATGCGGCAGATCATCCACGTGGACGGCATGTGCAACGAGTGCGGCAACTGCGCCATCTTCTGCCCCTACGACAGCCGGCCCTATAAGGACAAGTTCACCCTGTTCTGGAGCCGGGAGGACTTTGACAACAGCACCAACGACGGCTGGCTGCCTCACGGCGACGGCTCCGGCGTGTGCACCGTCCGTCTGGGCGGCGCGGTGAAGGAGTACAACGTCACCGACCCCGCCTGCGGCCTGTATGAGGACCTGCGGCAGCTGATCCTGGCCGTGCGCAAGGACTACGGCTATCTTGTGAAGTAAGAACAAACGCGCAACCCAATTCAGGGGCTCTGGGCGTCTGCGGCCCAGAGCCCCTCTTCCAGGCGTCCTTTCCAATCCCGGGCAAAAATGACAAAAATGAGGCGAGACATCATGTCAAAAACCGAGACCTGCAAGCGTTACCTCATGTTCCTGGCGGGCGTGCTGGTGTGCGCCACCGGAATTTCCTTCATCACCCGGGCCGGACTGGGCACCTCCCCCATCTCCTCCACTCCCTTTGTCCTCAGCCTGATCACGCCCCCTGTCACCGTGGCGGGACACACGGTGACCATCACCATGGGGGTGTACACCTTTGCGTTCAATATGCTCTTTCTGGTGGGCGAGGCGCTGCTGGTGCGGCGCTTCACCTGGAAGCAGGCCCTCCAGATCCCCGCCACCATCTTCTTCAGCCTGTGCATGGATGAGGCTCTCTCCCTCATTCCATCCCAGTACGGCGGCCCCTATCCCATGAGCGTGCTCTACCTGGCCATCGGCTGCGCGGTCATGTCTCTGGGCATCACCCTGGAGGTGCTTGCCGACGTGATCATGCTCCCCGGCGAGGCCTTCGTCCGGGCCCTGAGCCGGAAGAGCAAGGGCCAGTTCGGCAACGTGAAGGTCATCTTTGACAGCACCCTCACGGTCATTGCCGCCATCATCGCCCTCTTTGCCTTCCACAAGCTCAACGGCGTCCGGGAGGGCACCGTCATCTCCGCCCTGCTGGTGGGCCAGCTGGTGAAGCTCTTCACCAAAAAGCTGTCCTTCCTGAAGAAGCTGTTTGGGGAAAAACAGAGCGCATAACGATGCAAAACGGCCGGGGCCGCTGCAAATGCAGCGCCCCCGGCGCTTTATTGGGTTCAGCCGGTAAAGCCTCCGGTGCACACCCAGTTGTCCCCCTGCTTCTCCATGCCCCGGAACATCCCCCATCTATACCAGCCGGTATAAGGGCCATCCTCAATTTCCACGAGACCGCTGCCCGCCTGATAGGGGGTATGATCCAAATCAGCCACCCGGATGGCCAGAAACTGGATAAAAACAAAGCTGTCCTCTACTCCCGGCTCACAGGCGTTGATGTCCGGTGGGCTGCCCAGTTCCGCACTATACACCTGGGCATCCAGCACCGCGTACTGGCTGTCCGGCTCCAGCTTCCGCAGGTTCTCCGCCAGCTGCTCGCTCCACACCCAGGCCACCAGGGCGAAGTCCTGATGGGCCGGGTCATCATCCACCGGCGGAATGTCGTACTTCTCTCTGGCCTCCTCCAGCATCTCAGGTGTGACAATAGTCGCGGCTACTGCCTCCTTATACTCGACACTGTCGTAGCACTGCCTGGCCTCTGTTCCCGCGTCGTACTCCTGGCCGTCGGACTGGCCGTAATACCAGGTATCCGTGCCGCCGGTGTGCAGGCGGACCAGGCCGCTGCCCACATAGAACCGGAACCAGTCTCCGTCACTGCTCAGTTCTCCGGTGCCGCTGATATAGATGGACGTATCACACTCCGGCTCCTCCGCCGGGGCATTCACATAGCTCCAATCCGCCCATGCCAACACACGAGCCGCATTAGATGGATCGGCCGTCACGGTCTTGCGCGTATTTTCGCCGCCGCTGCGGCGCTCCAGCGTCAGGACAATGGTGCTGCCATCTGGAAACAGCTTCTCCATCGCCTGCTCAATGTCTGTGGAAGCGGCGGGCCGGGCACCGGTCTCCCGGGTTCCGCCCCGGTCGGCCAGGTAGTCCTCGCCCATCCGGTAGGTGAAGCCGACGGACTGGGGCTCGCTGCCGTCCCCCTCCGGGGCGGCGTCCGCCAAAAAGGTCCGCTCCACAAAATCGCTCAGGGCCCAGTTGGGGTCCAGGTCCGCCCAGGGGCTGCCGGTGCTGCCTGTCTCGTCGGCCTGGGCCTGACACTGGGCGTAGAACTCCTCAGCGGGCAGGTCGGTGTCGGGCAGGACAAAATGCCGCTCTCCCTTTTCGTCGTACCACCGCTCCACGCACCAGATACCCCCCTCGCCCTGGGTCACGGGCTGGCAGAGGACAATGGTATAGGTGCGGGCGGTGCTCTCATCAAATTCCGAGCCGTCGGCAGGGGCGTCTGGGTAATAGGTCACGTCCCGGTGGATGCCGGTATAGCTGAAATCATCCACCAGCACGGCGGAGTTGTCCGGCTCTGTTCCCTCCGTGGGGGACGGGCCGGGGCTTTGAATCTCTCCGGTAGGGGAGGGCTCGGGGGTCTCCTGGGGCTGGGCCCCGGTGAAGGTGCACCCCACCGCCACCGCCACAACGACCAGGGCTGCCGCCAGCACCCCCGCCGCCCGCCTGGGCTTCCTTGCAATGAGGGCGATCCGCTCCCGCAGCCCTCTGGCTCCCGAGGACATGGTGGTGGCCGTCCGCAGCAGCTCGGTGGGGTTGGAGCCGGTGGTCACCAGGGACAGCAGGGTGCGGCCGTAGGCCGTCCGCTCCCCCTCACCCAGCAGCCTGATGGCCCCCTCGTCGCAGGACAGCTCACAGTCCCGCCGGGACAGGGCCGCCGCCAGCCACACCAGGGGATTAAACCAGTAGAGGGCCAGGCAGAGACACCGCACCAGGGCCCAGAACTGGTCGCCCTGTCGGCGGTGGGTCAGCTCGTGGGCCAGAATGTGCTTCAGTCCGGGGCCCTCGGTGGGGCAGTCGGGGGTCAGATAGATACCGGGTCGCACCAGTCCGGACAGACAGGGGGACGGCGCGCCGGCGGACACATACACCGGCAGGGGACAGTCCGCACCGGCCAGAGGCCGGGCAGAGCGCACCAGCCTGCGCCGGAACACCAGATTGCTCAACAGAAACCAGCCGCCCACCACGACCGCGCCCGCCAGCCACACCCAGCGGAGGACTGTTCCCAGTTCAACACCCGGCTCCGTGGGCTGAATCTGGGCCGTCTCCCCGGTCTGGGGCCGGGACGGCGTGGTTACCTTGCCGGTCTGGGGCGTGGCGTTCCCTCCGGTGACGTTCTGGATTTGCCCTGTCCCGGCGGGGAACTGCTGCTCTGTGCGGCTGATTTGGATAGTCTCCGTCACCGGCTCCACCGCGTTCATCACGCTCACCGGGCTGCTGACAAAGCTCACCGGCACCAGCAGCCGGACTGCCACCAGCAGCCACAGGGCGTACTGTACCCGCTGGCTGATTTTCCCCCGCAGCGCCAGCCGCAGCAGGGCGATGACCACGATGAGCACAGACGAGGTCACCAGGATTTCCGTCATGTCTGCTCCTCCTCTCCCTGGTCCAACAGGGCCTGAAGCTCCTTCAGCTCCTCCCTGGAGATACGGCGGTTTTGCAGCAGGGTGCTCACCATGAGGCCCACGCTGCCATGGTATACCCTTGAGAGCAGGGACTCGGTCTCCGCCACGGCGGCCTCCTCCCGGGCAACGGCCGGGCAGAACACCTTGGCCCGTCCCTCCTGCTCCGCCCGGATGAGCCCCTTATCCTCCATCCGGCGCACCACCGTGGACACGGTGCTCTTGGCCCATCCGGCGCTCTCACCCAGGGCCCGCACCAGCTCCATCAGGGTGGCCGGCGCTTTCCAGAGCTCCTCCATCACCCGCCACTCTCCGGCGGACAGATTGACCCGCTCCATACGATTTCCCCCTTTTGGTCTACTCTTGTAACCCTAATGTACCATATCGGTCTACACATGTCAACCACACAGGCAGCAAAAACCGCGCTCCGGCAGAAATTCTGCCGGAGCGCGGCCATGCTCAGCTCTTCTGCTTGCGCAGCAGGCGGATGTCCTCTCCGAAGAAGGGGAGCACCCGGTATTCCCCCTCCAGCCGTGAGGCGATCTGGGGGGCGTACCGCCGCCGCACGTCCTCCATGGACAGGTTGGAGGATATGACGGTCCGCCGGTCGGCGGTGAGGCGGCTGTTGATGAGGGTGTACAGTGCGGACTGGACAAAGGGTGTGGTCATCTCGCTGCCCAGGTCGTCCAGGATCAGCAGATCGCAGGACAGGTAGCGCCGGGTCTCGTCCCGGGCCTCCCGGGTGTCCTCGGCGTCCCGGGAGAACTTTCTGTCCTCAAACCGGGAGAAGATATTCACCGCCGTATCGTACACCACGGAGAACCCGTTCTCCGACACGGTGCGGGCGATGCAGGCGGACAGGAAGGTCTTGCCCAGCCCCGGCGCGCCGGAGAGGAACAGGTTGTTGAAGTAGAAGCGGCCAAACTTCTGGGCGTAGTTGAGGCAGATCTCGTAGACCATCTCCATGTTCTCCCGGGGGGAGATGCCGCTGCCCCGCCAGGGGGAGGGGGAGTACACGTCCAGGGAGAAGGTGTCGAAGGACTGCTCCCCCAGGTCCAGCAGTTTGGACAGCTCCTTGATCTGCTCCTGGGCGCACAGGTTTTTCAGGCACTGGCACATGACCGCCCCACGCCAGCCGGTGTCGTTGCACTTGGGGCAGGCGGGCTTGTCGTCCAGGGCGTCGGCGGGGTAGCCGTGGGCCACCAGCAGCTCGGCCCGCTCGGCCTGGAGGTCCAGGTTCTTGTCCCGCACCGCCCCGATGGCGGGCACCGGGTCGCTGCCCTGCCGGAGGGAGGCGGCGATGATGTCCACGATGGTGCGGCGCAGCTGCCGGTCGATCTCGGCCACCCGGGGGATGGCGGCGTAGATCTCCCGCCTGCGGGCGTTCTGCTGTTCCTCCCGGCGGCGGCGCCGGTCCTCCAGCCGCTCAGTGGCTCGGCGGAGCACGTTCTGTTCATAGGCCATGGCTCAGTTCCCTCCCTGTTCCGACTTCTGGCGGGCCAGAAAGTCCTTCATCCACTGGATGTCATCGGTCATATGGCCCGCGTCCCGGTCGGAACCCGGCCCGGAGGGCGCAGGGGCGTTGGGCCCGGGGGTGCGCATGGGGGCGGCGTCCCCGGTCTCGATCTCCGCGGGGGTGTGGAGCCCCTTCTGGTGCCAGGACCGGAGGATGGAGTTCATATAGGGCCAGCTCATGGTCTGCTTTTTCAGCACCGTCCGCTCGTAGGCCATGCGGATGGCCTCGTCCCCAAAGCCCATGTCGGTCCAGGCGGCGATATACTTCCGCTCCCCGTCCACCGCCGGGCGGCCGGTGATGCCCAGCAGGGAGAGCACCTGGCCCTCCCGGGTGCGCAGCTCTGCCTGGCGCTTGATGTAGGCGTCGGCGGCCTGGTCGGTGTCCACCCCCAGACGGCGCCACACAAAGGCCTCCTTGCGGATCTGGCTCATGCGGGGCTTGCGGCCGGGGCCGTATTTCCGCTCCATCTCCTCCACACACCAGCTCACCAGCAGGCAGATCACCTCCGCCGGCAGGGCCAGGAAGTCGTAGAGGGTGTAGAGGGTCTTCAGGTCGGCGGTGGACAGGATCTTGCCCAGCCGCCGCTGGACCTCCCCCACCAGAGCGGGGAAGGAGGAATTTTGGTCCTCCAGCTCCCGGGCGATGTCCTCGGCGGTGTACTCCGGCGGCTCCTCCTGCTGGGGCTGGGGCGCGGCCTGGGGCATGGCGGGGGCCAGGCCCTTGCCGGAGAGCACGTCCCAGGCGGTAGTCAGCCGCCCGCCGTCCCAGCGGAGGGCATTGCCCGCCTCCTCCAGAGAGGCGGCGCCGTTTTTCCGCAGCAGCCAGAGGTAGAGCAGGGCCGCATCTCCGCTGCCCGACGCGATGAGCCGGTCCGCCGCCTCGGCGGGCATGGCCACCACCCCGCCGGGAAGAAACAGATTCGCCGCCATGCAATCACCTCCAGAGAAAGCTTGTCCAATCAGGTATCCTTTATTGTACATGAAAAGGGCGGGAAGGTAAACAGGGAATCTGCGTCGCCCTCTTTTGCGTTCCGCCCAGAACAGACAGAGGCCGGACCACACGGCCCGGCCTCTGAAGCGTACGGTATCAGTGGGGCAGCTCCCCGTCTCCGCCGGAGCGGGGCTTGCCCTCGGGGGGAATCTGGCTGTTCCCGGCGGAGCTGTCCTCCGTCTCCCCGGGCATGGGGATCACGTCGGGGGTCTTGACCTCCTTGGCGGCCCGGCGGGCCTCCTCCCGCTCCAGCATGGCGGCATAATTGTCCGCCTGGGACGGGTCCCGGCCCTCCAGGATGGCGATCATCTCCGCGCCGGTGATGGTCTCCTTCTCCAGCAGGTAGGCCACCACCTTGTCCATGTCCTCCCGGTTATCCTTGATGACCTGGACGGCCTGGCGGTAGCACTCCTCCAGGATGTCGTGGACGGCGGCGTCCACGTCGGCGGCGGTGTTCTGGGCGCAGTCCATGCCGTATCCGCCGTCCAGATACTGGCTGCGGCGGGAGGCCAGGCCCATCATGCCGAAGCGGTCGCTCATGCCGTACAGGGTGACCATGCTGCGGGCCACGCTGGTGGCGTCCTGGATGTCCTGGGACGCGCCGTTGGTCATGGTGTTCAGCACCACCTGCTCGGCGGCACGGCCGCCCATGGACACGGTGATCTTGGCCAGCAGCTCATCCCGGGTGCGCAGCTCGGTCTTGTCCTCCTCGGGCATGAGGAGGGTGTAGCCCAGGGCGCCCTGGGTGTGGGGCACGATGGTGATCTTCTGCACCGGCTCGGAGTTCTTCTGCTTGTAGGCCACCATGGCGTGGCCCACCTCGTGGTAGGCCACCAGCTTCTTCTCGAACTCGGTGAGCACGCTGCCCTTTTTCTCGGTGCCGGCGATGACCAGCTCAAAGGCGGTGAGCAGGTCCTGCTGGTTGACGGCCTTGCGGCCCATACGCACGGCCCGGAGGGCGGCCTCGTTGACCAGGTTGGCAAGGTCCGCGCCCACGGTGCCCGCGGTGGCGATGGCGATCTTTTTCAGGTCCACGTCGTCGCTCAGGCGGATGTTGCGGGTGTGGACCTGGAGGGTGGCCAGACGGCCGGCCAGGTTGGGCCGGTCCACGATGATCCGGCGGTCAAACCGGCCGGGGCGGAGCAGAGCCTGGTCCAGCACCTCGGGCCGGTTGGTGGCGGCCAGCAGGATGACGCCCTTGGTGGGGTCAAAGCCGTCCATCTCGGCCAGCAGCTGGTTGAGGGTCTGCTCCCGCTCGTCGTTGCCGCCGGAGAAGCGGTCGTTGCGGCTCTTGCCGATGGTGTCGATCTCGTCGATGAACACGATGCAGGGGGCCATCTTGCTGGCCTCCTTGAACAGGTCGCGGACACGGCTGGCGCCCACGCCCACGTACATCTCCACAAAGTCGGAGCCGGAGATGGAGAAGAAGGGCACGTTGGCCTCGCCTGCCACGGCCTTGGCCAGCAGGGTCTTGCCGGTGCCCGGAGGGCCCACCAGCAATGCGCCCTTGGGCAGCTTGGCGCCGATCTCGGTGTACTTCTGGGGGTTGTGGAGGAAGTCGATGATCTCCACCAGGCTCTCCTTGGCCTCGTCCTGACCGGCCACATCCTTGAAGGTGACGCCGGTCTTTTTCTCCACGTACACCTTGGCGTTGGCCTTGCCCACGCCGCCCAGGCCGCCGCCGCCCATCTTGCTGGACATGAAGCGGAACAGGAACACCATGGCCACCACCATGATGATGAAGGGCAGGACCATCTGCACCAGGGCGCTGAGGATGACGGTGCTGCTGCTGACCACGGCGGTGCCGTACTCCACGCCGTGCTCATCCAGCAGGTCGATGATGGAGAAGTCGTTGAAGGGGGGCGCGGTGACCGCCGAGGTGTAGGCGCCCGTCTGCTGGGTCAGCAGGGCCAGGCCGCCCACCTGCTGGGTCAGCTGATTGCCGGTGCTCTGGCTGTCGCTGGTCTGGGGGGGCGTCCAGTCCTCCGCCGGGGCCTCCCCGGTGGTCAGGTCGATGATGGTCACGTCCCCGTCCTTGGTCTTCTGGACCGCGCCCAGGCCGTTCTTCAGGTCAATGACCAGCTGGTTGCTCTGGACGTCCACGCTCTCCACGTAGTCCTGCCGCACCCACTCCCGGAAGGTGGAGTAGGGGATCTCCACGTGGTCCGACCCCTCGAAGAGGGAGAAGGCGGACTGGAGCAGCAGCGTCAGAATCAGCGCCCAGAGGATGATGGAGATGAGCCCCACAAGATTTTTCTTGTTGTTGGGGCCGCCGCCGTTTTGGTTGTTGCGTTTCTGGTTATCGGGCTTCAACACTTTGCCCTCCTTGTTCTCAGAATCCCGAACCGGCAAAGGCCGGAAAATCAGGATATTTCTTAGTGGAAACTGTCTGTCATTTTACCACAGACAACTATGAATTACAAGGAAGCCCCCGGCGGAAAGCTGTAAACTTTCTATGAAGGGTAGGGTTCGCGGCGGGAATTTTCCCCCTGACGGACGGCGTTTTTTTCATCCGGCGGGGATTTTTGTCTTTTTCTCTACAGTGGAATGTGCTATACTGTTTCTATCTATGGACTGAACAGAAAGGCTGGACATGCCATGCGAGAGCAGAAGGACCGCAGAAGAGAGCCGGAGGCCGAGGCCGACGGCATGATCGAGGGCCGCAACGCGGTCATGGAGGCCCTCCGGGCGGGTACGCCCATCGACAAGATTTTCCTGGCCAGGGGTGAGACCGATGCCACCCTGGGCCATATCGCCTCCACGGCCCGGGACAAGGGCATCGTGGTGGTGGAGGCCGACCGGCGGAAGCTGGACGGCATGAGCCGTACCCACGCCCACCAGGGGGTGGTGGCCATAGCCGCCGTGCGGGAGTACGCCACCGTGGACGACATCCTCAACGCCGCCCGGGAGAAGGGGGAGCCCCCTCTCATCGTGGTGTGCGACGAGTTGAGCGACCCCCACAACCTGGGCGCGGTCATCCGCACCGCCGAGTGCGCCGGAGCCCACGGGGTCATCATCCCCAAGCGGCGCTCCGCCGGGCTCACCGCCGTGGTGGCCAAGACCTCGGCGGGCGCGGTGTCCTACGTGCCGGTGGCCCGGGTGCCCAACCTGACCGCCCTGCTCAAGGAGCTCAAGGACGAGGGCCTGTGGATCTTCGGCACCGCCGCCGACGGGGACACCAACCTCTACGACGCCGACCTGAAGGGCCCCGCCGCCATTGTCATCGGCAGCGAGGGGGACGGCATGGGCCGTCTGGTGTCCCAGCAGTGCGACTTCAAGGTCAGCATCCCCATGAAGGGCAGGCTCAACTCCCTCAACGCCAGCGCCGCGGCGGCCATTCTGCTGTACGAGGCGGTGCGCCAGCGGGGGCTGTAACCCCGCCCTGCCCCAACCACACCCCAGAAAAAGGACGAAGGCCCTATGCCGAAGGATCGGGACGACGAACTGAATAGACATGGCGGTCCCACGCCGGAATTCACCCTGGAGGAGATTTTGGCCGAGTACCGGGACCGCCGTGAGAGCGGCCTGGACGACGACACCATCCCCCTGCCCGTCATTCCCCAGCAGGACCTGCCCCCGGAGCACCGGGCAGGCCGGCGGAAGGAGGCGGGCAACAACGTGGTGCGCTTTCCCGGCCGGCGGCTCCGCCCCGCGCCCCAGCCGGAGGAGGACGGGGACGACGAGCCTGTGACCCCCTTCCCCGGCAAGAACCAGGCGCACGGCCGGACCGGCCAGCCGGAAGAACCGGAAGAGCCGGAGGAGGAGGCGCCGGAAGAGGACGACTCCGCCCCAGCGCCCGGCGACGGCGATGGGGACGGGGACAGCGCAGAGGAGAAGTCCTTTTTCTCCGCCAAGCTGGACGCCCTGCGCCGGAAGGCCGACGAGTACGCCGACCACATGTTCGAGGAGGAGGGCATCGAGAACGACGAGGAGGTCCGCCGGGCGGAGCAGTATCTCCCCGGCGTGGACCGGGAGGAGGAGCGCCCTCCCTTCCGCATCCGCCCGCCCCGGCGGGTCATCCCTCCCGCCCCCGACATCCCCCCGGCGGAGCTGTTCAAGCGGTACGGCCGGGGCCTCAAGTTCCTGCGGATGCGCACCACCATGGTGCTGCTGCTGTCCCTGCCCCTGCTCTACCTGACCCTGGCCCCCTTCTTCGGCCTGCCCCTGCCCGGCATGCTCTCCAGCTCCTATGAGCTCCAGGTGTACACCCTGGCGGGCATGCTGGGGGTGGCCATGCTGCTGGGCATCGACGTGCTGCTGCGGGGGCTGTTCCACCTGCTGCGGCTCCAGATGGGCATGGACACCCTGGTGTCCTTCTCCTGCATTGCCACCCTGGCCGACGCCCTCACCATGATCTCCCTGGGCGGCCGGGAGGGCCAGCTGCCCTACTGCGCCGTGTCCGCCCTGGCCCTGGGCCTGACCATGTGGGGCACGGTGCTCAAGCTCCAGGGCCAGCGCAGCGCCTGCCGCACCGCCGCCTCGGCCCACGAGCCCTATCTGGTCACCCTGGACCCGGGCAAGTGGAACGGCCGGGAGGCCTATACCAAGTGGTCGGGGGAGCCTGCGGGCTTCGGCAGCCAGATCCAGGGGGCCGACGGCGCCCAGCGGATCTTCCGTATCACTTCCCCCCTGCTCTTTATCGCCGCGTTTCTCTTCTCCATCCTGTCCTCCCTGGGCCGGCAGCGGCCTGAGCTCATCCTCTGGTGCCTGTCCGCCACCCTGACGGCGGCCGCCTCCTTTTCGGCGGCGCTGTGCTTCGGCATGCCCTGGAACAGCCTGTGCCGCCGCCTGTCCGGCGTGGGCGCGGCCATCGCGGGCTGGGACGGCGTGGCCGGCGGCAACGGCGCGGGCATCCTCCTCACCGACGCCGACCTCTTCCCCCCGGGAGCCGTGGCCCTCAACGGCATCAAGATCTTCGGCAATTTCTCCGTGGAGAAGGTGGTGGCCGTCACCGCCACCCTGATCCGGGACTCGGGCAGCGGCCTGGACAAGATCTTTCACGACCTGCTCCGCTCCCAGGGGGCCATCTACCGCCGCTGTTCCGCCTTCGAGCGGTGCGAGGGCGGCCTGGCCGCCGACATTCGGGGGGAGCAGATCCTGGTGGGCTCCGCGGCCTTCATGCACCTGATGGAGGTGGCCCTGCCCCAGGGCCTCAACGTGAAGAACGCGGTGTTCTGCGCCATTGACGGGGAGCTGGCCGGGCTGTTCGCCCTGAACTACAACCTCCACGGCGCGGTGCGGCCCGCCCTCACCGCCCTGATCCGCAACAAGATCGGCCCGGTGCTGTGCACCCGGGACTTCAACTTGATTCCCGCCATGCTCCGCCAGCGGTTCAAGCTGCCGGTGGAGAAGATGGAGTTCCCCGAGATGGCCCGGCGGACCGAGCTGTCCGACCCGGACCAGGAGCACAGCGACACCCTGTGCGCCGTCCTCTGCCGGGAGGGGCTGGGCCCCTTCTCCGAGGCGGTGGTGGGGGGCCGCAGGCTGCGGCAGGCGGTGCGGGGCAGCGCGGCCCTGGCCTCCGTGGGCTCGGCCATCGGCGTACTGCTGGCCTTCTATCTCACCTTCGGGGAGTCCTACGCCTCCCTCTCCCCCGCCAACCTGCTGATCTTCATGGTCATGTGGCTGGTGCCCACCCTGCTCATCTCGGGCTGGGTGAACCGGTATTGATAGGCAAAAAAGTCCCCTGCAATCCGCTCAGTGCGGCTTGCAGGGGACTTTGCTGTCAGGACAGGCCCAGGCAGGCCCGGATATCCGACCGGATGGACACCATCTCGGGGTAGTCGAAGAAGAAATTCAGCTTCTGCTCCCACACCGCGTCCCCCGGCCGTGGCTCGTCCTGGAGGACAAAATAGGTGAAGCTCTCGGCGATGTCCTCCGAGGGATTGGTGGCGGCGTAGCTGGTGACAAAGTCGTCCTCATGGCGGAGGAAAAAATTGTAGCTCTCCGGGTCGGACAGGCGGTCGTCCAGGTACCCGGTCCAGAACTGCTGGTAGAAGTCGTCCAGATAGGACCCCTCCCGGCACACCATGCCCGCCTCGTTGTAGGTGGAGGCGGTCTGCCGGGTGGTGTACTTCACCTGCTGGGCGTTGAGCGTCAGGTAGTGGCTGTACTCGTGGATCACCGTCTCGGTGAAGGTCTGGCCGTCTCCCCCGTCCACCGGGTCCACGGCGATCTCCCACTTGGTGCCCTCGTCGTCCGCCTGCTGGACATAGGCCAGGGTCTCGTCCGGCCCGTCGGTGAACACGATGAAGCGGGTGAAGTCCTCCCAGGCGTCCCGGGGCAGGATGGTCTTCATCTCCTCCCACAGGGCCTGATAGTCCGCCTCGGTGTACCCGCTCTGGCCGGCGGCGGCAGCGGCTGCGCCGTCCTCGGCCCGGAGGCCTCCGTCCGGCGTGATGGCAAAGGCGGCCAGGGTCCTGGACTCCAGGTCCTCCGGCGGGGCCCAGGAGCCCGCCTCCCCGATGTAGCGGCCGGTGTACTCCTCATAGAGGCCGTTGAGTTTGTCCACAAGCCGCTGCTCCTGGGTGGATTTCTCCCACTCGTCCTTGGCCAGCCGCTCCTGGCGCAGGGGCCAGAGCTGCTCCATCAGGTCCATGCAGGCGTTATACTCCTCCTCCGTCACCTTTCCGGACAGCAGGCCCAGCTGGGCCTCCAGCATCTCCCGGGCGGCGGCGGTCTCCTCTTCTGTCAGTTCCCGGGCCCGTCCGCCCAAGCCGGCAAAGCCGCCGGCGGCGACGGTCTCCTTTCCGCAGCCGGTCAGGAGCAGCAGGGTGAGTACCAGGGCCATCAGGCCGAAACGTCTGAATTTATGCACAAAAAATACCTCCGTGGTGGAAAAGTCAGGCTGTCTGTCCGCCCCTCTGGGCGTTCCACAGCCGGGCGTACTCCCCGCCGGCCGCCAGGAGCTCCTGGTGGGTCCCCTCCTCCTTGATGCCCGCGCCGTCGATGACGATGATGCGGGAGGCGGAGCGGATGGTGGACAGCCGGTGGGCGATGATCAGGGTGGTGCGTCCCTCCGCCAGGGCGTCAAAGGCGGACTGGATGTGGTCCTCGGTGACCGAGTCCAGGGCGGAGGTGGCCTCGTCCAGGATGAGAATGGGCGGGTTTTTCAGGAAGATGCGGGCGATGGACACCCGCTGTTTCTGGCCGCCGGACAGCATGACGCCCCGCTCGCCCACCTGAGTCTGGAAGCCGTCGGGCATGTCCATGATGTCGTCGTAGATCTCCGCTAGCTTGGCCGCCGCCACGATCTCGGCGTTGGTGGCGTCGGGGCGGCCGTAGCGGATGTTGTCGTAGATGGTGCCCGCGAAGAGGAACACGTCCTGCTGGACGATGCCGATGTGCTCCCGCAGGGAGTGCTGCTTCAGGGTGCGCACGTCGTGGCCGTCCACCAGGATGCGGCCCTCGGTCACGTCGTAGAACCGGGGGATGAGCTGGCACAGGGTGGACTTGCCGCCGCCGGAGGGGCCCACCACCGCCACCGTCTCGCCGGGACGGACGTGGAGGTTCACATGGGAGAGCACATCCTCGGCGGAGGACTCATACCGGAAGGTCACGTCGTCCACCAGAATGTCCCCCTTCACGTCGGTCAGGTCGGCGGCGTCGGGGGCGTCCTGGATCTCGGGCTCCACGTCCATCAGCTCCACGAACCGCTTGAAGCCCGCCATGCCCTGCATGAACTGCTCCACAAAGGCGGACAGCTTGCGGATGGGGGTGATGAAGGTGGTGACGTAGAGGGAGAAGGCGGTCAGGTCGGCCAGGTCCATCTTTCCCTGCATGATGAGCATGCCGCCGAAGGCGATCACCAGCACGCTCATCATGCCCATGGCCAGCTCCAGGCCGGACTGGTAGGTGGCCATGGCCTTGTAGTAGCCCCGCTTGGCGTTGCGGAACTGGTCGTTGGCGGCGGCGAACTTGGCGCTCTCGGCGTCCTCGTTGGCAAAGGCCTTGGCGGTGCGCATGCCGGAGATGGAGGACTCCACCTCCCCGTTGATGCCCGCCAGCTTGGCCTTCACCTCGGTGGAGCAGCGCATCATCCGCTTGCGCTGGAAGATGGTGAACAGGGCGAACAGGGGCACCACCGCGAACACAATCAGGGCCAGCTCCCACCGGATGGTGAGCATGATGATGAAGGCGCCCGCCAGGGTGACCACGGAGATGAACAGGTCCTCGGGGCCGTGGTGGGCCAGCTCGGTGATCTCAAAGAGGTCGCCGGTGACCCGGCTCATGAGCTGGCCGGTGCGGTTCTTGTCGTAGAAGGAGAAGGACAGGTCCTGCATGTGGCCGAACAGGTCCCGGCGGATGTCCGCCTCCATCCGCACGCCCAGCAGGTGGCCCCAGTAGGTGACGATGTAGTAGAACACGCCCTTGAGCACATAGGCCGCCGCCAGCACGGCCATGACGGTGAAGAAGGTGGCGAACAGCTTCTGGGGCAGCAGGTCCTTCATGGCCAGCCGGGAGAAGTAGGGGAAGGCCAGGTCCACGATACAGATGAGCAGGGCACACACCATGTCCAGGGCAAAGAGCTTCCAGTGCGGCCGGTAGTAAGAGGCAAAGATACGGAGATATCCCCGCCTGCCTTTACGCTTGGAGGTCAACGCAATTCTTCCTTTCTTTTCTTTCATTACAGGGGTAGTATAGCCACTCCCCGCGCCCCTTGTCAACGACATTGGGGGATAAACAGCGGTCAAAGGGGAGAAATCCGGCGGAAAAGCCCCCCTATCCTTCTGATTTTTGAAAGCCTGTCCGGTATTTGGCAGGGTGCGGCCCCCGGGCCGTCCGGCATTCCCCGGGCGGCGCGCCCGGCGGGCCCAACCGCCAGCCGCAAAATTGCATATAAATCCTCACCTGTCTATTGCGTGCTTTGTATAAAACATCTACAATGTAGTTGGGACAGATCTCAGGATCTGAAATTACACAACGGACAGAAGGAGCGATGAACATGAAACAGAGACGAAGCGGCATCCGTACCCTGCTGGCCGGGCTGCTGGCCGCGGCCCTGCTGGTCTCCCTGGTCCCCGCGGCCCTGGCCGCCGGCACCGGCGAGACCCACATCACTATCATCGGTACCTCGGACACCCACGGCAACATCTGGGGCTACTCCTATGAGGATATGAAGGAGAGCACCGGGGACGGTCTGGCCCGGGTGTCCACCTACGTCAGCCAGGTGCGGGCGGAGAACCCCAACACCATTCTGGTGGACGTGGGCGACACCATCCAGGGCACCATCATGACCGACGACCTCTACTCCAAGGACACCGCCAACCACCCTGTCCCGGCGGCCCTGAACTACATGAAGTACGACGCCTGGACCCTGGGCAACCATGAGTTCAACTTCGGTGTGGACAAGCTCAAGTCCATCATCGCCCAGGCGGACATGCCCGTGCTGGCCGCCAACATCAAGAACGCCGACGGCTCCTACCTCACCGGCGCGGGCTACACCATTGTGGACCGGGGCGGCGTGAAGGTGGCCATCATCGGCGTGGACACCCCCAACATCCCCCGCTGGGACGGCACCAAGCAGGGCGTGGACTCCCTGACCTTTGAGCCTCTGGCCGACGCCGTGGCCGCGTGCATCAAGGAGATCGGCAGCAAGGCCGACGTGATCATGGTCTGCGCCCACGCCGGTCTGGAGGCCGAGTACTCCACCGACGGCGCCGACGCCGCCAAGACCATTTTGGAAAAGTGCCCCGAGGTGGACGTGCTCCAGATGGGCCACACCCACACCAGCTACATCAACAACGACACCATCCCCGTGGGCGAGACCAAGAACAACGCCGGCGAGGTGGTCCGCTACGACCTGACCCTCAACGCCGACAAGGAGATCACCTCCGCCACCGTGGAGACCGTGTCCATGAAGGACGTGGCTCCCGACCAGGGCCTGCGCAGCGTGCCCGCCATCAAGACCGCCCAGGAGAAGACCGTGTCCTTCATCCAGGACAACGTGCTGGGCCACGCCGCCGCCGACTTCCAGCCCGTCAACGAGATCAAGGGCATCCCCGCCGGGCGCATCATGGACACCGCCGTCATCGACCTGATCGGCACCGTCCAGCTGGAGAACTCGGGCGCCGACGTGACCGCCGTGGCCCTGTTCAAGGACACCAGCGACCTGAAGAAGGGCGACCTGAACTACGGCAACATGTTCGACATCTACAAGTACCCCAACGTGCTCTACACCGTGAAGGTGACCGGCGCGGAGATGAAGGCCTACATGGAGTGGGCCGCCGAGTGCTGGAACCAGTGGCAACCCGGGGACATCAACATCTCCTTCAACCCCGACAAGGCCGGCTATCTCCACGACCACTTCTGCGGCCTGAACTACGAGGTCAACCTGTCCAAGCCCGCCGGGCAGCGGATCGAGAACGTGACCTTCAAGGGAGCGCCCCTCACCGACGACATGACCCTGACCCTGTGCGTCAACGACTACCGGTACACCGGCCTGAAGAACGAGGGCATCATCTCCGGCGAGAAGGAGTGGGAGTCCTCCTCCTCCGTGCGGGACATGCTGGTGGCCTATCTGGCCCAGCACGATCCCCTGGAGCCCGTGGTGGACAACAACTGGAAGATCACCGGCGTGGACCTGCAGCTGGACAACCCGGAGCGGGCCGCCTACATTGAGAAGATCAACTCCGGCGCGCTGGCCACCCCCTACAACAAGAGCATCAATCTGAACGAGGCCAACAACGTGGTGGTCAACGGCAAGCTGTACTCCGCCGCCGAGCTTCAGGGCTTCTACCGCCTGCGCGATATCGCCACCGCCTTTGCGGGCACCACCGCCGGCTTCAACGTGGAGTGGGTAAAGGGCCAGGTGGTCATCACCACCGGCGCCGCTTACACCACCGCCGCCCTGCCCGCCGTCACCGTCCCCGCCTTTGAGGCCTCCGGCACCATCACCGTCCTGGTGGACGGCAAGCCGGTGGATGTGGCCGCCGAGCTGTACCAGGGCAACTACTACGTCTCCCTGGGCGCCATCAACACCCTGCTGGGCATCCAGGCCACTCAAGCCGACGGCGTGATCACCCTCACCGCCGACAAGGCCGCCGACGCCGGAAACGGCAACGCCGGCTGACATCCGATCGTCTGCCCCATCCGGGCGGGCGGGGAAATCCCCGCCCGCCCGTTTTCTTTTCCGGTCCGCCCTTTGGGGCAGGTCTGGGCCTTGCGTCCGCCGTCGGAGCGGATTATAATAATATAATATCTGCCAAACGCGGAATCATATCATGATTTGGATGTGAGGTCCTTGGAATGTGGGATATTCTCAACAACCTGCTGGTGGTGGCGGGACAGGTGGTCACCCTCTTTCTGCTGATGGGGGTGGGCTTCGTGATGGCCAAGCTGGGCCGTCTCTCCCCCTCCACCCTGGGGCAGCTGTCCAACCTGCTGCTCTATGTGGCCATCCCCTGCGTCATCATCAGCTCCATGCAGATCGACCCTGACCCCGGCCTTCTCCGGAACATCGGCATCATGTTCCTCATCACCGTGGCCTACTACGTGGTGTTCTGCTCTCTGGTGCCCCTGCTCTTCCGCTCCAGCCCGGAGGACACCCGGGTAGTGCTCCGGTTCAGCACCGTATACGCCAACAACGGCTTTATGGGTATGCCCCTGCTCCAGGCGGTGCTGGGGGAGGGCGCGGTCATCTTCGCCGTGGTGGCCACCGTCACCTTCAACCTCTTCCAGTGGACCCACGGGGTGATCCTGGTGGGCGGGCAGAAGAAGATCTCGGTCCGCCAGGCCCTCATCAACCCGGGCACCATCGGCCTGGCCGTAGGGTTGGTGCTGTTCCTCAGCGGCCTGCGGTTGCCCTCCATGGTGGGCAACGCGGTGGACTTCCTGGGCGACCTGAACACCCCCCTGGCCATGGTGGTCATCGGCGGCCAGATGGCCTCCACCGACCTGGGCCGCACCTTCCGCCGGCCCGACCTGTACGCCTCCTCCATCCTCAAGCTGATCGTTATCCCCCTGATCACCGCCCTGGTGCTCCTGCCCTTCCACCTGCCCGCCCTGGTGTACTGCTCCATGGTCATCCTGGCCGGCACCCCCACCGCAGGCACCAGCGGCATCCTGGCCCAGCAGTACAACCGGGACGTGGGCTCCGCCGCCCAGATGGTCACACTGTCCACCCTGCTGTCGGTCGTCACCCTGCCGGTGGTGGCGGTCATGGCCAACCTGCTCTCCTGAAGACGAAAGGGGCGCTGCCGGACATCCGGCAGCGCCTCTTCTTATTATTACACGAATACCACCTGCACCAGCACCATATAGAGAATGGTGCCGCCGAAGATGGAGAGCAGGTTGTTGTGCTTCCACAGGTGGAGCAGGATCACCGCCGCCACGGCGATGACCTGGGGCAGCCATCCGGCGGGAGTGAACAGGCTGGCGCTGCGCAGGCCCCGCAGGCAGTAGACGATGAGCATGGCGATGATGGCGGGGGGCAGCACCCGGCCCAGGTAGAGCACCAGCTTGGGGGGATTGCCGCCCCGGTCAAAGAGCAGGAAGGGCAGCGCCCGGGTCAGGAAGGTGACCACGGCCATCACCGCGATGGCCAGTACGGCATGTATCACCGGCGTCATACGCCCGCCTCCTCTCCGGCGGCGTTCTGCCCCTTGTCCAGCCTGGGCCGGAGGAGGAGCAGTGCCACCACGATGGCCCCCAGAGCGGGGAGCAGCATCTGCTCCTCCCCCACCAGGATGAGGAAGAGCAGGGTGCAGCCCGCGCCCAGGAAGGCGGGCAGGTGCTCCCTGGCCGCCTTCCACTGGTCCACCGCGATGACCACAAAGAGGGCGGTCATGGCGAAGTCAATGCCGGTGATGTCAATGGACAGCAGGCCGCCGGCCACGCCGCCGATGACCGACCCGGCGATCCAGTACAGGTGGTCCAGAATGGCCACGGCGAAGTAGAAGTCCTTGGGCCGCACGCCCACAGGCACGGACGCCCCCGCCAGCAGGGCATAGGTTTCATCTGTGAGGGAAAAAATCATATAGAACTTCCGCCAGCCCATGCCCCGGAACTTCTCCAGCATGGACAGCCCGTATACCAGGTGCCGGAAGTTGATGAGCAGGGTCATCACCGCCACAGTGCCCAGCCCGGCGGCAGTGGCCAGCAGCTCCACCCCCAGGTACTGGCCCGACCCGGCGTAGATGGTCAGGCTCATGAAAAACGCCCAGATAAAATTGTAGCCCGCCCGCTCCAGCATCAGCCCGAAGGCGATGCCGATGGAGAGATAGCCCATCAGCACCGGCAGGGTAACGGGAAAGGCGGCGGAGAGCGCCTTGCGGTTCATGGGAACTCCTCCTCTGTTTACTTGCACACAATAGATTGCTAAAGCAATAGTTTAGTACTTTTTCAGGAAAAAGGCAAGCAGAGGTTTACAATTTTTCCGTCCTGGGCAAAGTCTGATTGCATTTCCCATAGGATACGGTATAATAGGACCATTCACTCTCCGGGCGGAGGCTCCGGCCTGAACAGGGGATCTCAGCCCCTGCCGGCAGTCGGAACGCCGCTCCATCCGCCCGGTATTTTTCTCACAGATGCAGATCCTTGCCATCATGCGGCGGCCCCCACGGACCGCCGCAGCTTTTACTATCTTTTCGCTCCCCCTCCCCACAGCCCGGAGGGTCCGCCCAGTCTTATCTGTTCGGAGGAATTATGAAGAAACTGCTCTTTATCTACAACCCCCACGCCGGAAAGGGCCAGATCCGCGCCAAGCTGGCCGACGTGCTGGACATCTTCACCAAGGCCGGATGGCTGGTGACCGTCCGCCCCACCCAGGGCAAGGCGGACGCCACCTACACCGCCGCATGGCTGGGGGGCGAGTTTGACCGGCTGGTCTGCTGCGGCGGCGACGGCACCCTCCACGAGGTGGTGACCGGCCTGATGGAGGTCAGCCACCGGCCTGAGCTGGGGTACATCCCTGCCGGCACCACCAACGACTACTCCCGCAACCTGAAGCTGCCCAAGGGCTACGAGGCCATGGCGGCAGCGGCGGCGGAGGGCGTGCCCCGCCCGGTGGACATCGGCCGGTTCAACGACCGGTATTTCGTCTATGTGGCCGCCTTCGGCGCCTTCACCGATGTGGCCTACGACACCCCCCAGCAGGTGAAGAACATGTTCGGCCACCTGGCCTACGTGCTGGAGGGCATTTCCCGGCTGGGCAATCTGAAGGGCTACCAGGCCCGGGTGGAGTACGACGGCGGCGTGCTGGAGGAGGAGTTCATCTTCGGCATGGTGAGCAACACCGTCTCCGTGGGGGGCATGCTGGGCCTGCCCGCCGACTCGGTGGCCCTGGACGACGGGCTGCTGGAGGTGGTGCTGGTGCGCACCCCCCGGAACCCCATGGAGCTCCAGGGGGCCATCACCGCCCTGATGAAGCAGACCACCGACGAGGCCGCCGGGGTGATGGGCTTCCACGCCTCCCGGCTGAAGATCACCTGCGCCGAGGAGACCCCCTGGACTCTGGACGGGGAGTACGGCGGCGCCCCCCAGGTGGCCGAGATCCAGGCCTGCCGCCACGCGGTGACCATTGTCTACGGCGCCTGAGGTTCCCCTCTCTCCGCAGGATCTCCGTCCCGTTTCGCCCTCCCGGGCGAGGCGGGGCGGTTTTGTCTTTTGACGCGCCCTATTTGTGAAAAAACCGTCAGATCAGGTCCTCTTTTCCTGTTTCCCACACTTCCTTCTCACTTTTATGTTAAAAATGCTGCAAATCAAAAAGTTTTTTCTCCGTTTTAAATTTATTTTATACAAAAATTTCTTGACATTCCCCTAAGAGGATGGTTTATAGTTTGAGTTGGACGGAGGGCTGCTCCGCTGGCCCGGCTGGAAAAATTCAGCCCGGTTCCCGGCCAGGTTGTGTGTCATGGCGGGTGGCGGAGGACGGCGGAACGCGCCTCGGTTCAGTCTATTTTATAATCAGAAAGGGATGTGTTTGTGTGAAAAAGGAAGACACCGCAGCGAAAACCCCCGAGACCACCGCGGCTGACAGCAGCGATGAGTACAGCAACGCGCGCGTTCCCAAATCGGCCCGGAGGTCGGCCCTGAGCCTGCTGACCGTCTCCCTGGGCTATGTGTTCGTGGTCACCAGCATGCAGGCCGGCGGCAGCATGGGCGTGGGCCTGACGTTTACCGACACCGTCACCGCCACGCTGCTGAGCAGCGTAATTCTTGCGGTGCTGGCCTGCGCCATGGGCGTTATCTCGGCCAAGACCGGCATGAGCACCGGCCTGCTGAGCAAGTATTCCTTCGGCAAGGCGGGCACCTACGTCCCTGTGGCCATTGTGGTGGTCACCACCATCGGCTGGTTCTCCATTGACGCCTACCTCATCGGCCAGACCACCAATACCCTCTTCCCCATAGTCCCCATCATTCCCGTGGCCATCCTGGGCGGCATCGGCATGACCTTTACCGCCATGCGGGGTATGAAGTGGATGACCTGGCTGAGCAACATTGCCGTGCCCCTCATCATTATCTTCGGCATCATCTCTATGGTCATTGCAGTCAACGACGCCGGCGGCATTGTCGGCATGAACAGCATTGTCCCTGCCAAGCCCATTGATTACAGCTACGCCGTGGGCCTGGGCGTGGGCTCCTACGCGGTGGGCGCCGTCATGTTCACTCCCGACATCATGCGCTTCTCCAAGAGCATCCGCTCCGCCATTATCGTCATGATTATTACCCTGATGCTGGGTAACACCTTTATGCTCCTCTCCGGCGCCATCGGCTCCGTGGTCACCGGCACCCCCGACGTGGCCATCATGCTGTCCATGCAGGGCCTGCTGGCCCCCGCCTTCCTGGTGCTGGTGCTCAACATCTGGTCCACTGCCCAGGGCTGCGTCTACTCCGGCTCCATGACCCTCAACAGCGTGGTGCCCAAGGCCAAGCGCACCTGGCTGGTCATCGGCTTCGGCGTCATCGGCATTATCTTCGCCATCATCGGCTTCTACAACTACTTCGGCTCCTATATCGATTTTCTGTCCGCCACCGTGCCCCCGCTGGGCGGCATCTTCTTTGCCGACTTCCTGGTGACCTATAAGCAGGACTACCCCGACCCCGACAAGGCGGAACTGCCCACTGTCAATATCGCCGGCTTTATCGCCTGGATTCTGGGCTTTATCGTCACCCGCATCCCCTTCGGCATGCCCGTGGTCAACGGTATCATCGTGGCCTTTGTGGTCAAGGCGGTGCTGGGCGCCATCATGGGCAGCGGGGTGAAGACTCGCGCTTAATTTCACCTCAACCACACGCGAAAGGAAGGATTTTAAATTTATGAAAGGCTTTGCAGAACATTTTGTGGACGACGGCTCCAACTACGAACTGACCGACCCCGCCCTGCTCATTGTGGACATGGTCAACGACTTCTGCAAGGAGGGCGGCGCCATGGTGCTGCCCGAGGGCATGGAGACCGTGGAGCCCACCCAGCGGCTCATCGCCGCCTTCCGGGCCAAGAAGCTGCCCATCATCTTCATCAACGACTGGCACCGGGCCGGCAAGTACGACAAGGAGTTTGACAAGCGGGCCCCCCACTGCATCGAGGGCACCTGGGGCGGCAAGGTCATCGACGAGCTGGCCCCCCAGCCCGAGGACTACCAGATCCCCAAGCGCCGCTTCAGCGGCTTCTACCAGACCGACCTGGATCTGGTGCTCCGGGAGCTGGGCCGCAAGACCGTGGTGGTCACCGGCGTGGTCACCAACATCTGCGTCCGCTCCACCTGCCACGACGCCTTCTTCCGGGGCTATCAGGTGGTGGTGCCCAGAGACTGCGTCCGGGCCACCGGACCCCGGGAGCAGGAGTCCTCCCTGTGGGACATTGAGACCCACTTCGGCGCCGTCACCGACAGCAACACCATTCTTGACCGGCTGTGACCCGCCCTGCCGCCGCCAGGCGGCCATTCCGGACGGCAGAGGAGGGGGACGCGAATGCTGACCGTCAAGGCAGCGGCCGACGAGACCGGCCTCACCGTCAAGGGAATTCGTTTCTATGAGAAAATCGGTCTGATCCGGCCGGCGGAGCGTTCGCCGGCCGGATACCGGCTTTATTCGGAGGAGGACGTGGCCCGCCTCCACCAGATCCACTTCTACCGGGAGCAGAAGTTCTCTCTGGAGGACATCGACGCCATGCTCAACGACCCGGATGTGGACCTGCGCAGCTATCTCAAGCGCCAGCTCTTTGACGTGGAGGACCAGATCCGGGAGCTGGAGCGGGTGCGGGACACCCTGGACCGGGTGCTGCGGGAGAACGACTGCCGGGGCGCCATCGGCGACAAGGTGCGGGACGCGGAGCACCGCAGCCGGTACGCCATCGTGAGCACGGACATGCAGAACGAATTTCTGGACGGCGGGTCCATGTCCTGCCGCCGCATCTGCAACATCATAGAGCCCCTGAAGGCCATGCTGGAGCGGGCCAGGGCCATGGGCATCCCGGTCATCTACGTCCGGGACTCCCACCACTGCAACGACCCCGAGCTGGAGATCTGGCCCGACCACTGCCTGGAGGGCACCTGGGGCGCCCAGATCATCGACCAGCTGGCCCCTGCCCAGGGGGATTATGTGCTGAAAAAGAACTACTTCAACGCCTTTATCGGCACCAAACTCCAGGCCACTCTGAAAAAGCTGGGCACCGAGGCCATCATCTTCACCGGCTGGCGGACCCACGTCTGCGTGGCCCAGACCGCCATCGAGGCCTTCCAGCGGGGCTACCGCATCCTGGTGGCGGAGGACTGCGTGGACTCCACCACCCAGGTGGAGCACGAGTTCGGCCTGAACCTGCTCCAGGTCAACTACTGCGCCGAGGTGCTGCCCTGGCAGACCATTCTGGATCTGATCGCCCAAAATACAGCGCCCGGAGAGATGTCCGGCCAACAGGAGAGGAGTGAGGCGACGTGAGCGGGACCATGATGGCCGTGGTGTACCACGGCAAGGGGGACCTCCGCTTTGAGGAGCGGCCCGTCCCCACCCTGCTGGACCCCCGGGACGCCATCGTCAGGGTGGGCATGTCCAGCATCTGTACCAGCGACTTCCACATCCGCAACGGCGCCGTCCCCCGGGCCAGGGAGGGCGTGATCCTGGGCCACGAGTTTGCCGGCGAGGTGGTGGCCGTGGGCGACGCAGTCAAAAAAATCAGGCCCGGCCAGCGGGTGGCCGCCAACGTGGAGACCTTCTGCGGTGAATGCTGGTTCTGCAAGCGGGGCTTTGTGAACAACTGCGTGGAGGGCGGCTGGGAGCTGGGCTGCCGCATCGACGGCTGCCAGACCGAGTACGTCCGGGTGCCCTTTGCCGACAACGGCCTGACCGTCATCCCCGACAGCCTGGCCTATGAGGACGTGATCATGCTCTCCTGCATCCTGCCCAGCGGCTATTTCGGCGCTGAGCTGGCCGAGATCAGGCCGGGCGACACGGTGGTGGTGCTGGGCGCCGGACCGGTGGGCTGCACCGCCATGATGAGCGCCCGGCTCTTCGGCCCCGCCTGTATCGTGGCGGTGGACCCCATTGGGGAGCGGCTGGACTTTGCCCGGAAAAACGGCTGGTGCGACGTGGCGGTCAATCCCAGCACAGAGGACCTGGCGGCCGTGGTAAAGGGCCTCACTGGCGGGCGGGGCGCCGACGCGGTCATCGAGGCGGCGGGCGGGAAGGATACCTTCCAGACCGCCTGGCAGGTGGCCCGGCCCAACGGCGTGGTGGCCCTGGTGGCCATGTACGAGGAGGCCCAGAGCCTGCCCCTCCACCTGATGTACGGCAAGAACCTGACCTTCAAGACCGGCGGTGTGGACGCCTGCCACAACGATGTGCTGATGAAGCTCATTGAGGGGGGAAAGCTCAACTGCCGCCCCCTCATCACCCATACCATGCCACTCAACGACATCATGCACGGGTATGACATCTTTGAGCACCACCTGGACGGCTGCGTCAAGGTGGCCATTACCCCATACCGGCGCTGACACGCAGAACGCCGCAGGGCCGGGACAGCCGCGGCAGAGGGGCATTTCGTCCCCTTCCGCCGCCGGCCCAGCTCCGGTCTGCCGGACTACCGGGCAGCGCTTGCGGCACTTTCTGAATATCAGACGCAAAAAGCCCGGAGGATCTCAGCGGTCCTCCGGGCTTTCTCCAATCCCCCCTTTCCGGATCTACTCCGTCTCCTCCAGCTCCAGCAGCACCTGCCCTGCCGCCCGGGCAAACAGCCGGGCGCCCCGGATGGCCTCCTGGAGGGTGTTGCCGTGGGCCCCCACCTCCACCAGCAGGGAGCCGTTGGTCAGCGCCTGGTTGTACACCGAGCTGCTGCGCATGGTGATGGGCCGGGCCAGGGTGGGGTAGAGGGTGTTCATACTCTTCTGAATTTTCATCGCCAGCGTCAGATTCTCCATCCAGCGGGGGTAGTCGCCCCCCTCCGGGCTGCCCATGACCAGCATGACCTGGGCGGTGTCCTGGCCGTCCACGGTGGTGAGGGGCTTGTAGACCGTGCCGTCCTCCCCGATGAGGGCGTCCCGGTGGACGTCCAGCACGATCTTGATGGACGGATACTGCTCCAGGTACGCCTCCACCCCCGCCCCGGAGCGGGAATAGGCCCCGCTATACTGGGGGTAGTCGTAGGGGGTCTCGTCGTGGACCACGGACAGCCCCATCTCCTCAAAGACCTCCTTCATCTCCTCCCCGATGCGCACCATGTTCTGGGTGTTGTCCAGGGTGCGGCTGTTGTCGGTCTGGACGTAGACGTCCGTGCCGTCGGGGGTGTACGCCTCAGTGGCGTGGGTGTGCATGATGAGGATCTGGGGCTCCGACGGGTCCCCCAGGGTGATGTTCACCGGCGCGGCCGCCAGGGCGGCGGCGTCGATGTCCAGGCCGGTGGGATTGTAGATGTACACCCCGTCGGCCTGGGTATACCCGCTGCCCGAGGAGGGCACCAGGGTGCGGGGGACGATGTCGTCCGGCGCGGTGGTGACCGCGGGCAGATTGGCCGGGTCCTCCGGGTCCTCGGCCTCCGGGGTGGGGGATGGCTCTGCCGGGTCCTCCTGCTCCGTCTGCTCCGCCCCCTCATAGGCGTCCCCAGCCAGCTGCCGGGCCACCGCCTCCCCGTTGCTCCGCAGCAGAACCGACTGACCCACCACCAGCCGGCCCCACTGGTCCAGGGTGTCAAAAGGGCCCCCGGCTCCCTCCACCTCTCCCAGCTCCGCCCGCAGCAGGGCGGACACCAGGCTGCCGTCCTCTCCCATGGCCTTGAAGGCCTCGGCCGCCGCTCCCGCCCCCGCCGCCGTCAGCAGCGCCCATACCGCCGCCGTCACCATCAGCAGCGCCGCGCTCCGCCGGAGCACCCGGCCCCACTGAATCCCGCTGTGCCTGTCCCTTTTCATCCGTATCCCATCCCTTCCTGGGGGAATTTTATGCGGCAGGCGGGCGGGGTATGACGGTTACTTAGTTTGATTTTCAAAACACGCTTGACTTTCATACATTCCGCTCTATATAATGGCTATTGAGCAGTAATAGCGGCCTGATTCTACACATTTTTAAAAAGGAGGCGACTGCCGTGGACCAGCACCGTGAGGAGCTCAACCGCTTTCTGGTTGAGGTGTTTCACGATATTCTCAAAACCGAGGAGCTGGCCCTCTCCAGTTCAAAGAAGGAGCTGTCCCTCCGGGAGCTCCATCTGATCGAAGAGGTCTGCCGCGCGGAGGACCAGGGGTTGGACAACCGGGCCACCGCCATTGCCGCGGCCCAGCGGGTGACCGCGGGCACACTGACCACGGCGGTGTCTCTGCTGGAGCGGAAGGGCTATCTGATCCGCTGCCGGGATGAGCACGACAAGCGGGTAGTGCGCATTCTCCCCACCGAGAAGGCCCGCCAGGCCAACCGCGCCCATGAGCGCTTCCACGAGGAGATGGTGGAAAATCTCCTCAGCTTCCTCACCCAGGAGGAGGCCCAGGTCTTTGTCCGGGCGCTGGGGCGGGTGTCCCTGTTTTTCCGGGAGAAGATGTTCTCCGCCTGCGCCGAGGCCGAGGCAGAGGCGTAAGGCCGTTTTTCTCAGATGTACATTGCAATGCTGCCAAAATGCAGCAGGAGGTATTTGAAATGATCCGTATTATCACCGACAGCACCAGCGATCTCTCCCCCCAGCGCCGGGAGGCCATAGGGGTGGATGTGATCCCTCTCTCGGTCCAGTTTGGCCAGGAGATCTTCCGGGACGGCGTGGACATCACCAACGCGGAGTTCTACGACCGGCTGTCCAAGGCGGAGGCCCTGCCCACCACCTCCCAGATCAACCCGGAGGTCTTTGCCGACCTATTCCGGAAGTACCTGGACCAGGGGGACGAGATCGTGGGCATTTTCATCTCCGGGGCCATGTCGGGCACCTGCCAGAGCGCCCTCATCGCCCGGGACATGGTGGACGGTGAGGACCGCATCCACATCGTGGACTCCCGCACCGTCACCTTTGCCCTGGGCCTGCTGGTGGAGGTGGCCGCCACCCTGCGGGATCAGGGGCTGTCCGCCGGGGAGATCGCCGCCCGGCTGGAAGCTCTGACGGGCCGGGTCCGCCTGCTGGCCGTGGTGAACACCCTGAAGTATCTGAAGATGGGCGGACGCATCTCCACGGCCACCGCTGTGGTGGGCGGCCTGCTGGGCATCTCGCCCATCATCACCATTGAGAACGGCCTGGTGGAGGGCATCGGCAAGGCCCGGGGCCGGAAGGCCGCCTTCCAGTGGATCGCCAAGCGGATGGAGAAGGAGACCCCCGACCTGTCCCTGCCTGTGGGCTTCGGCCACTCCAACGCCCCAGAGGCCATGGCCGAGTGCCAGGCCTTCTTCGCCGACGCCATCGCCGGCGCCACCGTCTTTACCAGCGACATCGGAAGCGTCGTGGGCACCCACGCCGGCCCCGGCGCCACCGGCATCGTCTATTTCCGCGCAGAGTAACAGCAAAGGGTCCCAGGCTTGCATCCTGGGACCCTTTGCATATAAAAGGCGGCGCACCGCTTCCGCAGTACGCCGCACTTTGATTTTTTTATTGCGAGAAGGCGCTTATACCTTCTGGGCCGCCAGTTTCGCTCTGCTCGCCAGCTCCAGGCGGCGAATCACATACACAGAGTCGGTGACGACCTTGACCGGCTTGGAGAAGTCCAGCACAAACAGACCGATAAAGGACCCCGCGTCAATGCGCACAGAGCCGTCCTCGGACTCAAAAAACACCGGCTCTTCCACTGCCTGGGCCAGCTTCTGCACCTCGGCAATCTCGTTGAAGGAATCGAACTTTGCTTCAAAAACCATTTAAGGTCACCTCCTTTAGGCATCCTCAGTATACCATTGGAGGCTTGTCTGAATCAATGGTCGCTTTCCACAATCTTCAGTGCAGGTTAAGCGCTGCGTTACGTCTTATTATCCGGTATTTTTTCAGTTAAGAAACATCTTGTTCTCTATTTCAGGCTTTGTCTTTCATTAATCTGGAAGTAAGCCTCAGGATTGCAGCATTTTAGCTCGTCCTTAAATCAGAAAGACGCGCACTTGGCCTCCTCGTCCAGATAGTCCAGCTGGGAGAGCAGCTCCTGGGATTCGGTCACGATGCAGACGGGGCGGGAGTAGTCCAGCGCAAAGAGGCCGATGAGGGACTTGGCGTCAGCCAGCACGTCTCCATCTGTTTCCCGGAGCATGACCTCCTCGGGGACGGAACAGGCCATGCGGCGCAGGCAGCGGAGCTCCTCTGCACTGCGGAACTTTCGGACAACTGTCATATACGCTCCCTCCTTTGCCCCATCATAGCACACTTTTCTCTCCCTGTGAAGCAGAGTTATTTTCTTCACATTCTTTTCTTTTTTGCCTCTGTATCGCGTGAAAAAGTTCACAATTCTTTTGCCCGCGCCAACGCCGCCTGTCGGAATCCGGCGGTAAAAAAATACGCTCCGGTACACAAATTCATTGTTTCCTACTAGGAAATGTGGTACAATAAAATGTAAGTGTCGGGAAAGCCGGCACATAATCTTTAGCATTGGAGCGCACATATTCTATGATAGACTTCCAAATACCCCAACTGGCCGACAAGGGCTGGATGGACCAGCTGCTCAGCCGTTCCGACTACCGGGGCTGCGAATATAATTTTACCAATCTCTACACCTGGAAGGATGCCTACCACCACCAGGTGGCCCGGCTGGATGACTTCCTCCTGGTGCATCTGTGCGGCGGCCTGGGGTGCAGCTACCTCTACCCCGCCGGCAGCGGAGACCGGGCCGCAGTGATCGACGCCCTGCGGGCCGACGCAGAGGAGCGTGGCCAGCCTCTGCGGCTGGTGTGCCTCACCAAGGAGCAGACCGAGGAACTGGAGACCCTGTTCCCCGGCCGGTTCCAGTTCGAGGCCGACCGGGACGGCTGGGATTACCTCTATGACATCGACCGCCTGGCCGACCTGAGCGGCAAAAAGCTCCACGGAAAGCGCAACCACATCAACCGCTTCCTGGAGAACAACCCCTCCTGGGTCTACGAGCCCATCACCCCGGACAGTCTGGCCGAGTGTCTGGAGATGGATAAGGAGTGGTACCGGCGGAGCATGATCCGGGAGGGCGCCGCCGAGGAGCGGGACCTGGGCGACGAGGGCCGGGCCCTCCGGCTGGCCATGGAACACTACCACGCGCTGGGTCTGGAGGGCGGACTCATCCGGGTGTACGGCGAGGTGGTGGCCTTCACCATGGGCGACATGCTCTCCTCCGACACCTATGACGTCCACTTCGAGAAGGCCTACGGAGAGCTTCAGGGCGCCTATACCATGATCAACCGGGAGTTCTCCCGCTGGGTGCGGGAGCACCACCCCAACGTCCGCTACCTGAACCGGGAGGACGACATGGGCGTGGAGGGTCTGCGGAAGGCCAAAGAGTCCTACTACCCCGACCTGATGGTGGAGAAGTACAGCGCGGTCTGGCAGGCATAACGGCACAAAGCACCCCCTGAAACGGGCGTGCATTCAATCAGAAAGATGGGTGATACTATGGTAGAGATCCGTCCCTCCAGAGCGGAGGAGCTGAAGGAGCAGAAGGCCCTGTGGAAGGTGGCCTTTGGCGATGACGAGGCGTATATCGACCTCTTTTACAAGACCTGCGCCAAGCCGGAAGACATCATGATCCTGACCGAGGACGGGGTCCTGTGCAGCATGCTGGCCCTGATGCCCCTGGAGCTGTCCCTGCCCAACGGGGAGACGCTGACCTCGGCCTATGTGTACGCCCTGGCCACCGACCCCAACGCCCGCAAGCAGGGGTATGGCCGTGCTCTGCTCCAGTACGTGGAGCTGTACCTGCGGGAGCGGAATGTGGACTGCATCACCGTGGTGCCCGCCGAGGCCAGCCTGTTCAAGTTCTTTGAGACCGTGGGCTTCGGCGAGTGCTTCTCCACCCGGAAGCTGGAGCTGCTGGAGAGCATGGTGCCCCCCTCTCCGGCGGGGAGCAGTCTGGAGGAGATGGACGCCGCCGCCTACGGGGCCCTGCGGGAGCGGCTGCTCTCCGGGGTCTTCCACGCCCGCTACGGCGAGAAGCTGCTGGCCTTCCAGGAGGGCGCCTCCCGGCTCAGCGGCGCCGGGCTCTACCGGGTGGTCATCGACGGCCGGGAGGGCTGCGCCGCCGCCGAGTACACCAGCGACAGCAGCCTTGCCATCAAGGAACTGCTCATCCCGCCCACCCTGATGGAGGGAGGCGTATCCTTAATAAAGGAGAAACTCCAGGCCGACCGGTACTTTATCCGCACCCCCGCCCTGTGGGACGGGTTGCCTGGAAGCTACATCCAGCCCTTTGCCATGGTCAAGTGGCTGCGGGAGGACCTGCGTCAGACCTGGGGCGAGGAGCGCTCGGGCTACTTCGGCCTGGGCTTTGACTGAGCCTTACAGGCGCGGCGCCGCAGATGCGGCGCCGCGCTTTTTTGTACTTGACCGCCTGCAAAGCCCCCCTTCTCTCTGTCAAAGCCCCATTTGGACGCATCTGGCGCCCAATTTTGGCTCTGGCCGGCGGTCTGAATGGTCAATATGTCTTATATTGAATATTCATTCAGTCTCATTTGAATGCAACCCACAAAAATTCAAAAAATACTTGCTTTATCCCTGCATGGGGTGTATAATCCAGTCAATCAAAAATCCCGAAGGATTTTAAGGAGAGAATGAATATGAAAACCTGGAAGAAGATTCTTGCGTTTGCCCTTGCCGCCGGCATGAGCCTTTCCCTGCTCTCCGGCTGCGGCACCACCACCACCGGCGGCGACACCGGTTCCCCCGCCCCCTCCGGCAGTACCGCTCCCTCCGAGAGCGCCCAGCCCTCCGGCGAGCAGACCGCTTCCTTCACCACCGTGGAGGAGGGCAAGCTCCACATGTCCACCAACGCCACCTTCCCCCCCTACGAGATGACCACCGATGACGGCAGCTTTGAGGGCATCGACGTGGAGGTGGCCCAGGCCATCGCCGAGAAGCTGGGCCTGGAGCTGGTTGTGGACGACATGGGCTTTGACGCCGCCCTCACCGCCGTACAGACCGGCCAGAGCGACATTGCCATGGCGGGCATCACCGTCACCGACGAGCGCGAGGAGGTCATGGACTTCTCCGAGAGCTATGCCACCGGCGTGCAGGTGGTCATCGTCAAGGAGGACTCCCCCATCCAGACCATCGATGATCTGGCCAACGCCGACATGATCGGCTGCCAAGCCGCCACCACCGGTTATATCTACGCCTCCGACACCCCCGAGAACGGCGGCTACGGCGAGGACCACGTCACCGCCTATGACAGCGGCGCCCTGGCCGTCATGGCCCTGGTCAACGACCAGATCGACGCGGTCATCATCGACAACGAGCCCGCCAAGGCTTTTGTGGAGCAGTACGAGGGCCTGAAGATCCTGGAGACTCCCTGGGTGGAGGAAGAGTACGCCATCGGCGTGGCCAAGGGCAACACCGCCCTGCTGGACGCCATCAACTCCGCCATGGACGAGCTGAAGGCTGATGGCACCTTCCAGGCCATCGTGGACAAGTACATCACCGCCGAGTAAAGAAATTCCGAAAAAGGGCGGCCTCTCCAGGCCGCCCTTTTTTCCCGTAGTAAGAACAAGGAGGGATTTTGTGTTTCAAGATCTGACCAATTGGGTCATTGAGCTGGGTCCCCGGCTCCACGCGGCTTTTGTGGAGGGCGACCGCTGGCAGCTCTACCTTCAGGGCCTGCTCACCACGCTGGAGCTGACCGTGGTGGCCCTGATCGTGGGCGTGGTGCTGGGCGTGGTGGTGGCCGTGATCCGCACTGCCCACGACCAGCAGCGCCCCGGACGGAGGAAGAACGTCTTCCTGGGCTTCCTCAACGTGATCTGCAAGATCTACACCACCGTCATCCGCGGCACCCCCATGCTGGTCCAGATCCTCATCTGGGGCTTTGTCATCTTTGCATCCAGCCGCAACAAGTTCATGGTGGGCGTGGTGGCCCTGGGCATCAACTCGGGCGCCTACGTGGCGGAGATCGTCCGCGGCGGCCTGATGGGCGTGGACGTGGGCCAGAGCGAGGCGGGCCGGTCCCTGGGCCTGGGCTACCTGGACACCATGCGTTTTATCGTCATCCCCCAGGCCTTCAAGAACATCCTGCCCGCTCTGGGCAACGAGTTCATCACCCTGTTCAAGGATACCTCCCTGGTCAACACCATCGGCCTGGCCGAGCTGACCTACCGGGCGTCCCGTATCGCAGGCCGGACCCTCGACTATATGCCCCCCTACATCGGCATCGCCATCATGTATCTGGTGGTGGTCATCATTCTCACCTGGCTCCAGGGCAAGCTGGAAAGGAGGCTGCGTCAAAGTGATCGACGTTAAAAATCTGTCCAAGTCCTTTGGCGACCACCTGGTCCTGGACAACATCACCGAGCACATCGAGCAGGGGGAGAAAGTGGTTATCATCGGGCCTTCCGGCTCGGGCAAGTCCACCTTCCTCCGCTGCCTGAACCTGCTGGAGACCCCCACCAGCGGCACCATCACCTTTGAGGGCACGGAGATCACCTCCCCCAAGACCAACATCGACCTGATGCGCCGTCAGATGGGCATGGTGTTCCAGCACTTCAACCTGTTCCCCAACATGACCATTCGGAAGAACATCACCCTGGCCCCGGTGCGCACCAAGCTGATGGGCCAGGCCGAGGCCGACGACATCGCCACTACGTTTCTCAAGCGGGTGGGCCTGTCGGAAAAGGCGGACGCCTATCCCGCCCAGCTCTCCGGCGGCCAGAAGCAGCGTATCGCCATTGTGCGGGCCCTGGCCATGAAGCCCAAGGTGATGCTCTTCGACGAGCCCACCTCCGCCCTGGACCCCGAGATGGTGGGCGAGGTGCTGGACGTGATGAAGGAGCTGGCCGACGAGGGCATGACCATGGTGGTGGTCACCCACGAGATGGGCTTTGCCCGTGAGGTGGGCAGCCGGGTGCTGTTCATGGACGGCGGCCACATCCTGGAGCAGAACGAGCCCCACGCCTTTTTCGCCCATCCCAAAGAGCAGCGCACCATCGACTTCCTGTCCAAGGTGCTGTAAAAGAGCAAAAAATCGTCCCGCAGGAGAGACAACCTCTTCTGCGGGACTTTTTTATGCTTATTTGTGGTTCAGGTTGCACTCGGCGCCGGCGGGGCAGGCGGGCCACAGGCCGGCCGCCTTCCGCATGGGCTCCAGGGCCAGGCGGTTGAACAGGGCCACGCACCGGCCGATGGCCACCATGGCCACCAGGGTGCCCACGCCGATGCCCACCACGTGGCCGGCAGCCAGCAGGCACAGAGACACCGACACAATGACACAGGCCACATCCACTGTGTTCTTGCCCAGGCCCAGGCCCTTGCCCATGGCCACACCGGCCGCGCGGGCCATGCCGTCGGGCGGGCTGGTCACCAGGTCCATGGCCACGATCATGGCCGCTCCCACGCCGGTGCACACCACGGAGCCGGCCAGCAGGACGATCTTCTGCCACAGGGCGGGGGTGTCCAGCCCCAGCGGCACCGCCAGGCGGTCAAAGGCGCCGGTGAAGAAGTTGAGCATAAAGCTGAACACCAGGGAGAAGGGGATCTCCAGCAGGTCCAGCTTGCGGGTGCGCCTGCCCTGAAGGATGAACTGCACGGTCATAAAGACCATGTACACCCCCATGGTGGCCACGCCGAAGTCGATGTTCCAGATCTCCGAGATGGCGTAGGCAGGGGAGATGATGGGGGACACGCCCAGCTGGGCCCGGGTACTCAGGGTATTGCCTACGGCCAGGATCAGAACGCCCAGCAGGTAGATCCCCATCCGCCGGGCCATAGCGCCGGTGAGGACGGCGCTTCTCCGCCTTACACCGGCGTCAGCACTGACCAGGACCTCCGCCTCCAGCTGGGGCGCGCTGCAAACTTCAGCGGATTCCGCCATCACGTAACTTCCCATGTTCAACGCCTCTCCTTCGTTAAAAATGATGGGGCAGATCCCGCACGGCGGGTGAATGTTGATACCGTTTTATTCTTATCTGTCCTCGCTTTAAGTATAACTGTCTCTCCGGAGAAGTCAATAGTTTTGAAATAAGTTTATTTTTTAACCGTATATTGCGAAAAATAAGACAATATAGGTCAAAAAAGTAACATACACGATAGATATTTCACAAACGAAAAAGCCCGGCCGGAGCACCGGCCGGAATGCAAAAAAAGGGCGGCCTGACGGCCGCCCCTTTGGCGCTGTATCTGGAATCTTATTCGGCGGAGATCATGTAGTAGTACACGGGCTGACCGCCGGCCAGGAGGGTGATTTCCGCCTTGGGGCAGGCCTCCTGGAAAATGGCCAGCGCCTTCTGGGCGTCGGCCTCCTGGACGTCCTCGCCGTAGAACACGGTGATGAACTCGGCGTCCTGCTGGGGCTGGGCCTCAGCCAGGCGGCGGAGCAGGGCATAGATGTCCTGATCGGTGCCGAAGAGCTGGTGCTCGGCCAGGGCCAGATAGTCGCCCTGCTTGATGGCAAAGCCGTCAAAGTCGGAGTCCCGGGCGGCATAGGTGATCTCAGAGGTGCTCACCCGCTTGAGGGCCTCGGACATGGCCTCGGTGTTCTCCTCCACGGAGCTGTCCGGGTCAAAGGCCAGCATGGCGGAGATGCCCTGGGGCACGGTCTTGCTGGGCAGGACCACCACCTGCTTGCCCTCCACCAGGCGGATGCACTGCTCCGCGGCCATGATGATGTTCTTGTTGTTGGGCAGGACAAAGACCACCTCGGCGGGGGTCTTGTCGATCTCACGCATGATGTCCTCGGTGGAGGGGTTCATGGTCTGGCCGCCGCTGATGATGCCGTCGGCGCCCAGGTCACGGAACACCGCCGACACGCCCTCGCCGGCGCACACGGCCACAAAGCCGTAGGGCTTCTCCGGCGCGGCCACCTTGTGCTCCTCCTGGGCAGGGGCAGCCTGGGCGGCCTCCTCCAGGATCTCGCTGTGCTGGTTGCGCATGTTCTCGATCTTCACGGTCTGGAGGGCGCCGTAGGTCAGGGCCTCCTCCAGCACCTTGCCGGGGTGGTTGGTGTGGACGTGGACCTTGATGATGTCGTCGTCCTCCACCAGCACCAGGGAGTCGCCCAGGGCGTTGAGGAAGCCCCGGAGGGCCTCCGGGTCCTTCTTCTTGTTGTCCCGGGCGCAGATGAACTCGGTGCAGTAGCCGAACTTGATCTCCTCGGTGGAGAAGCTCTCAAAGTCGGCCCGGTCCTTGGGGGCGGCGGGGGCGTTCTCATCGCCGCTCTCGGGCATGGGCTCGCCACGCAGCTCGTCCAGCATGCCCTGGAGGATCACCAGGAAGCCCTTGCCGCCGGCGTCCACCACGCCGGCCTTCTTGAGCACCGGGTTCTGGTTGATGGTGTTGTCCAGGGCGATGTGGCCCTCCTCGATGGCGGCCTGGAGGACGCCCTCCACGCTGTTGTTCTCCCGGGCGGTGGCGGCGGCCTGAGCGGCGGCCAGGCGGGAGACGGTGAGGATGGTGCCCTCGGCGGGCTTCATGACCGCCTTGTAGGCGGCGGCCACACCCCAGTCCAGGGCCACGGCCAGGTCCCGGCCGTCGATGGTCTCCTTGTCCTTCACGGCCTTGGAGAATCCCCGGAACAGCAGGGACAGAATCACGCCGGAGTTGCCCCGGGCGCCCCGCAGCAGGGCGGAGGCGTTCATGGCGGCGGCCTCGCCCACGGTGGTGGCGGCCTTCTTCTTCATCTCCGCCGCGGCGGTGGAGATGGTCAGGGACATATTGGTGCCGGTGTCGCCATCAGGCACAGGGAAAACGTTGAGCTCGTTGATCTCCTGTTTGCGTGAATTGATGGAGGCCGCGGCGTGAATCACCATCCGCTGAAACGACGCCCCGTCAATGGTATCTCTCATGTCGATGTTCCTTTCTGTCATACATGTCCGGCGGAGCGGGTGCTCAGCCGATCACCATGGAATCAATGTAGACGTCCACGTTGCGGACCTCCACGCCGGTGGTGCGGCTGACCACGTACTTGACCTCGCTCATGATGGAGCGGGACACAGCCGTCAGGTTGACGCCGTTGTCCACGATGATATGGAGCTCGATGGAGACAGTGGAGTCGTCGTGATAGCGGACCTTGACGCCCTTGGCCATAGATTCTCTGCGCAGCAGATGGACCAGCCCGTCGGTGGTGGAGCGCACGGCCATGCCCTTGACGCCGTAGCAATTGGTGGCGGCGGCGCCGGTGATGTTGCTGAACACATCGCTGCTGATGCGTATCTCGCCCTTCTCGGTCTGCAGCTTCATGGGGATCCTTCCTTTCTATGGGGAATGACTGCCGTGAGGCAGCTGGTTTCTTCTCATTCGTTCCTATATTTTATTCTATTTCTGTCCAAAATACAAGGGAAAAAGTTTGTACAGGTCATTGTAATTTGGCCAAAAAACGTGTACACTATTACCATCATTTCATAACAGGAGGCGACAGACATGAGAAAGGTCGTCCAATTCGTGCTGAAACTGGTGGCTGTGTGCATGGTAGTGGCCGCCGCTGCCTGCTGCGTCATCGCCTATTGGGACAAGATTTCCGCGTTTTTGGGCTGTGCCCGGGACAAAATCGCCGAAAAGAGGGCCTGCTGCTGCCACTCTGAGTACGACGACTACGCCGACTGGGACGAGGAGTAACATGTAAAAACCGGGGACCGGAGCGGGCTGCTCCGGTCCCCGGTTTTGTGTTATGGGCCGCCCGCTCCGCTGGGCAGGGCGGCTGACTCCTCCGGCGGGTCGGTCTGGAACTCCGTCATGCAGCCCCAGTACCGCTTGGGCATGTGGGTCATGCGGCAGCGGGGGTTGTACCGGCCCTCAATGGCCACCGTGTCGTAAAACCGCCGCCACAGGGCCCGCCAGTCCCGCTCGCTCCTGTCCGGACCGGCCACCCGGAAGTCCGCCAGGGGGACGATGGCCCACTGCCCCGGCCGGTAGAACAGGGCCTCCCGGTGGGTGCGGTCATAGATGACGAAGGCCGCCGACGGATACCGGGCGCAGAAGTGGGGCCGCAGCAGGGGCAGCACCCGGTTCTTGGGCTCGATCTCCGCCGTCAGCACCCCGCTCTGGTCGGAAAAGCGGACAAAGCCCTTGAAAAGATGGGCCTCCCCGGTCAGATAGCGCACCGCCCGGTCCAGGGTAAAGACCCGCTGGTCGGTCAGGTCGTGGAGCACCGACGGCCCCCGCTCAAACCCCAGAGCCAGGAAGTCGTACAGGCTCTGTTCCCGGTCGGGCAGGGCGGTGAGAAAGCCGTATGTCACCAGCCGGGCCCCCTGGGGGGACAGGCGGCGGGGCAGGGAGAGCCGCACCCGCCGGGCGTGGTCCGGGTGGGTGTCCACCGGCCGCTCGGGGTAGAGGGAGAGCTGGGCCTGGCCGGGGGCGGAGAAGGCCGCCGCCCACTCGTGGTGGACGTAGCTCTCGTAGACGCAGGTGAGGAAGCCGTCAAAGGTGCCGTCGTAGGTGTAGGCCACCTGGGGCCAGCCCGTCATGTCGTAGTTTCCCATTATCCCGTCTCCTCAAACAGGCTCAGCTGCTCGGGGGCCTCCCGGGAGAGCATAGGCCGCTCCAGGGCCACCAGGTGGCGGAGGATGCCGTCCTCCTTCATCCGCAGGCCCTCCGCCGTTTTCCCCGAGCAGGTGAGAAAGTACTGGGCCCGCTTGAGCACCACCCCCAGCTTCTTGAGCCCCTGGAAGGTGAGGGCCCCCCACCGCCGGGCGGAGAGGATCCGCCGGGCCGAGGTGACGCCGATGCCGGGCACCCGCAGCAGGGCCTCGTAGTCGGCGGTGTTCACCTCCACGGGGAAAAAGGCCGGGTGGGCCAGGGCCCAGGAGCACTTGGGGTCCACCAGGGGGTTGAAGTTGGGGTGGGCCTCGTCCAGCAGCTCGCCGGCCTCAAAGTGGTAAAACCGCAGCAGCCAGTCCGCCTGGTAGAGCCGGTGCTCCCGCAGCAGGGGCGGCTTGAAGCCCTGGGGCGCGGGGAGGAGCTTGCTGTCCGACACCGGCATATAGGCGGAGAAGAACACCCGCTTGAGCCGGTATTTCTTGTACAGCCCCTCGGTGAGTCTCAGAATTTGAAAATCTGTCTCCGGCGTGGCCCCCACGATCATCTGGGTGGACTGTCCCGCCGGGGCGAATCTGGGCGCATTCCGGTACACTGCCAGCTCCCCCTTGGAGACGGTGATGCCGTCCCGGATCTGGGCCATGGGGGTGAGGATGGAGGCCTTGGCCTTGTCGGGAGCCAGCAGGCCCAGGGACTGCTCCGAGGGCAGCTCGATGTTCACCGAGAGCCGGTCGGCCAGCAGACCCAGCCGGTGGGTAAGCAGGGGGTCCGCTCCCGGGATGGCCTTGGCGTGGATGTATCCGCCGAAGGCGTACTCCTGCCGGAGCAGCCGCAGGGTCTCGATCATCAGCTCGGTGGTTTTATCCGGGCTGGCCCACACGGCGGAGGACAAAAACAGGCCCTCAATATAGTTGCGCCGGTAAAAGCCCATGGTCAGCTCGCACAGCTCCCGGGGCGTGAAGGCCGCCCGGCGCACGTCGTTGGACCGGCGGTTGACGCAGTACTGGCAGTCGTAGATACAGCGGTTGGTGAGCAGCACCTTCAGCAGGGAGATGCACCGCCCGTCGGCGGAGAAGGAGTGGCAGCATCCGGCGGCCATGGTGGAGCCCATGGCGCCGGGCCGGCCCGCCCGGTCCAGCCCGCTGGAGGTGCAGGCGGCGTCATATTTGGCCGCATCGGTGAGTATGGTCAGCTTGTCCATCAGCTCCATGGCACAGCCCTCCAAAGTGTAAGAACGTTTGTACGAATATTATGACATTAGAACAGATGTTTGTCAAGCATGGAATCGGAATTACCCAGAAAAAGGAAACTGTTCCCGGCCTTCCTGTTGATTCTGCTATAAATTTCACAAAGCAGGCACGTTTTTTTCCGGAAACAAAGGCATTGTGGTGAAAATGGGAAAAGAGCGCAAGAAAAGTGAACAAATCTTGTCTAAACTGCTTGCGAATCCTGCCGAGTCGCGGTATACTATTACAGCTCGCTTTGGCGGGTACTTTATCATGCCCAAACAAACATATGCTTGGAGGACAGCACTTCCATGAAGAAACGCGACATCATCATTATTGTGGCGGTCCTGGTCGTGGCTTTTGCCGCGTTT
Organism: Pseudoflavonifractor intestinihominis; assembly: GCF_040096055.1. Taxonomy (NCBI): domain Bacteria; kingdom Bacillati; phylum Bacillota; class Clostridia; order Eubacteriales; family Oscillospiraceae; genus Pseudoflavonifractor; species Pseudoflavonifractor intestinihominis. Next base: position 62,979 of record NZ_JBBMFK010000010.1, read on the forward strand.
ATGGCAGTCAACCTGTTCCAGTCCCATGAGAATACTGTAGAGGATTTTGTCTACATCTACGTCAATGACGCGCTCTATGAGGCCGACCCCCTCAGCGAGGATAAGCTGATCGAGATCGACCAGGGCAACGGCATGGTCAACCACATCCAGATCAAGGACGGCAAGGTGTACATGGCCGACTCCACCTGTGAGAACCAGGACTGCGTGGACCAGGGCACCATGACCGAGGAGAACGTGGACACCCGGCCCATGCGCAACTGGATCGTGTGTCTGCCCAACGGCATCTCCATTGAGCTGCGTCTGGCCAGCGAGGAGACCACGTGAGCCGGCGGGGGAGCCATCAGGCGGTCCGCTGGCTGACCCGCATGGCCCTGCTGACGGCGGTGGCGGTGGTGCTGGGCTATATTGAGCACCTGATCCCCATGCCCGGCGGCATCCCCGGCATCAAGCTGGGTCTGGCCAACACGGTGCTGCTCTATGCCATCTACCTGCTGGACTCCAGAAGCGCCTGGCTGCTTATGATTTTGAAGGTGGGCCTGTCCGGCCTGATGTACGGCGGCGTGTCCGCCATGATGTTCAGCTTCGGCGGCGGACTGTGCAGCCTGGTGATGATGCTGCTGGTCAAGAAGCTGGGCGGCAGCGGCGTGTCCATCATCGGCGTGTCCGTGGTGGGCGCCGTGTTCCACAACGTGGGCCAGACCGCCGTGGCCGCGTTCATGGTCAATACCGCCGCGCTCATGGGCTATGTGCCCTTCCTGCTGGTGGCCGCCGTGGTCACCGGCGTCCTCACCGGCATTGCGGGCAAGTACGCCATCCAGGGGCTCAAGGCCTCGGGGATGGAGCACGTGTCCATGCCGGGCAAGGAACCCAAACAGGATCACCCCCAGGAGGAACATAAATGAAACACCGTACCATTGCCGCCGTTCTGGCCGGAGTGCTGGCCGCGGGCCTGCTGACCGGCTGCCAGCCCCAGAGCGCTGAGGGCTCGGCGGCGCCCACCACCTCCCCCGCTGTGGAGACCGGCCTTTCCAAGCAGAGCCGGGTGGGCTTTTTCTTTGATACTGTCATCACCATTGAGGCCTACACCAACGACGAGTCCATCCTGGACGACGCCATCGCCGAGTGCCAGCGGTACGACGACCTGCTGAGCAAGACCAAAGAGGGCTCCGACGTCTGGAAGATCAACCACGCGGGCGGGGAGCGGGTGGCCGTCAGCCAGGACACCCGGGACATCATCGAGAAGGCCCTGGAGTACTCCAGGCTGTCCGACGGCAAGTTCGACATCACCATCGAGCCCTGCGTGGCCCTGTGGGACTTCACCGGCGACAACATGGGCGTGCTGCCCGACGAGGCCGAACTGGCCGAGGCCGCGTCCCACGTGGACTACACCAAGGTGGACGTGAACGACGAGGGCGTCCAGCTCCCCGCGGGGGAGACCATCGACCTTGGCGCCATCGCCAAGGGGTACATCACCGACCGCATCAAGGATTTCCTGGAGGACCGGGGGATCACCTGCGGCATGCTCAACTTCGGGGGCAACGTGCTGGCCATCGGCTCCAAGCCCGACGGCTCCGACTGGAACATCGGCATCCAGGACCCCGACTCCACCACCGGCGAGAGCATCGCCGTGGTGCCGGTCAGCGACAGCGCTGTGGTCACCAGCGGCATCTATGAGCGGGGCTTTGACCTGGACGGCGTGCGCTACCACCACATTCTGGACACCTCCACCGGCTGGCCCGTGCAGAACGAGCTGGCGGGTATCACCATTTTCACCAGCGACGCCTTTGACGCCGACGCCCTCTCCACCACCGTGTTTGCCATGGGCCTGGAGGATGGGACGGCGTTTGTGGAGTCTCTGGACGGTGTGGAGGCTGTGTTCATCACCCGGGACGAACAGGTCAGCTGGACGTCCGGGCTCAATGATCGTCTGACCCTGCTGAACAACGGCTGAGCGCCCTTCGAGAGAGGGAGCGGCGCCCGCCTGCGTCCGGCAGTATAACCGCGGAACGCGGAACATATGCAAAGGTGTCAGAATTTGTCCCAAATCGCGGGGGAAGCCCCGCGCCTTTTAGAAAAGGAGTGGTCAAGAACTATGGGAATGGGAAAAGGAATCCGCCTGGCGGGTCATAAAAACACCGCCTCCTGCACCCCCGTGCAGATGACGGTGCCCGCGCGGGTCCGGATACCCCTGTCGCTTCTGGGCGCCAACACCAGTACCATTCTGGTGAAGAAGGGCGACACGGTGGCCGTGGGCCAGCCGATCGCCACCCAGGGACAGGGCATTGGCGTGCCCATGTACGCCAGTGTGTCCGGTACTGTGGAGGGCATCGACTCCCTCCGCATGCCCAACGGCAGCGTTGTGGACTGCATCGTCATCGCCTCTGACGGCCAGCAGACCGTCTGGGACGGCATCGAGGTCCCCACTGTCACCAACATGGAGGAGCTGCTGGCCGCCGTCCGCAAGAGCGGTCTGGTGGGCCTGGGCGGCGCCGGCTTCCCCACCTGGGTGAAGCTCAACGCCACCGTGGACCGGCTCATCATCAACGGCAGCGAGTGCGAGCCCTACTGCACGGTGGACTACATCACCATGCGGGACTACGCCGCCGACATGGCCGAGGGCGTGCGCATCGTCAAGAAGCTGCTGGGCATCGAGAAGGCCATCGTGGGCGTGAAGCATCCTCCCCAGGGCCTGGCCGAGGCCTTCAAGGGCATGGACGGCGTGGAGGTCAAGCAGCTGCGGGAGTTCTACCCCGTGGGCGCTGAGAAGATGCTCATCTACGAGACCACCGGCCGCACCGTGCCCGGCGGCAAGCTGCCCAAGGACGCCGGCTGCATCGTGCTCAACGTGAACACCGCCGCCTTCATCGCCCGGTACCTGCGCACCGGTATGCCTCTGGTGAGCAAGACCGTGTCTGTGGACGGCTCCGCCGTCAAGACCCCTGGCGTGGTGACCGCCCCCATCGGCACCCCTGTGGGCGACCTGTTCGCCGCTGTGGGCGGCTTCAAGGAGGACCCGGCCAAGATCTTCGCCGGCGGCCCCATGATGGGCATCGCCCTGCCCGACATGGACTTCCCCCTGCTGTGGAACAACAACGGCTTCGTGGCCCTCAACGCCAAGGAGGCCTCCAAGCCCGCCACCACCGCCTGCATCCGCTGCGGCCGGTGCGTGGACCACTGCCCCATGAACCTGATGGCCTTTGAGATCTCCAAGGCCTACGAGCAGCGGGATGTGGAGTGGCTGCGGAGCATCCGCGCCGACCTGTGCATCGAGTGCGGCTGCTGCGCCTATGTGTGCCCCGCCCGCCGTGACCTGGTCACCAACAACAAGCTGGCCAAGCGGTTCCTGGCCAGCCAGCCCAAGAAGGAGGTGAGCAAGTCGTGAAGCTGCTCTCCGTAACCCCCGCGCCCCATATCTGGGCCAAGGACGACACCCAGTCCATCATGCGGGACGTGCTCATCGCTCTTGCTCCTGCATTCATTGCGTCCATTGTGATTTTCGGCATTCAGGCCCTGCTGGTCACCGTCGTGTGTGTTGTGGCCGCGGTGCTGTCCGAGTTCATCTTTGAGAAGGCCGTCAAGCGGCCCGTCACCATCAGCGACCTGTCCGCCGCCGTCACCGGCGTGCTGCTCTCCTTCTGCCTGCCCTACGACATCCCCCTGTGGATCGCCGCCCTGGGCAGCGTCATCGCCATCGTGGTGGTCAAGCAGCTCTTCGGCGGCATCGGCCAGAACTTCGCCAACCCCGCCATCACCGCCCGCGTGGTGCTGCTCATCTGCGGCTTCAACGGCGCCATGACCACCTTCAGCATTGACGGCGTGTCCACCGCCACCCCCCTGGCCACCGGCGCCGCCAATCCCGGCCTGGCCACCATGTTCCTGGGCAACCACGCCGGCTCCCTGGGCGAGACCTGCGCCCTGGCCCTCATCATCGGCGGCATCTACCTGCTGGTGCGGAAGGTCATCACCTGGCACATCCCCGTGGCCTATATCGCCACCGTGGCCGTCCTCTCCCTGATCGCCCAGCAGGACCTGTCCATCCAGCTCCTGGGCGGCGGCCTGCTCCTGGGCGCCATCTTCATGGCCACCGACTACACCACCTCCCCCATGACCAATGTGGGCAAGCTGATCTACGGCGTGGGCTGCGGCCTGCTGACCATGATGATCCGCCTCTGGGGCGCTACCCCCGAGGGCGTCAGCTATGCCATCCTGCTGATGAACATTCTCACGCCCCACATTGACAAGCTGACCAAGCACAAGGCGTTTGGAGGTGAAAAGGCATGATCCAGAAGGCAAACAAGGAGGAGAACAAGGTCTGGAAGCTCCTGGCCCCCATTGTGGTGCTGACCTGCATCGGCCTTGTCATCACCGCGGCGCTGGCTGTCACCAACCAGCTCACCGCTCCCGTTATCGCCGCCCAGCAGGCCGCTGCTGCCGACGCCGCCCTGAAGGTGGTCCTGCCTGACGGCAGCGACTTCACCGACATCACCGGCGTGGAGCTGCCCGAGGGCGTCACCGCCGCCAAGGTCGCCGGCAACGGCGCCGGCTACGTGTTCACCACCACCGGCAAGGGCTTCGGCGGCGACATCTCCGTCATGGTCGGTCTGGACGCCAACGGCGCCATCACCGGCACTAAGGTCCTGAGCAACTCCGAGACCCAGGGCATCGGCTCCAAGGTCGTGGAGGACGGCTCCGCCTTCCAGCAGCAGCTGCCCGGCATGACCGATACCTCCGGCATCCAGGCCACCAGCGGCGCCACCGTGTCCTCCAACGGCATGATCTCCGCCATCCAGGCCGCGTTCGACGCCTATGTGGTGTCCACCGGCGGCACCGTGGAGGCCACTGTGTACGAGGCCCCCGCCAATCTGACCGACGACGTGCTGGCCGAGTATTACCCCGGCGCCACCTTCACCGACGTGGTCGGCGGCAAGGTGTCCGACGCGGGCACTGTTGTGTACGCCTCTGAGAACGGCATGGGCGGCCCCGTGGATGTGGCTGTGTTCTTCGACGCCAACGACAGCATCATCGGCGCCATCGCCGACACCTCCTCCGAGACGCCCGACTACGGCCAGCCTCTGGGCGAGGGCGATTTCATGGACAGCTTCATCGGCGTGACCAGCGGCGATGAGGTGGACGGCGTCTCCGGCGCCACCATCACCTCCGACGCCATCAAGGGCGCTGTGGACATTGCCATTGCCAACCTCCAGACCGTGAAGAGCGCCGAGCCTGTGACCGGCGGCACCACTTCCGGCGGCGCTGAGAACACCACCGGCGGCGATACCGCCTCTGAGACCTCTGCGGCTCCCGCCAACCTGACCGACGACGTGCTGGCTGAGTACTATCCCGGCGCCGCCTTCACCGATGTGGAGGGCGGCAAGGTGTCCGACGCGGGCACCGTTGTGTACGCCGCCAAGCAGGGCATGATGTCCGAGATCAAGGTCGCCGTGCTCTTTGGCGCCGACGACACCATCCTGGGTATTGTGGCTGACTGCTCCCAGGAGACCCCCGGCCTGGGCACTCTGGCCGGCGAGGAGGACTTCACCAGCCAGTTTGCAGGCGTGACCAGCGCTGACGAGGTGGACAGCATCTCCGGCGCCACCGTCTCCTCCACCGCCGTGAAGGACGCGGTCAATGAGGCCATCGCCAATCTCCAGACTGTAAAGGAGGCGGGCTGAGATGAAAGCGAATAACGCACCTTCCAAGCTCTCCATTCTGACCAACGGCATTATCAAGGAGAACCCCGTTCTGGTCCTGGTGCTGGGCACCTGCCCCACCCTGGCCACCACCACCTCGGTGTCCACCGCCATCGGCATGGGCCTCGCGGCCGCCATCGTTCTCATCTGCTCCAACATTCTGATCTCCCTGCTGCGGAAGATCATCCCCGATTCCGTCCGTATCCCCTGCTACATCGTGGTCATCGCCGGCTTCGTGTCCGTGGTGCAGATGCTGGTGCAGGCCTACTTCCAGGACCTGTACAACGCCCTGGGCGTGTACCTGCCCCTGATCGTGGTCAACTGCATCATCCTGGGCCGCGCTGAGATGTTCGCCAGCAAGCACTCCGTGGGCGAGTCCGCCCTGGACGGCATCGGCATGGGCATCGGCTTCACCCTGACCCTGCTGGTCATGTCCACCATCCGTGAGGTGCTGGGCGCCGGTACCTTCGCCGGCATCTCCGTGCCCTTCTTCTCCAGCTACAATATTCCTATCCTGACTCAGACGCCCGGCGGCTTCTTTGTGTTCGGCTGCCTCATCGCCCTGGTGGCCAGGATCACCCACGGGAAAGTAAAGCACGCCGCCACCGGCTGCGGTAACTGCCCCAACGCCGCCCTGTGCGGTAAGATCGGAAAGGAGGCCTAAGGAATGGAACTGGATTGGGGAAACCTCCTCTTTATCATCATGAGCGCTGTGTTCGTCAACAACTACGTGCTGCAGCGCTTCCTGGGCATCTGCCCCTTCCTGGGCGTGTCCAAAAAGCTGGACCAGGCCACCGGTATGTCCATTGCCGTTATCTTCGTCATGCTGCTGGCCACTGCCGTCACCTGGCCCATCCAGACCTATCTGCTCACCCCCAACAACATGGATTATCTCCAGACCATCGTGTTCATCCTGGTCATCGCCGCCCTGGTGCAGCTGGTGGAGATCATCCTGAAGCGGTACATTCCCGCCCTGTATAAGTCCCTGGGCATCTACCTGCCCCTGATCACCACCAACTGCGCCGTGCTGGGCGTCACCGTGCTGAACATCACCGAGGGCTACAACTTCGCCCAGTCCATGGCCAACTCCTTCGGTTCCGGCCTGGGCTTCTTCCTGGCCATGGTCATCTTCGCCGGCGTCCGCATGCGCACCGAGAGCTGCAACGCCCCCGACTCCTTCAAGGGCCTGCCCATCACCCTGGTCTCCGCCGCCATCGTGGCCGCCTCCTTCAACGGCTTCGCCGGCGTCGTGGAGACGCTGTTTGGAAATTAAGGGGGTGACGGCATGAATCCGATTCTGTTTGCAGTTATTCTGGTCGTGATCATCGCGATCATCTGCTCCGTCATGCTGGTCATCGCGTCCACCGTCATGGCGGTGAAGGAGGACCCCATGTTCCCCGCCATCCGTGAGTGCCTGCCCGGCGCCAACTGCGGTGCCTGCGGCTACGCCGGCTGCGACGGCTACGCCAAGGCCCTGGCCTCCGGCGAGGAGAAGCGCACCAACCTGTGCGTCCCCGGCGGCGCCGGCTGCGCCGTTCAGGTGGCCGGCGTGCTGGGCGTTGAGGCCGGCTCCGTGGAGGAGCGTGTGGCCGTGGTCTGCTGCGGCGGCACCTGCGAAAAGACCCAGGCCCGCATGAACTATGAGGGCGTCCACAGCTGCGCCGCCGCCAAGCTGCTCTTCGGCGGCGCCGGCGCCTGCGCCTTCGGCTGCCTGGGCAACGGCGACTGCGTCTCCGTCTGCCCCCAGCAGGCCATCCGCATCGAGAAGGGTGTGGCCGTGGTGGACCGTGACGCCTGCATCGGCTGCGGCCTGTGCGAGAAGGCCTGCCCCAACCACGTCATCGGCATCTTCCCCAAGAAGCAGAAGGTCTTCGACCGCTGCTCCAACTACAACCGGGGCAAGGCTGTCATGGACGTGTGCAAGGCCGGCTGCATCGGCTGCACCAAGTGCAGCAAGGTGTGCCCCGAGGGCGCCATCACCATGGACCACTGCCTGGCCCAGGTCAACCCCATGAAGTGCACCGGCTGCGGCACCTGTGTGGAAAACTGCCCCACCGGCTGCATGAGCTTCACCGAGAAGCTGTAAGCGGCTGTATCCGCCTGTCAGAGGAGGCGCGTCCGTCCGGACGCGCCTCCTCTTTTTTACGGCCTGCAAAAAGCGCCCCCGCTGTCCGCGGACAGCGGGGGCGTTTATGTACCGGAAGGACCTGCTCAGGCCTGGATGCGGGTGCCGGTGCGGCCGGCGATGCCGTCCTTGGCCTTCTCCAGCAGGGTGATGAGGGCGGTGCGGCCCTCCTTGGACTCGGCGAACTGGACCGCCGCCTGGACCTTGGGCAGCATGGAGCCGGGGGCGAAGTGGCCCTCCTCCATGTACTTGCGGGCCTCGTCGGGGGTGAGGGAGTCCAGCCACTTCTGGTCGGGCTTGCCGAAGTTGATGGCCACCTTCTCCACGGCGGTGAGGATGATGAGACAGTCGGCGTCCAGCTGCTGGGCCAGGACGCAGGAGGCGAAGTCCTTGTCGATGACCGCGGCGGCGCCCTTCAGGTGGTGCCCCTCGGTGGTGAACACGGGGATGCCGCCGCCGCCGCAGGCCACCACCACGTGGTCGGACTCCACCAGGGCCTGGATGGTGTCGATCTCCACAATGCCCTGGGGCTTGGGGGAGGCCACCACACGGCGGTATCCCCGGCCCGCGTCCTCAATTACGTCGTAGCCCCGCTCGGCCACCATCTTGTCGGCCTCCTCCTTGGTCATGAAGGAGCCGATGGGCTTGGTGGGGTGGGCGAAGGCGGGGTCGGCGGGGTCCACCTCCACCTGGGTGAGCACGGTGGCCACGCCCTTACGGATGCCCCGGTCCAGCAGCTCCTCCCGGAGGGCGTTCTGGAGGTCATAGCCGATGTAGCCCTGGCTCATGGCCACGCACACGGACAGGGGGCAGGGGATGTACTTCTCGGGATTGGAGCGGGTCAGCTCGGTCATGGCGGCCTGGATCATGCCCACCTGGGGGCCGTTGCCGTGGGCGATGACCACCTCGTGTCCCTCCTCGATGAGGTCGGCGATGGCCTTGGAGGTCTGCTTGACGGCGATCATCTGCTCGGGCAGATTGTTGCCCAGGGCGTTGCCGCCCAGTGCGATAACGATACGTTTTTTATCCATAAAATATTACCTCCTGTGAAAGAAAACCCCGGCCCGGCCGCACATACCGAGTGCCGTATCTGCGGACGGGCCGGGGGCTGGGCCGGGGCGGGGGAGAGGGTGACTCCCCGCCCCGAATTACATGGCCGGAATTACAGGCTGAACTGACGCTTGGCGCCGCGCTCCTCCAGGGCCTTCAGCACGGCCTGGGGGTCCTTGCACTTGGCCAGGAAGATCATGGCGGCGATGATGTAGGGCTTGAAGGAGGCCTCCTTGTACAGGGGATCGCGGTAGCGGTCGAACACGGTGGCCTCCACCTCGCCGTCCACGCAGGAGACGCCGTTGATGTCGGCGGGCAGGCAGTGCAGGTACAGGGCCTTGCCGTCCTTGGTGGTCTTCATCAGCTCCTCGGTGCAGCACCAGTCCTTGTGCTCGGCGTTCTGGGCCAGCAGGCGCTTCTCCAGGGCCTTGATGCCGTCGGTGTCTCCCTTGGCATACAGGTCGGTGCGCTCCTCCATGGCGGCGAAGGGAGCCCAGCTCTTGGGATAGACGATGTCGGCATCCTTGAAGGCCTCAGCCATGGAGTTGGTCTTGGTGAAGGTGCCGCCGGACTTCTCGGCGTTCTTCTTGGCGACCTCCTCCACCTCGGGCATGACCTCGTAGCCCTCGGGATGGGCCAGGACCACGTCCATGCCGAAGCGGGTCATCAGGCCGATGACGCCCTGGGGCACGGAGAGGGGCTTGCCGTAGCTGGGGGAGTAGGCCCAGGTCATGGCCACCTTCTTGCCCTTCAGGTTCTCCACGCCGCCGAAGGTGTGGATGATGTGGAGCATATCGGCCATGCACTGGGTGGGGTGGTCGATGTCGCACTGCAGGTTGACCAGGGTGGGCTTCTGCTCCAGCACGCCGTCCTTGTGGCCGGCGGTGACCGCGTCCACCACCTCGTGCATGTACTTGTTGCCCTTGCCGATGTACATGTCGTCCCGGATGCCGATGACGTCGGCCATGAAGGAGATCATGTTGGCGGTCTCACGGACGGTCTCGCCGTGGGCGATCTGGCTCTTGCCCTCGTCCAGGTCCTGGACCTCCAGGCCCAGCAGGTTGCAGGCGCTGGCGAAGGAGAAGCGGGTACGGGTGGAGTTGTCCCGGAACAGGGAGATGCCCAGGCCGGACTCGAAGATCTTGGTGGAGATGTTGTTCTCACGCATGTAGCGCAGGGCGTCGGCCACGGTGAACACGGCTTCCAGCTCGTCGTCGGTCTTCTCCCAGGTCAGGAAGAAGTCGTTCTCGTACATCTCCTTGAAGTTGAGCTTGTTCAGCTTGTCGATATAGGCCTGCAGTTTGGCGTCCATATGATATTTCTCCTTCTTATTTCAATTTTATTGTTGTTGTCTTCCTGAGCCTTCCCCCTGGGGGGAAGGTGCCCCTGGAGGGGGCAGATGAGGGGCTCAGCGCTTCTTGTCACGCCTCACACCCTCCGCGACGGCGGATAAGCCGTACGACTGCGGCAAAACCCATCCGGGGCTATGCCCCTCCTTGGGCTTTTGCCTCCGCTCCCGTCTTATCCGCCTGCTCCCGGGTGTTCAGCGCTTCTTATCTGTCACGCTTCGCCTATGCGCTGCGCCCGGCTTCCCTTCGTCTCGGGCTGGTCTGCGGGCCGCCCTGCGGCCCTCCGCTCGCCCTCGCTCCGGTCCATCCGTGCGGCGCATAACGGCTCAGCGCTTCTTACTTAATATCGTTATTGGTCTTGCCGGCGCGGAACTGGGACACGTCGCCGGTCTTGTTCTCCTCCTTGTACAGGCCGGGCACGGCGGCGTACAGGGCGGCGCAGCGGACCAGGTCGTCCTTCCAGGTGATCTCGTTGGGGGCGTGGGCCTGGCTCTCGGCGCCGGGACCGAAGCCCACGCAGGGGATGCCGTACCGGCCCTGGATGGCCACGCCGTTGGTGGAGAAGGTCCACTTGTCGGTCAGGGGACGGCCGTCACGCAGGTGCATGGCGTCGCGGGCGGGGTCGGCGTCGGCATGGCCCAGGCGCTTGTCGCCGAACAGGGCGTGGTGGGCATCCACCAGGGCCTGGACGTGGGCGGCGCTCTCCTTGTTGATCCAGGTGGGGAAGTAGGCCTCGGTCTCGTACACCTCGCCGGTCCAGGAGGGACGGTCGTACATGTACATGGACACCTTCACGTCGTCGCCGTACTTCTTCACGCTGGGCAGGTCCCGGATCTCCTGGAGGCAGGAGTCCCAGGTCTCGCCGGCGGTCATGCGGCGGTCGATGGAGATGGAGCAGGAGTCAGCCACAGCGCAGCGGCTGGGGGAGGTGTAGAAGATCTGGCTGGTGGTGCAGGTGCCGCGGCCCAGGAAACGGGCGTCCTCGTAGTGCTCGGGGTTGTACTTGGGGTTGAGCATCTTCACCAGGCCCTTGACGGCCTTGTCGTCGGCGTCGTCGTTCTCGTTGAGGGCGCGGACGTCCTGGAGGATGTCGGCCATCTTGTAGATGGCGTTGTCGCCCCGCTCGGGGGCGGAGCCGTGGCAGGAGACGCCCTTCACGTCCACACGGATCTCCATGCGGCCGCGGTGGCCGCGGTAGATGCCGCCGTCGGTGGGCTCGGTGGAGATGACGAACTCCACCTGCTCCTTCTTGATGCCCTTGGCGGGGAAGAACTTGTTGACGATGTACTGCCAGCACATGCCGTCGCAGTCCTCTTCCTGGACGGAGCCCACCACCATGATCTTGTAGCCGGCGGGGATCAGGCCCAGCTCCTTCATGATCTTGGCGCCGTACACGGCGGAGGCCATGCCGCCCTCCTGGTCGGAGCCGCCGCGGCCGAAGATGATGGCGTCGTCCTCCCAGCCCTTGTAGGGGTCGGCGGTCCAGTTGTTGATGTTGCCGATGCCCACGGTGTCGATGTGGGAGTCAATGGCGATGATCTTGTCGCCCTCGCCCATCCAGCCGATGACGTTGCCCAGGCCGTCCACTTCCACCGCGTCGTAGCCCAGCTTCTCCATCTCCCGCTTGATGCAGGCCACGACCTCCTTCTCCTCGCAGCTCTCGCTGGGGTAGGAGATCATCTCCCGCAGGAAACGGCTCATGTCGGCACGGTAGCCCTCGGAAACCTTCTTGATCTGCTCAAAATCCATGGTATTCGTCCTCCATTTCAGTATGTTCCATCACAAACGGTTTCTCTTCTCAGTATGCGCGCTGGGGAGAGTCGGTGGTGGGGTACTCGCCGTCCCAAATGACGCGGCGGAACTTCAGCGGGTCGGTGTTGCCCTCGGTGGAGAACATGAGCACCTGGCTGAAGCGGTCCAGCTCCAGGGCCTCCCGCAGGTCCTTGTAGGTGTCGTCGGACATGATGGCGTCCAGCACGCCCATGCCCACGGCGCCCGACTCGCCGGAGATGACCACCGGGTCGCCCTTCACGGGCACGCCCAGCATCCGCATGCCCTTGGCGCTCACCCAGTCGGGGCAGGAGACAAAGGCGGTGACGTGGTTGCGCAGGATGTCCCAGGACAGGGTGTTGGGCTCGCCGCAGGCCAGACCGGCCATAATGGTCTGGAGGTCGCCGGTGACGATGCGGGGCTTGCCGTCCCCGGCCACAGCGCCCTTATACAGGCAGGCAGCGGCAGCGGCCTCCATGACCACGAATTTGGGCGGGTTGTTGGGGAACAGGTTGGTGAAGTAGCCCACCACGGCGCCGGCCAGAGAGCCCACGCCGGCCTGGACGAACACGTGGGTGGGGCGGTTCACCTCGCACTGGCGCAGCTGCTCGGCGGCCTCGCTGGCCATGGTGCCGTAGCCCTGCATGATCCAGGAGGGGATCTCCTCGTAGCCCTCCCAGGCGGTATCCTGGACGATGACGCCGTGCTCGGTCTGCTCGGCCTCGGCGGCGGCCATGCGGACGCAGTCGTCGTAGTTGACGTCCTCGATGGTGACCTTGGCGCCCTCCTTGGCGATGTTGTCATACCGGGACTGGCTGGAGCCCTTGGGCATATGGACCACGGCCTTCTGGCCCAGCTTGTTGGCCGCCCAGGCCACGCCCCGGCCGTGGTTGCCGTCGGTGGCGGTGAAGAAGGTGGCCTGTCCGAACTCCTTGCGGAAGGCCTCGCTGGTGAGATAGTCGTAGGTCATGTCGGACACGTCCCGGCCCATCTCCTTGGCGATGTACCGCGCCATGGCGAAGGAGCCGCCCAGCACCTTGAAGGCGTTGAGCCCGAAGCGGTAGCTCTCGTCCTTGACGTACACGCCGCCAAGACCCAGGTATTTGGCCATGCCGTCCAGCTTGGCCAGGGGGGTGATGGAGTACTGGGGGAAGCTGCTGTGGAAAGAACGGGCCTTGGCCACGTTGTCCAGAGCCATGATGGACAGCTCCTTGTCATCGCTCTTGGGCATGTGGTTGAGTGTCCAGCGGATGGGGTCTTTCATATGCCTCGCCTCCGAATAAAATCTGTTGAATGCAGACAGATTAAAACCTTTATGGCCCTATCATATCATGCCCGGGCCACAAGTCAAGGGGTTTGCTAAAAAATTTTTGTAATGCCAAAAATATTTTTAGATATTTGGCGATTTTGCCATATGCATTTCGGTTGATACCTTTTTGATTTGGTGTTAAGCTATATAAAAAGAGGCAAAGGGACCTGGGGAAAGACCCAATTAGAGTAAGGAGGCTTTTTGCCATGTATACCTTCATCGTCAACGGGAAAACCGTTTCCACAGAGCGGGACGAGCGCCTGCTCACCTTCCTGCGGGAGGAGCTTGGGCTCACCTCAGTCAAGAACGGATGCTCCGAAGGCGCGTGCGGCACCTGCATGATTCTCATTGACGGCAAGGCCACCAAGGCCTGTGTCCAGAAGACCTCCAAAATGGAGGGCAAGCGGGTCATCACCTGCGAGGGCCTCACCGACCGGGAGAAAGATGTGTACGCCTACGCCTTCACCCACTGCGGCGCGGTGCAGTGCGGCTTCTGCACTCCGGGTATGGTCATCAGCGCCAAGGGTCTGATCGACGCCAACCCCAACCCCACCCGGGACGAGGTCAAGTTCGCCCTGCGCAACAACATCTGCCGCTGCACCGGCTACAAGAAGATCGAGGACGCGGTGCTGCTGGCGGCCAAGATGTTCCGGGAGGGCAGCGAGGCCCCCCACGAGACCTTTACCGGCAAAATCGGCGAGAACCTGCCCCGGGTGGACGCCCCCGCCAAGGCCATCGGCACCGCCGAGTACGCCGACGACATCCGCATGGAGGGCATGCTCTTCGGCGGCGCGGTCCGGTCCGACTACCCCCGGGCCATCATCAAGGGGATCGACATCAGCGAGGCCCTGGAGGTGCCCGGGGTGGTGAAGATCGTCACCGCCGCCGACCTGCCCGGCCAGCTGAAAGTGGGCCACCTGAAGCGGGATCAGTGGGTGCTGGTGCCCATCGGCGGCGAGGTCCACTTCTGCGGCGACCCCATCGTGCTCATCGCCGCCGAGACCACCGAGGCCCTGAACCAGGCCAAGGCCCTGGTGAAGATCGACTACGAGGTGCTCAGGCCCGTCCTCACCCTGGAGGAGGCCATGGCCCCCGACGCTCCCCAGCTTCAGGAGGGGGGCAACTGCTTCGCCCACGAGCATCTGGTCCGGGGCGACGCCGAGGCCAAGCTGAAGGCCAGCAAGTATGTGGTCACTACCAAGTACCACACGCCCCCCACCGAGCACGCCTTCCTGGAGACCGAGACCGCCGTGGCCGCCCCCCAGGGCCAGGGCGTGGTGGTCTACTCCGGCGACCAGGGCATCTACCAGACCCGCCGGGAGTGCGCCGACGCCACCGGCCTGCCCCAGGAGCTGGTCCGGGTGGTGGCCAAGTGCGTGGGCGGCGGCTTTGGCGGCAAGGAGGACATGTCCGTCCAGCACCACGCCGCCGTGCTGGCCTACCTGACCCAGCGGCCCGTAAAGGTGGCCATGACCCGCAAGGAGTCCATGCTCTGCCACCCCAAGCGCCACGGCTTTGAGATGGAGGTCACCACCGGCTGCGACGAGAAGGGCCGCCTCACCGCCATGATTGCCATCCTGCGCACCGATTCGGGCGCCTTCGCCTCTCTGGGCGGCCCGGTGCTCCAGCGGGCCTGCACCCACGCCGCCGGCCCCTACAACTACCAGGACATCATCATCGACGGCAAGGCCTACTATACCAACAACCCGCCCTGCGGCGCCTTCCGGGGCTTCGGCGTGACCCAGAGCTGCTTTGCCGCCGAGTGCAACCTGAACAAGCTGGCCGAAATGGTGGGCATCACCCCCTTTGAGATCCGCTACCGCAACGCCATCCGGCCCGGCCAGGTGCTGCCCAACGGCCAGATCGCCGACGAGGGCACCGCTCTGGTGGAGACACTCAACGCCGTGCGGCCCTACTACGAGGCCAACCCCAAGGCGGGCATCGCCTGCGCCATGAAGAACGCGGGCCTGGGCGTGGGCATCCCGGACACCGGCCGGGTGACCCTCCATGTGGAGAAGGGCGTGGTCCACGTCCGCACCTCCGCCGCCTGCATCGGCCAGGGCATCGGCACCATCACCTGCCAGATCGTCTGCGAGGTCACCGGCCTGCGGCCCGACCAGGTCACCTGGGATACGCCCGACACCTCCATTGCCCCCAACTCGGGCAACACCACCGCCTCCCGCCAGACCCTGTTCACCGGCGAGGCCACCCGCCGGGCGGCCACCGAGCTGAAGTGGGCCCTGGAGGGCCGGGACCTGTCCGCCGTGGAGGGCGTGGACTTCCACCAGGAGTACACCGGCATCACCGACAAGCTGGGCTCCCCCCGTCCCAACCCCATCAGCCACATCGCCTACGGCTATGCCACCCATCTGGTGGAGCTGGACGACGACGGCAAGATCAAGCGGGTCATTGCCGCCCACGACGTGGGCCGGGCGGTGAACCCGGTGAGCGTGGAGGGCCAGATCGAGGGCGGCGTGGTCATGAGCCTGGGCTACGCCCTCACCGAGGACTTCCCCCTGAAGGACGGACGCCCCACGGCGGTGTACGCCTCCCTGGGCCTGTTCCGGGCCAACCAGACCCCCGACGTGAAGGCCATTATTGTGGAGAAGAACCACTCCGAGCTGGCCTGCGGCGCCAAGGGCATCGGCGAGATCTGCTCCATCCCCACCGCGCCCGCCGTGCAGCTGGCCTACTACAACTACGACGGCAAGTTCCGCACCAGCCTGCCTCTGGCCGACACGCCGTACAGCAAGAAAAAGAAGTAAATCTGTTTCATAGACGACGGCAAGGCCGGCGGATTTCTCCGCCGGCCTTGTTTTTTTCAAGCCTTCCCCCGTGGGGGAAGGTGGCTGGCCGCAGGCCAGACGGATGAGGGGAAATCTTTCGGACTGTTCCGATCCTTTAGAGGTCTCCCTTCGGGGAGGTACTTTTCTCCGGCGAAAAGTACCCAAAAGCCGCCGGGGACACAGGGGCGGAGGGCCCTTTCAGGGCCAAACGCCCCCGTTTCCCCGGCCCCCTTTCGGAGTACGTCCGGCGGCGGTGGTATCCAATGACCCGCCGAATTTGAGAGCAGTTACCATGCCGGTTCGGTCGTCCCGTGTCGTTACTGCATGGCCCGAGCAGAGTCACCCGCCCAGACTTGAAAGCTGCTGCAATTCAAGGAGCGTTCTCAATGCCGCACGGAGTCTCTGCGCCGTGTTTCAGTCTCTGCCCGAGGCAAGTGAGATGGCTGCTTTTCGGGGGCCCCACACGAGCCCAGCGGAGGGAAAACGGGGGCCCCGCGGAAGGCGGAATGCCTTTCGTGGGGAGAGCCGGAGCAGTGGAGCGAGTGAGGCCTGCCGCTTGCGGCAGGCCGAGGGATGCGGAACTTGCGACGGCGAGGGGAGAGGACGAGCAGCGGAGTGAGCGAGGCCTGCCGCTTGCGGCGGGACGAGGGATATAAATCTTGCGAGGACGAGGGGGGAAGGTGGCATTTGCGAAGCAAATGACGGATGAGGGGAGCGCCTCCGGAGCGTGCCGCAGTCCCCCTCATCCGTCTCGCTGACGCTCGACAGCTTCCCCCTAGGGGGAAGCCAAAAAAGAACGGCTGACCTTGGTCAGCCGTTCTTTTTCTCGTACTTCTTCAACAAATCCTCAATGGCCTCGTCCAAAAGCCGGGATTTTGGCACTCTTGTCTCTTCAGAGAGTTTATTTAATTGAGGCACAAGCTCATTTTTCAGCGAAGATACAAACCGTGTCCGGTTTACAAGCACACTTTCCGCCACTTGATATCCTCCTACACACTATATAGACACTATTTTGCTTTATATAGTGACTATATCATGTCCATTTTCTTTTCTCAAGTGGGTTGCATATAGTGCATTAATGGTATATATTAAGTGCAGAGGTGATACATATGTCTCAAAAAAACGAAGCCAAGACCTGCGCCCAGTGCCGTCATTTTCGGCGGCACTATGTGTGCCAGGGCGGACGGCGGTTCGTGCCGCTGGACCGAGGCCACTGCGCCGCGCCCCGCCTGCGGGACAAGGACGCGGACACCCCGGCCTGCGGGCGGTTTTCCGCCGCCTCCGGCCGGTCCGAGGTGAAAAAAGGAGAAAATGGGGACGGCTGAACGCCGTCCCCGTTTGTACTGTGTTCAGTTTAGCAGCGCCCGGTACTCCTCTTCGGTGCGCACCCGGCCCACCGCGGACAGGGATACCCTGGAGAAGTCGAACATCTCCTCCGCCAGGGCCCGCACGTCGGCGGCAGTGACGGCGTCGTAGGCGGCGATGATCTGGTCGGGGGTGAGCACCTCCCCCATCATCAGCTCGCTGCGGCCCAGGTGGGCCATGCGGGCCTGGGTGGACTCCAGGCCCATGAGCACGTTGGCCTTGGACTGCTCCCTGGCCCGGTCCAGCTCCTCCTGGGTGACGCCCCCGTCCCGGAAGTCCTTCACCGCGCCCACAATGGTGCGGATGGCCGCCTCCTCGGTCTCCCGGCCCAGGGCGGTGTAGACGGCGTAGAGGCCGGTGTCGGCGTGGCCCGCGCCGTAGGAGTAGATGGAGTAGCACAGCCCCCGCTGCTCCCGCACCTGCTGCCACAGCCGGGAGGACATGCCGCTGCCCAGGATGGAGGACAGGAGCTGGAGGGCAAACCGGCGGCTGTCCCCGTAGGACAGGCCGGGGAAGGCCAGGGTCAGATGGTTCTGCTCGATGGCCTTTTTCTTCACGGTGACGCAGGGGGTGTATACCGCCGCTTTGGGCTGGGGCAGCCCGCCGGCAGGCATGGCGGAGAAGCGGGCCGTCAGGTCGTCCACATCCCGCTGGGTAAAGCTGCCCGCCAGGGCCACCACGATGTCCCCGGCCAGGTAGTGGGAGGTCATGTACGCCTTCAGCCAGGGGCCGGTCATCTTCTCCAGGGTGGCCTTCCGGCCCAGGATGGGCCGGGCCAGGGCGGAGCCGTGGTACACCCCGGCGGCCAGCCGCTCGGCGCACAGGTCCTCCGGGTTGTCCTCATACATGCCGATCTCCTCCAGCACCACGCCCCGCTCGGTCTCCACATCCTCCTGGGCGAACTTGGAGGAGAAAAACATGTCGCACAGGATGTCTGCCGCCTGGGGCAGGTGGGTGTCCAGCACCCGGGCGTAGAAGCAGGTGGACTCCTTGGTGGTGTAGGCGTTGATCTGGCCCCCCACCGCGTCCATCTCTCCGGCCAGGTCGGCGGCGGTGCGGCGGGCGGTGCCCTTGAAGAGCATGTGCTCGATAAAGTGGGCTGCGCCGTTCTCCGCCGCCTTCTCCTGGCGGCTGCCGGTGCCCACATAGATGCCCAGGGCCGCCGAGCGGACGGCGGGGACGTGCTCGGTGAGGATGCGCACGCCGTTGGGCAGGGTTATTTTTTCATATGTCAAAGCTGGAAGGCCTCCTGATCTTCGGATTCTCTCTCTAGTATAGCCGGGGCAGGGGACCGTTAGCCCCTCGGTCGGCGTTCTTTTTATTCTACCACATCCCGCTCCGCTTGTCAGGAAAATTTAAGCTTTCCCGGGCTTTCCGCCGTTTGGTTACAAAATAAGCCTTTCGTATATGTAAAAAGTGTTTAAATGTATACGGTATTTTGTGGGATTTATCATTGTAATTTCACTAATACTTCTATATAATTCCAAATGGCGCTCAAATTATCTGATTTCCAGATTTTGTGTGGGTTTGAACAAGAGAGGAAGGATTGTTGTGAGGAATTCCCATCCCCTGCGCAGGGGTCTGGCCGCTGTGCTCGCCGCCCTGACCCTGACCCAGTGCGCACCCCTGACCGCCTCCGCCGCCTGGTGGTCCTGGTCCAAGGAGACCACCGCCGTGGAGGAGACTGTCGCTCCCCTTTCCGCAGAGGTCCAGCTCCAGGACGGCACTGCCATTATTCCCGCTGATTCTGACAATGCCGCTGTGAAGCAGGCCCTGTTTGATGCCCTTGTGGTGAACAAGGAGGGCGTGGACCCCCAGAGTCTTGACTGGGAGTACTACTGCACCGGCAAGAACGGTCTGCTGACCAACGACGCCTGGGGCTCTGTCAACGGCTTTACCAGCGAAAAAAAGGTGGTATTCGTCACCACCACCTACACCCATCCCGCCCTGGTGAACAATGATGACGGCAGCTATCAGGTCCGCATTAAGGGCACTACTGAGGAAGTCACCCTGACCAAGGCCGCCAAGCTGTCCTCCTCCATTGTCCTGAACGAGGGCTGCTCCGTGGCTCTGCCCTACAAGGATGACGGCACTGTCAACTATGACGCCCTGCGGGAGTCCATCTTTGACGCCGTAGTGAACACTGAAAACTCCACTCCCGCCGGTCTCACTGCCAGCGATGTGACCATTGAGTACTACGCCACCGCCGATTCCGGCTCCCTGGGCAGCATGGGTAAGGCCTGGATGCCCCTGGAGGGCGGCAGCGACGGCCTGCTGACCTACCCTGCCATCTCTGCCGGTGACCAGCAGATCCGCGTCTCCTACGCCGATACTGACACCGTCTACGGCACCTCCGCCGAGACTGCCGTCACCTTTACCGAGCGTACCGCCGGTTCCATCGTGCTGAAGGCCGGTCAGTCTGCGGGCCTGACCTACAAGGCGGACGGCACTGTGGATTACGATGCCCTCCGCTCCGCCATCTTCAACGCCGTGGTGGACTCCACCACCCCTGAGCTGACCCTGAGCGATGTGACCATCGAGTATTATGCCCAGGCCGAATCCGGCTCCCTGGGCAGCATGGGCAAGGCCTGGATGCCCCTGGAGGGCGGCAAGGACGGCCTGCTGACTTACCCTGCCATGACCCTGGGCAACGACCAGCAGGTCCGCATCTCCTGGGGCGGCAACGGCAGCTACACCGCCGCCTCCGCCCAGACCACCGTTAACATCGTGGAGGGCCGGGAGCAGGTGCCCTACACCCTGAAGACCACCCCCGACGACGTGACCCTGGCGGTGGACGAGAGCCTGGCTGTGGACTATGCCGCCCTGAAGACCGCCATCTTTGCCGCTGTGGTGGAGCAGTCCGACGTCCTCAGCGTCAGCAACGTGACCATTACCTACTACACAAAGGCGCTCACCGATGTCGACGCCAAGTATGTGGCTCTGGAGGGTGAAAAGGGCACCATTCTTAACTGGCCCGCTATCTCCGCCGGTGATCAGAAGATCCGCATCTCCTACGCCGGCGACCAGACCTATGCCCCTGTCACCATTGAGGCCACCGTCACCGTCAAGGACCGTGAGCAGGTCCAGTTCGTCCTGAACGAGGGCCCCTACGAGGTGGGCATGAAGTTCACCGCCGACCAGGGCTATGACTACGCCGCCACCGCCGCGGCCATCTACGACGCCGTGGTGGCCTCCACCGTCAACCCCCAGAACCTCACCGCCGCCGACGTGACCGTGGAGTACAACGCCGGTCTGACCGGCTTCAAGCCCCTGAACGAGACCGACGTCACCGGCCTGGTGAAGTTCGGCGAGGGCAAGTGGGAGATCCGCATCTCCTGGGCCGGCAACCAGACCTACCGCGGCGGCTCCACCACCGTGGAGGTGACCACCACCGACAGCCGTCTGGCCAGCGTGGTGACCCTCAAGAGCGGCGTGTCCTTCACCTACAACATGGACCCCGCCGTCATGGAGCAGGCCATCTTCGACAACCTCATCGACTGGGACAACTCCACCCTCCCCGCCCGCGAGACCCTGACCATCGACAACTTCACCATCGAGTACAAGGCCAAGCTGACCGACGCCGAGACCGGCGTGGACGTGGACCTGAGCGACCTGGAGGGCATTCTGGGCAAGCTTCCCGGCCTGGGCGACCTGGTCACCAGCGACGCTCTGACCCAGTGGGTGCCCATCGAGGGCAAGGAGTACAAGGTCCTGGGCCAGCTCATCGGCGCCTTCCCCCAGATGGGCGCGGGTGAGAACCAGGCCGTCCGGATCACCTACAACGGCGGCGCTGAGTACAAGCCCAGCTCCTCCGAGGGCACCGTCACCGTCAACAAGGCCAAGGTCACCGTGTCCGTCCACTCCGACAATATCTACGCCGGCGACCCCATCCCCGAGGGCTTCATCACCACCACCCCCGCCGACAAGTTCGACATGTACACCATCTACGCCGGCATCACCAGCAATGTGACCACCGGCATCTACCTGGACCTGCCCGACCGCTACACCGCCGAGGGCTCCCTGATTCTCAAGCTCATCGACGAGGCCCTGAAGGCCGCCGGTCAAAAGACCCTGACGGAGATGCTCAACGAGGGCGTCACCGTGGGCGAGCTGCGGGAGCTGTTCAACACCCAGGGCCTGCTGGACCTGCTGGGCAAGCTGAACATCGACACCGGCACCTTCGGCCAGATCATGACCGTCATCAACAAGCTGCCCGGCATCCTGGACAGCGTGCGCATCTCCTTCGGTACCCCCAGCCGGGCCGGCCTGTACACCGTGGCCGTGGTCACTGACAGCAAGAACTACAACACCGGCGTGGGCATGGGCTTCCTGCTGGTGCGGATGCGCCTGAGCGGCTCCAACCTGACCTGGAATGCGGACATTCCCGGCGGCAAGCTCACCGCCGAGGAGGCCAAGAGCTTCGACTTCGGCGCTACCCTCAGCTATAACGGCGATGTGAGCATCGACCAGAGCAGCGTCCACTACCTGTACTCCGGCTTTACCAGCAGCTGGCGGATCTACTCCTCCACCACCACCCCGCCCACCGAGCCCGGCCGCTATGTGGTCACCGTGTGCATCCTGGGCGGCAACTACCTGGCCGCGCCTCTGACCCGGAGCTTCCAGATCACCAAGTAAACACAACTTCATAAGAAAATGACCGCCTCCGGGCGGTCATTTTCTTATGCCTCTCTGCTGCTGAAATACAAAAAACCGGGCGGACACATGGTGTCCGCCCGGTCTGTGTTTTATCCGGTTTTCTTACTTGGCGCTCTGACCGGCGGCCTGCTTGGCCTTGATCTCCTTCAGGGCGTCCTTGTAGGACAGGTTCACGCGGCCCTTCTCGTCGATGTCGGTGACCTTGACCCAGATCATGTCGCCGATGTTGACCACGTCCTCCACCTTATTGACCCGGTGGTCGGCCAGCTTGGAGATGTGGACCATGCCGTCCTTGCCGGGGGCCAGCTCCACGAAGGCGCCGAAGGTCAGGATGCGCACCACCTTGCCGTAGTACAGCTGACCCACCTCGGGGACGAACACGATAGTGTCGATCATCTTCTTGGCGGCGTCGCAGGCCTCGGCGTTGGGGGAGGCGATGTGGATGGTGCCGTCGTCGTCGATGTCCACGGTGGCGCCGGACTCGGCGCAGATCTTCTGGATCACGCTGCCGCCCTTGCCGATGACCTCGCGGATCTTGTCCACGTCGATCTTCATGGTGATCATCTTGGGGGCGTACTTGCTCACCTCGGCCCGGGGCTCAGAGATGCAGGGGAGCATGATCTCGTCCAGGATGGCGTAGCGGGCGTCCTTGGTGATCTCCAGGGCCTGCTTGATGATCTCGTGGGTGAGGCCGTCGTTCTTCAGGTCCATCTGGATGGCGGTGATACCGGCCTTGGTGCCGGCCACCTTGAAGTCCATCTCGCCGTGGAAGTCCTCCACGCCCTGGATGTCGATGAAGGTCTGGAAGGAGCCGTCGTCGTCCTGGATAAGGCCGCAGGAGATGCCGGCCACAGGGGCCTTGATGGGCACGCCGGCGTCCATGAGGGCCAGGGTGGAGCCGCAAATGGAGCCCTGGGAGGTGGAACCGTTGGAGGACAGGACCTCGCTCACCACCCGGATGGCGTAGGGGAACTCGTCCACGCTGGGCAGCACGGGCACCAGAGCCCGCTCAGCCAGGGCGCCGTGGCCGTACTCGCGGCGGTTGGTGGAGCGGGGCGCCTTGGCCTCGCCCACGGAGTAGGGGGGGAAGTTGTAGTGGTGCATGTAGCGCTTCTCGTCTTCCTCCCAGATGGTGTCCAGCTTCTGGGACGCGGCCAGGGTGTTCAGGGTCGCCACGGACAGGACCTGGGTCTGGCCGCGGGTGAACAGGCCGGAGCCGTGGACCCGGGGCAGCACGCCCACCTCGGCGCTGAGGGGACGGATCTCGTTCTTGGCGCGGCCGTCCACCCGGTGGCCCTGGAGCAGCCAGGCCTTGACGATCTTCTTCTGGAACTTGTAGGTGAACTCCTCCAGGTACTTGTCCATCTCGGGGTACTCCTCCAGGTAGTCCTCGTGCCACTTGTCGATCATGGCGTTCCAGCGCTGCTCGCGGATGTTCTTGTCGTCGGTGTCCATGGCGGCCTTGGCCTCGTCCATGTACTTGTCCACGATCTTGTCGAACAGCTCCTGGTTGAAGTCGGCGTGGTCGTACTCCATCTTGGGCTTGCCGATCTGGGCCACGATGTCGTTGATGAAGGCCACCTGCTTCTTGATCTCCTCGTGGGCCTTCACGATGCCCTCGTACATGATCTCGTCGGGGATCTGGTCGGCGCCGGCCTCGATCATGACCACCTTCTTCTCAGTGGCGGCCACGGTCACGTCCATGCGGGAGGTCTTGCGCTGCTCCTGGTTGGGGTTGAAGACGATCTGGCCGTCGCAGTAGCCCACCTCCAGGCAGCCGATGGGGCCGGCGAAGGGGATCTCGGAGTAGCTCAGGCAGGCGGACACGCCGATCATGGCGGTGACCTCGGGGGAGCAGTCGTAGTCCACGCTCATGACGGTACAGGTGATGCACACGTCGTTGCGGAAGTCGTAGGGGAACAGGGGGCGGATGGGCCGGTCGATGAGGCGGGAAGCCAGCACGGCGGGCAGGGAGGGACGGCCCTCGCGGCGCATGAAGGAGCCGGGGATACGGCCCACGGCGTACAGCTTCTCCTCAAAGTCCACGCTCAGGGGGAAGAAGTCCACGCCGTCCCGGGGACGGGGGGAGACGCAGATGGCCACGTGGACGGTGGTGTCGCCGTAGCGCACCAGGGCGGCGGCGTTGGCCAGCTCGGCGGTCTTGCCCACCTCGATGGAGAAGGGGCGGCCGGCGATCTCAGTCTTAAAGATCTTGTGGTTGGGGAACTGCTTGTGGGTGATGACGGTAGACATGGTGGTCCTCCTTTTCGTTGGTATTGGCCAGCGTCCGGGCCGTCTCACCTTTTAGCATTTGAACCCGGGTCTGTGTTCTTCAGGCCCATGTTCAACTGCTAAAAAAGCGCTCCGGCCCAGCGGGGCCTGTGGATAGGTTCGCGCCGTCCTCCCGGAGGAGAATGGCAAGATAGGGTGGCGTGGCTTGACCACACCACCCTATCATAATGGTTGTTACTTACGGATGCCCAGCTTGGCGATGATGGCGCGGTACCGCTCGATGTCCTTGGCCATCAGGTAGTCCAGCATCTTGCGGCGCTTACCGACCATCTTCAGCAGGCCACGACGGCTGTGGTTGTCGTGGGTGTGGATCTTCAGGTGCTCGGTCAGCTCCTGGATGCGGGCGGTCAGAATGGCGATCTGGACCTCGGGGGAGCCGGTGTCAGTGGGGTGAGTGCGGTTGGCCTCGATCACGGCCGTCTTTTCGTCCTTACGGATCATGGGAAAAGTTCCACCTTTCAAATAAATTGCCCGGCGGCTGAGTAACGGGTGGGCGGACCCCCGCGGATACGCGGCAATTGTCCCGAAACTAAGCGGCAGGCGTCTTGCGCACATTTGCGTGCCATGGTAGTCTATCATATTTTGCCCACGATGTAAAGGGAAAAATCACAATTTTCAGGGTTTTCTCCCTTGTTTCCGTCCGGTGAGGCCTACTGTCCCGGCAGGTCGTTGGGCCTGGGCACCCCGGCGGCCTCCCGGGCCTCGTCGGTGCCGATGTAGGTGAGATTGGTGAAGACGGCCTCCAGCCTGCGGTCGGGGTAATGGGCGTCCAGGAACTGCGCCACCGGCCCGGCAGGAGGGATGTCATGCTGCCGCTGGTTCATCCGGCCCAGGGCGGCGGAGGTGAGGCCGATATCAAAGGCCATCAGCGCCGCCAGCACCATGGTGAGGGGGCGGCCCGCCCCGTTTGGGATCTTCCCGATCCAGCGGCACGCCGCCGGGTAGGCACACTTGACCCACAGCACCGCCGCCACCCCCCAGAACAGGGAGAAGACCAGGTTCACCCGGCCGTTGATGTTGAAGGGCAGGTGGCTGTAATCCCAGAAGCAGGCGCCGAAGAGCACCTCCTGGAGCCAGGAGCAGGCGTACTCGTACGCCGCGCCCAGGGCGGTACCCGCCAGCAGGATGAGGAGGGAGCTGCGGCGGGCCAGGCGGTGGAAGCACACCGTGAACAGCACCGCCCCCAGGCCCCACACCAGGGAGAAGGAGCCGTAAATGACCCCGCTGCGGTTTTGCAGCTCCCCGCGGGTGAGGAGCATGAAGGCCGTCTCCACCAGGCAGCCCAGGAAGGAGACGCCGAGGAAAATCCAGAAGAGCTTATAAAAATTCACGCCCCGGGCAAAAAAGCCGGGGGTATTCTCCGGGGAGACGGCCTCCGCCTGCCGGGGGCCGGAAAGGGCCGCGGTCTGCTGTTGTGTCATGGGAGAAACTCCTTTCTCTGTCCAGCGCCCTGGAACTGTGGATATCATACCACCCGGCCATTGGGTTCAACATAAAGGAAGTATTAAATTTTCATTTAACTTTTCCCCTGAAAACTCAAAATTTCGACCTTGGAAAGGGTTTTTGTCCTCTGTCCGGCCGCGAAAAATGTCCCCGCCGCCCGAAACGGGCGGCGGGGACGGATCATCTGACGGCAGGCTCATTTGATGCGGAAGGTCTTCTCCGCCCGGTTCCACACCACGGCCAGGGCCACGGCGCTGTACGCGACGGTGCACGCCACCACCGCCAGGGTGAATACCCCGGTGGGCTGCTTGACCTGGAGGCACATCCAGCATACAAAATAGACCACCCAGTTAAGAATACCGAAGAAGGGGTTCTTCACCGCCAGCTGGGCGGTGTAGGGCTGGAAGATGTAGTAGAGGAACAGGGGGTGGACCGAGAAGAACACGGCCAGGCTGAGCACCGCCAGGCAGAACAGGGCCAGAGCGCCGCTCAGAGGCGCCCCCGCGGCCAGGGTGACGGCGGCGGCGCCTACGCAGATGGCGGCGGCCACCAGCAGGTTGCGCCTGGCCACCTGGCCCAGCCGGATGGTGAAGTTGCGCAGAAGCACCTTCCGCTCCCGGTACCAGCCGTACCGGAGAAGGGAGATGTCGCAGTTGTAGAACATGGCCTTGCAGATGCGCTGGCCCAGGGTGTTGCAGATGAGATACATGATGAACACGAAGATGGGCAGGAACCGGGTGGGGAACTCGGCCATGAGCCCGGTCATGGTGTCCGGGGCGAAGAGCACGCCGCCCAGCCCCACCAGCACTGCCGCGGCCACAATGCCCAGGGCGTACTTCACCGGCCGGTTCAGCAGCCGCCGGTGGCGCAGGAAGAACAGGCCGTTGAGGTAGGCGTACCCCTTCAGGGCGGCGATGCGGCCCCCGGCGTCCTCCGCCCGCAGGTCGGATTCCTTCATCTGCACATCCCGGAAGGCAGCCTGGGCGGCGTTCTGCTTGGCGGCGGCGGTGGACACGTTCTCCGCCCGGCAGGTTTTCCACACCAGGGCCTGATAGTGGGGATAACGGAGGAGCCAGATGCCCGCCCAGGCCCCGCAACCCACCGACGCGATGTACACCGCCGGGTTGAAGAGGAACCGCTCCATGGGCAGGGGGGTGGGCAGCAGCAGGGTGGCGTAGGCCCCGCCCAGGGCCGTCACGGTGACGGCCGCGATGTACCAGAAGCTCTTGCCCGGCTGCTTCTCCCAGCGGTCCCACACCCACACGTGGAACAGCTCGCCGATGCACCGGAAGGCGGCCAGCTGCACGGTGAGCAGCAGCCCCGCCCACCAGCCGGGGCCAAGCAGGGCGGCGAACACAATCAGGGCCGGGGTGAAGGTCACAAAGGACTGGAGGTGCTCCCGCCCGGCGGTGGCCGCCAGGCTGGCCCGGGCGCTCATGCCCATCTGCCGCACGCAGGTGTACTTCACCAGGCTGGCGGTGAGGATGTTGGACTGGAGGAAGGCCCCACCCAAAAAGCTGAGAAAGAACAGGGCTGTGAGGAAGCTGAGCCACAGCGTCTCGGGCTGGACCTCCTCCCCCAGGAACAGCGTGGCGGGCAGCAGGCAGCAGAGGAACAGGTAGATGAACTTTCCGGCAAAGGCGGCGATGAGCTTCAGCACCTCCACCACGGCCATGAGCCGCTGCTTGCCCGCCGAGGCGGCGTACACCCGGTCGGGGAACAGGCGGCGGATGAGGGGGATCTTCTTGAGCCAGAAGAGGAAGCGGTTGCAGCTCATGGCCGACTGCACCCGGAACACATTCCGCATGTCCTTAATCATGGCGGTCCTCTTCTTTCAGCAGCTCCACCACCCGGTTCTCGAACTCAGGCGTGTGAATGATGGCCGGGTCCACCTCCTCCAGCACGCCGTGGTGGAGGAGGACGATCTCGTCGCACAGATCGGCGGCCAGCTGGAGGATGTGGGTGGAGAAGAGGATGATGTGGTCCTCCTTCATCTCGATGAGCAGGTCCTTCATCTCCTTGGCGGCCACCACGTCGAAGGAGGTGAGGGGCTCGTCCAGCAGGATGACCGGCGGCCGGGCGATGAGGAAGCAGAGCATCTGCATCTTGTTCTTCATGCCGTGGGAGTAGTCCTTCATCAGGCGGCAGCGGTCCTCGGCGTCAATGCCCACCAGGTCCAGCCAGTCGTCGGGAGTGCGGCCGGTGGGGTCCTTGCCGGCGTTGATCTCCTGGAAGAACTTCACGAACTCCCAGCCCGTCAGGAACTCGGGCACCACCGGCGTGGACAGCACATAGCCCACGTCCCCCTCGGCCAGGGGGCGGCGCGCTCCGTCCCCGTCCTCCACGCAGAAGGCGCCGCCGTCGGGCGGGAACTCCCCGGCCAGACAGTTCATCAGTGTGGTCTTGCCCGCGCCGTTGCGGCCCAGCAGGCCGTAGATCCGGCCCTGCTGGAAGGAGAAGGACGCGCCCTTGAGCACCTGCTTCTCCCCAAAATGCTTTTCGATCCCTTCCAAGATGAGCTTCATACGTCTCTCTCTTTCCGCCGCCTTCCCGGGCGGCTGTCTCTTGTTACAGCTCCTTCTGGAGCCTGACCAGCTGGTACATGTAGATCACGAAATGGGCCAGGTAGGCCAGCATCACCACAACCATCACCGCCATGGGCACGTCCATCACCAGCAGAATGACCCACTGGATGATAAAGATGGGGGTGGTGGCCAGCATGACACGGTGAGCGGCAATGCCCCGGATCAGCTGGTTACGCTCGTCCTTCTCCTCCCGCTCCGCCGTCCTGCGGGCCTTTTCGTTGCGGCGGTAGTGCCGGGCAAAGAGGGCCTTGACCGTCAGCAGAGCGCCCAGGGCGCCGCCCGCGCCGGACAGCAGGCCGCCTGCCAGCGGGGGCAGCTTCACACCCAGATTGTCCCCCACCAGCACCAGCAGCACCGCCAGCCAGCTCACCGCCGCGCCGATCCAGTACAGAATTTCCTTATTTCTCTCCCTGTTCTTCATAGAGAAAGACCTCCTCAATGGTGGTGTGAAACAGCCGGGCGATCTTGAAGGCCAGCAGGATGGACGGGTTGTACCGCCCGTTCTCCAGGGACCCCACTGTCTGCCTGGATACCTCCAGCGCCTCGGCCAGCTCCTCCTGGGTCATGCCCCTGGCCTTCCGCAGCTCCTCCAGCCGGTTTTTCACGTTTTCGCCCCCTCCAAAATGGAAAGTTCACTTTCCGTCCTGTGGCCCCAGTATAGTCCCGCCGCCCTATTTTGTCAAGTTAACTTTCCATTAAAATCATCTTTACAAAAATACAGGACAGCGGATGCCGCAGCACCCGCTGTCCTGAGACAGAGACATGATTCATACAGGCAGCGCGCCAGCCACCCGCTCCCGCCGTAAGTCATACAGCACACCGTCCTGCGCCACATAGTAGGCGATAGGCCCGGCATAGTACTTCCGCGCATCCGGGTAGTCCCGGTAGGGGTTGGACTCGCCGCCCTCCAGACAGATCAGGGTGGCCCGGTCCATAATCAGGTACCCCTGGGCAGAGAGCACCAGGATATGGGACGCCTCACCCCGCAGGTTATACAGCAGCTCCATGGAGGCGGCCTCTCCCATGTCCCGCATCTCCAGCGCAGCGGCCGCCTTGTCCCGCTCAACTCCGGTTATGGCCGGGCCGCCTTCTGGCTCTCTCACGGTGGCTGTGGCGCACAACAGCAGTCCGGCCAGGATGCACAGGGCCGCCAGCCTGTGGCCGGTTCTTCGTCTCATATCCACACCCCCTTTTTCAATTCCATTATAGCAAAATAGGGGACGAATTTCACCTCTTACTGCTGCTTTTCGTCCAAAAAACAGGCGCCCGCAGAAACGGGCGCCTGTTTGGCGGTGTTATGAGAATTTCTTACTGCTCCGCTTTCACAACAGCGGCGCAGCGGGGGCAGAGCTCGGGGTGGTCGTGGTCCTCGCCCACGTGCTCGTTGTACATCCAGCAGCGGGCGCACTTGGCGCCGGAGGCCTGCTCCACCTGGACGGTCAGGCCGGGGACGGCCTCGCCCTTGTAGCCCTCGCCGGAGCCGATGACGGCGTCCACGTGGGAGACGATGCAGATGGTCTCCAGGTCGTGGGTGTCGAAGCCGCCCAGGGGGCCCTTCCACAGATCCTGGGCCTCGTCGCCGTCAAAGTACAATGTGACGGAGGCCTCCAGGCTCTTGCCGATGCGCTTCTCGCCGCGGGCGATCTCCAGGGCCTTGTTCACGTCGGTGCGCAGGGCCATGGCGGCCTCCCAGCGCTCCGCGTCGGCCTGGGGCAGGGCCAGGGCCTCGTCAAAGTCGGGCATCTCGTTGAAGAGGACGCACTCGGCGTCGGCGGTCTTGTCGTGGGGCATGGCCTGCCAGATCTCCTCGCTGGTGAAGGCCAGGATGGGGGCCACCAGACGGGTCATGCCGTCCAGAATCCGGTACAGGGCGGTCTGGGCGGAGCGGCGGCCGGCCTCGTCGCCGCAGTAGAGGCGGTCCTTGATGATGTCGAAGTAGAAGTTGGACAGGTCCACCACGCAGAAGTTGTACAGGCTGCGGTAGACGCCGTGGAACTCGTACTTGTTGTAGAAGCTGCGCACGGTGCGGGCGAGCTCATTGAGCCGGGACAGGGCCCACTTGTCCAGATCCATCAGGTCGGCGTAGGCCACGGCGTCGGTGTCCGGGTCAAAGCCGTTCAGGCTGCCCAGCATGTAGCGGGCGGTGTTGCGGATCTTCAGGTAGGCGTCGGACAGCTGCTTCATGATCTCCTTGGAGATGCGCATGTCCTGGGTGTAGTCGGCGGAGGCCACCCACAGGCGGAGCAGGTCGGCGCCGTAGTCCTTGATGACCTCGTCGGGGGACACGGCGTTGCCCAGGGACTTGTGCATGGCCTTGCCCTCGCCGTCCACGGTCCAGCCGTGGGTGGTGATCTGCTTGTAGGGGGCGATGCCGTTGACGGCGATGGAGGTGAGCATGGAGGACTGGAACCAGCCGCGGTACTGGTCGCCGCCCTCCAGGTACAGGTCGGCGGGGTACTTCAGGTAGGGACGCTCGGCGGCCACGGCGGCCCAGGTGGAGCCGGAGTCGAACCACACGTCCATGATGTCGGTCTCCTTGGAGAAGTGGGCCTTGCCGCACTTGGGGCACACGAAGCCCTCGGGCAGCAGGTCCTTGGCCTCCCGCTCGAACCACACGTTGGAGCCGTGCTCCCGGAAGAGCTCAGCCACGTGGGCGATGGTCTCGGGGGTGACGATGTCGGCGCCGCAGTCGTCGCAGTAGAAGATGGGGATGGGCACGCCCCACACGCGCTGACGGCTGATGCACCAGTCGTTGCGCTCGGAGATCATGGAGATCATGCGCTCCTTGCCCCACTCAGGCTTCCACTGGATGGAGTCGCAGGCCTTGACGGCGGCGTCCTTGATGGCGTCCACGGAGCAGAACCACTGCTCGGTGGCCCGGTAGATGATGGGGTTCTTGCAGCGCCAGCAGTGGGGGTAGGAGTGGGTGATCTTCTCCTTGGCCACCAGGAAGCCCTCTTTCTCCAGGTCCTCCACCACCATGTCGTTGCCCTTGGCGTAGAACTGGCCGTTGTAGCGGTCATCGGTCATGACGCCCTTGGCGTTGACAGGCACGGGGACGCCGATGTGGGTCAGGCCGGCCTTGTCGTACTGCTGGCAGATCTGGAAGTCCTCGGCGCCGAAGCCGGGGGCGGTGTGGACACAGCCGGAGCCGGCGTCCAGGGTGACGTGGTCGCCGTTGAGGATGACGGACTCCCGGTCGAACAGGGGGTGGGTGGCGGTCATCAGCTCGAACTCGCTACCCTTCAGGGTGGCCAGCACCTTGCAGGCGTCGTAGTCGATATGGGCGGCCTTGCACACGCTCTCGGCCAGGTCCTTGGCCAGGATATATACCTCGCCGGCGGGCACCTGGAGGAGCACGTAGTCGAAGTCGGCGTTGAGGCAGATGGCGAAGTTGCCGGGGATGGTCCAGGGGGTGGTGGTCCAGATCACGAAGTAGGTCTTGGACAGGTCGGTGTACTGACCCAGCTTGCCCTTGTCGTCCCGCACGGGGAACTTGACGAAGATGGTGGTACAGGGGTCGTCGGCGTACTCGATCTCGGCCTCGGCCAGGGCGGTCTGGTCGTGGGGGCACCAGTACACGGGCTTCATGCCCTTGTAGATGAGGCCCTTCTCGGCCATCTTGCCAAAGACCTCGATCTGCTTGGCCTCAAACTCGGGCAGCAGGGTGATATAGGGGTTCTCCCACTCGCCCAGCACGCCCAGGCGCTGGAACTGGCTGGTCATCTTGGCGATATAGCTCTCGGCGTACTCCTTGCACTTGGTGCGGAACTGGGCGGTGGTCATCTCGTCCCGCTTCACCTTCTTGTCCTTGAGGACGGCGGACTCGATGGGCAGGCCGTGGGTGTCCCAGCCGGGCACGTAGGGGGCGCACCAGCCGGTCATGTTCCGGTGCTTGACGATCATATCCTTGAGGATCTTGTTCAGGGCGGTGCCGATGTGGATGTTGCCGTTGGCGTAGGGAGGGCCGTCGTGGAGGACGAAGGTGGGCTTGCCGTCGTTCTTCTTGATCAGCTTGTGGTAGATGTCCTTCTCCTCCATGGCCTTGAGCATATCGGGCTCACGCCGGGGCAGGCCCGCCCGCATGGGGAAGTCTGTCTTGGGGAGATGGATGGTCTTGTTGTAATCCATGGTTCTCTGCGCTCCTTATTGTGATGATGAAAGATTCAAAGGGAACAAAAAAGCGCCCCTGTCTCCCAAAAGAGACAAAGGCGCAAACCTCTGCGGTACCACTCTTCTTGCCGCAGGCATGCTGCGGCCGCTCAAGCCGGCGGATAACGGCGCCGCCCGTACCGGCTTAGTGGGGTCAGGCCCGTTCAGCCGGAGGCTCCGAGGTGATTTTCGTCCGTCCGCCTCTCCGCCTTTCACCAAAACGGCGGCTCTCTGGGCAGGTTGGGCCGGACTACTCCTCCTCTTCCTTGCGTTTGCTGTATGAAAAGAAAACACGGAGAAACACCCATAAGGGTGTTTCTCCGTGTATCTTACCTGTTTTCCCCGGTTATGTCAAGGGGAATCACTTGATTTCGTAATCTTTTCCGAATTTCAGGTTGCTGAAGTCGATGCGGCGGGTGGGGGAGTCGTCCTCGTCCTCCTCGTCCTCGTCCCGGCGGCGGGCACGGCGGTCGCCACGGTGATCCCTGTGCTCCCGGCGCTCCGGCTGTTCCGGCTGCTCCTCCTTGTCCTTCCGGTCCATGCCCAGCAGTTCGGCGTACAGGCCGCCGTCCTCCTGGCTGTCGTCCTCGCCGCTGTCCTGCTCCGGCTCGTCCTGAGGCTCCTCGTCCTCCACCTTGGGCAGCTCGCCGGTCTCCTCCTCCACGATCTTCTCCATGGAGGACTGGATGTCCCGGGCGGTCTGGTCGGTCTGGCTGGGGGCGGGCGCGGTCATCTGGGACAGGCTGTTGAGATAGTCCATCTCATGCTGATAGAGCTCCTTCAGCTTGGCCACGTAGGCGGCGGTGGACTCCTTGGCGGCGTTGAGGCGCATCTGCTCGTTCTCCAGCTCCTGGCGCAGGCCGTCGATCTTGGCCCGGGCCTCGCCCTCGGCGGTGCCGATGAGCCGGTCCCGCTTCTCCTCCGCCTCACGGACGATCTCGTCCGCCGTCCGCTGGGCGGCCAGCAGGGCCTTGCGCATGCCCTCTTCGGTGGAACGGTACTCCTCCACCTTCTCCACCAGCACCTTCATCTTGCTCTTGAGGAGGGCATTCTCCTTGTACAGGGCGGTGTAGTCCTCGGTAAGCTGGTCCAGGAACTCGTCCACCATGGCCATATTGTAGCCGCCGAAGCTGGCCTTGGCAAACGCGTGCTGAGAGACCTCCTGCGGTGTCATCATATCCAATTCCCCCGTTTCTCTTTAAAAAAGGGTACAAAATCTTTGCCCCAGCCGGTGCTTCACACCGTCCGGGGACGGCTTTTTCTTCGCGCTGTCAGCTGTTAAAAGTACAGCCCGTTGTTCTCCAGTTCGTCGATTAAATCGCCTAAAATGTCCACGTTGTAGGGCGTGATGATGTAGGTGGAGATGGCCACCTTCTTGATCTTGCCCTCGTTGGCGTAGGCCACGCCGGACAGGAAGTCCAGCAGGCGGCGGGCGATGTCCTTGTTGGTCTGCTCCAGATTGAGGACCACGGTGCGCTTCTCCCGCAGGTGGTCGGCAATCTCGGCGGCGTTCTCGAAGCGGTCGGGCTTCACCAGCACCACCTGGAGCTGGGTGGTGGTGTGGATGTTGACCACCTTGTTGCTCCGGCGGGGCTCCTCCTGCTGGAAGATGCTGCCGGAATTGTCCATCTTGGCGGAGGCGCTCTTCTCCCGGCGCTGCTCCCGGTCGCCCCGGGTGACCGGCTCATAGTCCTCCTCGTAATCCTCTTCATCCTCGTCCTCATAGGGACGGGCGAGGCGCTTCAGTTCATCAATAAAACCCATGGTCGGTTACCCCCATCAATCAGCCTTGGCTCTGCTTTGTCATGGGCGGCCGGGGGCCGAAGAGTGCGGTGCCCACCCGGACGTGGGTGGCGCCTTCCCGCACGGCGTCCTCATAGTCGCCGCTCATTCCCATGGACAGGCAGTCCATATCAGTTACATTATGGTCCAAAGCCGTTCTTATGTCAACATAAAGGCGATACATTTCGGCAAAAAAATGTCGGTTTTCTCCGGCAACATGGGCCGCAGGCGGAATTGCCATGAGCCCCCGCAGGCGGACGTGGGGCATCTCCGCCGCCAGCCTGGCCAGCTCCAGGGCGTTTTCCGGGGCCACGCCGCTCTTGGACGCCTCGCCGCCCACGTTGATCTCCAGCAGGATGTCCTGCACCAGGTCCAGCTTGGCCGCCTGGGCCTCCACCGCCTCCAGCAGGCGGGGGGAGTCCACCGACTCGATCATATCCACCCGGCCCACCACATACTTGACCTTGTTGGTCTGGAGGTGGCCGATGAAGTGGAGGGCGGCGCCGGCGTAGGCGTCGTCGTCCAGATGGGCGGTCATCTCCTGGACCCGGTTCTCACCGCACACCGTGATGCCGGCGGCTATGGCCTGCCGGATGGTATCCGAGGTCTGGACCTTGGTGGCGGCCACCAGGGTGACCTCCGCCGGGTCCCGGCCCACCTCCAAAGCGGCGGCGGCAATCTTTCTCTTTACAGCTTCCACACGTTCGGGCAGCGTCATCGCTCCGCACCTCCATATTCAGGCGAGAGGCCCTCAGCCTCTTACCACTTTTCCGTCGTACAGGTCCTCGCCGGAGAGGATCAGCTCGTCTCCGGCCCGGAGGGACCGTTTGGCCTCATTGTTGTCCCCGGGCGCCACTTCCACCGGGTTGACCAGGTAGTAGTCCTCCTCGTCGTCCACGATGTCCACCGGCTTGAACTCCGCCCGGGCGCCCACCACCACGTACACGCCCCACGCTCCGCTCTCGTCCTGATAGAGGGCGTTCTTGGGCACGCGGATCCCGGTGGTGCTGCTGTATACCAGGCTCACCGTCTGCTGCCGGAGCAGGGTGGTATCCGAGAGGAACTCCTTGCTGGAGAGCACCACCACCACTTTCCCGTTCTCCGGGTCGCTGATGCGCTCCACCGTCATGTCCACCTGGCCGGACCAGTCCCGGGAGAAGCGGACCGTGACCTTCTTCTTGTCGTCCCGCAGGTTGGCCAGCTCGCCCGCGTCGGCCTCGTCCAGCACGCAGGCAAAGTACCACTTGGCGCTGGTGATGAGCTTGCCCACCGTGCCGCTCTCCGGGGTGACCGTGTTCTGCTCCAGCTCCGCCAGCTGGGAGGGGGTGATGGTCTCCAGCATGGCAGGGGTGATCAGGCTCTCCCAGCCGTCCACCATGCCGGAGAAGATGCCCGACCGGTCGGTGATCACGGAGGTGGTGTCCTGTCCGGCGGCGGAGGTGAGGGCCTGGATCTGGCTCTCCAGTTCGGTCTTGGCCGTCTGAAGGTCGGTGACATCCCCGGTGGAGGAGTAATCCCGCTTGTACACCAGGGTACGCAGCTCCATGGTGTTCTCCTCCAGGCTGGTGAAGTCCCGGGTGGCCACCGAGGACCGCAGGGATGCGATGCGGGTGAGAATATCCTCAGACAGTTTGGCGTTGTCCGATATGTCGTCGGCGTGGCCCAGGGAGTAGTTGATCTGCTCCAGCTCCTGGCTGAGGGCGTCCAGCTGCTGCCGCCGCTCCAGAGCGGAGGCGTCCTGATAGAGGTAGGCCACCGTCTGGCCCACGCCCACCCGCTCCCCTTCGGCGGGCAGCACGTCCGCCAGCCCCGACCGGGCGGGCAGCACATACTCATCCCGCACCAGGAGACCGGTGGCCTCTGTGGCCTGGTCCAGGGTGTAGGTATAGCAGGTCATGGTGACCATCCGGTCTGTGAAGCTCTGCCAGGCGTACACAAACAGGTACACCAGCACCGCGCCCAGCAGCACCAGCATGACCACTCGGTTGACGATCTTGCCCTCTTTCATGGGATGCTCCTCCAGGGAATCGAAATCTGTCTGTCAATAATGGCGTTCTATGGAATAATATACGGCGGCAGAGCCCGGCCTGCAAGTCCCTCCGAAGAGATCCCCCGAACTTCTTTCCCCGGGCCTTCCCCCTGGGGGGAAGGTGGCTGGCCGAAGGCCAGACGGATGAGGGGAACGGCCTCCGGCGGGGTACTTTTCTCCGGCGAAAAGTACCCAAAAGCCGCCGGGGACACAGGGGCGGAGGGCCCTGTTAGGGCCAAACGCCCCCGTTTCCCCGGACCCCTTTCGGAGTACGTCCGGCGGCGGCAGTGTCCAAGAAGCCGCCGTATTTGAGAGCAGTTACTATGCCGGTTCGGCTGGTCAGTGTCGTGACTGCATCGCCCGAGCAGGGTCAACCCCCAGACTTGTAAACCGCTGCAATTCAATCACCGTTCTCAATGCCGCACGCAGTCTCTGCGCCGTGCTTCAGCCTCCGGTCGAGGCAACCAAGCCTTCCCCCTGGGGGGAAGGTGCCCCAGTGCGCACACTGGGGCGGATGAGGGGGCGCCCTGTTGACTTGCCGCAGTCCCCCTCATCAGTCACGCTTTGCGTGACAGCTTCCCCCGAGAGGGAAGCCAAAGGAGAACATCACGTCAAAGCCTTCGCCCTGGGGAAAGGCCTCCTGCCCGAGCGCCCTGCTCAGACCCCTTCGCTCTGGCTCATATCCACGGGCCGCTCAGGGGTAATGGTGGAGATTGCATGTTTATAGATCATCTGCTGTTTGCCGTCGGTGATGAGAAACACCACAAAGGCGTCAAAGCCGGCCACCTGGCCCCGGAGCTGGTAGCCGTTCATCAAAAAGAACGTGACATTGGCCCGGGTGCGGTTGAGGCGGGTGAGGAAGAGGTCCTGGAGGTTGTTTGTCTTCTGCATACTAAGTACATTCCTTTCTCTCTGGTGGGACAGGCCCACGGAATGCCCTTATAGTAATCCAGTTTCTTCCAAATATGCCGTCGAATTTTGGAGGGCCATTGAAAAATCTGGTATTTTCTCCCAGACGATCCACCTCACCGACGGCTCCCGGCGGAACCAGGTCAGCTGCCGCTTGGCGTACTGCCGGGAGCGGAGCTTGATCTCCTCTGCGGCCTCGCCCACCGGGCGGCCCTCCCGCAGGGCGGCGGCCATCTCCTTGTAGCCGATGGCCTGCATGGCGGTGCAGCGCTCCGGCACGCCGGAGGAGAGCAGTCCCTCCACCTCCTCCACCAGCCCGGCGGCCATCATCTGGTCCACCCGGCGGTCGATGCGCTCCCACATGTCCGCCCGGTCGGCAAAGGTCAGGCCGATACGCACCGCCTCATACCGGGGCGGCAGGGCGGCAGTGCGGCGGTCGTGGTCCGTGATGGTCTCGCCCGTCTCGTGCCATACCTCCAGGGCCCGGATAATCCGCTTCTCGTCTGCCAGGTGGAGCCTGGCGGCCCGCTGGGGGTCCACCTGCTCCAGCTCCCGGTAGAGGGCCTCGATGCCCTCCCGCTCCGCCCGGTCCTGGAGTTTCTGCCGCCACACTCCGGTGAAGGCGGCAAATTCCCGCCCGGCCAACAGGTTGTCGATATACATGCCGGTGCCCCCCGCCACAATGGGCAGCTTTCCCCGGGCGAGGATGTCCTCCACGCAGGCGGTGGCCTCCTCCACGTAGCGGGCCACCGAGTAGTCCTCGCCGGGGTCGGCCACGTCCAGCATGTGGTGGGGCACCCCGTCCATCTCCTCCGCCGTGGGCTTGGCGGTGCCGATGTCCATGCGGCGGTAGATCTGCATGGAGTCGGCGCTCACCACCTCGCCCCCTGTGGCCTTGGCCAGAGCCACCGCCAGGGCGGTCTTGCCCGAGGCGGTGGGGCCGCAGATGACCAGCAGCTTGGCCACGGTCCCAGCTCCTTTCTTTCCCGGGTCAGCCCATTCTCTCCGCCCGCTCCAGGGCGGAGAGAATGGCGGCGTTGGTCAGCTTTTCCGCCATCAGCTCCCGGAATGTCACAGTTTTTTCCTTTCCTGCCGCCCGCAGGGCCTGCAGCTCCCCGGGGATGGCCGCCTGTCGGGCCTCCAGACCGGCCCACATGCGCTCCAGCGCGCCCAGGCGCTTCACCCCCGCGTCGTAGTGTTCGGGAGGCAGGACGTAGCCCGTCCCCTCCCGGGTGGTCAGCGTTTCCATTCACATGCTCCTCTCACGCCCGCTTGAACTGCTTCTCCAGCTGCCCGCGGGTCAGCTCAATGGCCACCGGGCGGCCGTGGGGGCAGTATTTGACCTCTCCCCGCATCACCGCCCCGGCCACCTTCTCCAGCTCCTGGGGGCCGTTCTTCTGTCCCCCCTTGATGGCCGCCTTGCAGGCCATGGTGTGCATCAGCTCGTCCCGGGCGGCGTCCGGGTTGGCCCGGCCGGTGGTCAGCAGCTTGGCGGCGATCTCCTCCAGGGTGGCGGGCACGTCCTCCGCATCCACGTCGCTGGGCGCGGCCCGGACGATAATGGCCCCGCCGCCGAAGTCCTCGGCGTCAAAGCCGAACTGGGCGAGCAGCGGCAGGTTCTGGAGCAGCACCGCCCCCTCCTCGGCGGGCGGGGTGAACACCGCCGGGGTCAGCAGGCTCTGCACCATAGGCTTGTAGCCCTGGGCCTTGAGGCGGTCAAAGTTCATCCGCTCGTGGGCGGCGTGCTTGTCGATGAGCAGGATCTTGTCCCCCTGCTCCACAATGATATAGGTGTTGAGCACCTCTCCCGCCACCCGCCAGGGGATCTCCTCCTCCCGGGGCTGCGGTGGGACGGGCTCCGGCTCAGCGACGGGTGCAGCGGCCTCCTGTGCCGGAGGAACCGGCTTCGCCTCGGGCTCCTGCACCGGCGCCTGGGGGGCGGGCTCTTCCTCCGGCGCCTTCGCCGGAGCCTGGGAGACAGCCTTTGCCTCCGGGACGGGCCCCCGCTCCGGCACGGCGGCCGCCTCCGGCCGCTCCCGCGGTTCGGCCGCCGGGGCCTGCGCCATGGGCTGGAGGATCTCCCGGACTGTGGGCACCTGGAAATTGGGCCTGTGCTCCGTGGGCCGCTCCTCCGGCTTCCGCCGGGCGGAGGGGGGCGCCGTCCTGGGTGCGGCAAAGTCATGAAGCGGCAGCCCGCCCCGCT
Source organism: Pseudoflavonifractor intestinihominis (assembly GCF_040096055.1). Taxonomy (NCBI): domain Bacteria; kingdom Bacillati; phylum Bacillota; class Clostridia; order Eubacteriales; family Oscillospiraceae; genus Pseudoflavonifractor; species Pseudoflavonifractor intestinihominis. Next base: position 102,474 of record NZ_JBBMFK010000010.1, read on the forward strand.
CACCGGCGGCGCTCCGGCGGTACTCCTGGGCCGTCATGGTGCGGAAGGTGGTCTGGTTGGGGGTGACGGTGTCGTGTCCGGCGGAGGGGGCCAGCCGCCCGGCGGGGCGGCCCACTTCGGCCTGGACATGGCTCTTGTCCCCCTCCAGGGCGGAGAGAACGGCGTAGTACACGGCGGAAAACACCTGCCGCTCGCTGCCGAACTTGACCTCCTGCTTGGTGGGGTGGACGTTCACGTCCACGCCGCTCAGGCGGCAGGTGAGATGGAGCACGCAGGCGGGGAATTTGCCCACCATCTTCTGGTTCTGGTAGGCCTCCTCCAGGGCGGCCATCATGGTGCGGCTCTTCACGTACCGGCCGTTGACAAAGAAGTGCTGGTAGCCCCGGGTGGCCCGGCAGCAGGCGGGCAGGGAGGTGAAGCCGGTGACCGTCATGTCCTCCCCGGAGCCCTTCACCTCGATGAGGCCCAGGGCCAGGTCCCGGCCCAGGACGGAGTAGACGGCGCTCTTGAGCTGGCCGTCGCCGGGGGTGAGCAGCTCCTGCTTGCCGTCCCGCAGGAATTTGATGGACACCTCCGGGTGGGCCAGGGCCAGCCGCTGGACCATGGCGAACACGGCGGCCCCCTCGGCGGCGTCCTTTTTCATGAACTTGAGCCGGGCCGGGGTATTGAAGAACAGGTCCCGCACCACCATGGTGGTGCCCACGGGGCAGCCCGCCTCCTCCCGACTGACGGTCACGCCCCCCTCCAGGCTGAGGGCGGCCCCCAGGTCCTCCGCCGCCGTGCGGGTGAGCAGGTCCACCCGGGACACGGCGGAGATGGCCGCCAGAGCCTCGCCCCGGAAGCCCAGGGTGCCGATGGCCTCCAGGTCGTGCTCGGTGCGGATTTTGCTGGTGGCGTGGCGGAGAAAGGCGGTCTCCGCCTCGCCGGCGGCGATGCCGCAGCCGTTGTCGGTGACCCGGATGAGGGACATGCCCCCCCGCTGGATCTCCACGGTGACGGTCTCCGCCCCGGCGTCAATGGCGTTCTCCACCAGCTCCTTCACCACGCTGGCGGGCCGCTCCACCACCTCGCCGGCGGCGATCAGGTCGGCAACATGGGGGTCTAACTGTTGAATATGTGGCATATGGGACTCCTTTTCCATCAAGACGATACCCCCCGGACCACAGTGATGAGCTCTGCGGCGTTGAGGACCATGTGCAGCCCCACGGCACTCCAGATGGAGCCGCCGTTGTCGTAGCACCAGCACAGGGCCAGGGACATGGGCAGGTACTCCACCGCCAGCAGCAGGTACCGCGGGTCCGCGCCGGTGGGCTGGAACACGTACCGCCACACGCAGGCCAGGGCGTACACCAGGGCGGTGACCGCATAGGCCAGCACCCGGTTCTCCCGCCGCAGGGCGCCGAACAGGAGCCCCCGGAACAGGGTCTCCTCGATCAGGGGCATGAGCACCACCAGCAGCACAGTGGTGGCGGCGGGGGAGAGGAGGTACTCCTGCATGTACTGCATGGGGATGGGGTTTTCCACCGGCAGGGGCAGCAGCCCGGCCAGAAAGCCCAGGGCCAGCGCCCCCACCAGGCCGGTGACAAAGGCGAAGGCGTTCTCCGGCAGCCAGTCCACCAGCAGGGAGAAGCCGTGGCGCAGAAAGGACCAGAACACCAGCAGGGCCAGGGCAAAGAGGAGGGCGTAGTACACCACGTTGGCCTCCGCCGCCGGGACCTCCGCGTCCCCCAGCAGCGCCCGCTGGGCCCAGGCGTTCAGGTAGGGGAACACAAGGAGGTACAGGGCAAAGAACACCCAGCCCCGTTTCCGCTCGGAGCCGGTCATCTGGGGCCGCCAGGCGCGCTGTGTCACAGTATGTCCCTCCTCTCTGTGGTTTGATAAACGAGTGGTACCAAAGCCTTTCCCCTGCGGCGGCTCCATCTTCTCAAAGGCGCCTCGCAGAGTTCGCGCCCGCAGGCGCGAATAAAGTGAAATCTGTTTTCTCCGGCGACATGCGCGTCGGAGAAAACACTTCTCAGCCCGCAAGTGTGGAATCTGCCTGCCAATGGCGGGCAGATTATGCGCGCGGCGGGCTGCATCCTGCTCGAAAAAGCGGCTTTACCGTTTTTTCGACTGTTTTTACAGCTTCTGCTTGAGCTCGTAGATCAGGTTCATGGCCTCGATGGGGGTGAGGGTGTTGATGTCCACCATGCGCAGGCGGTCCAGCACCTGGCCGCCCCCCATGTCGGCCAGAGAGATCTGGCCGTCGTCCGCCTTGGGCGCGGCGGCGGGGACGGCGCAGGGGCCCTGGCCGTTCTCCAGCTCCTCCAGGATCTCCCGGGCCCGGGTGATGACCCGCTCGGGCACGCCCGCCAGCTTGGCCACTTCCACGCCGTAGCTCTGGTCGGCGCCCCCCCGGACGATCTTCCGCAGGAAGATCACGTCGCCCTTGCGCTTCTTGGCGGCGATATTGTAGTTCTTCACGCCGGGGATCTGTCCCTCCAGGCAGGTGATCTCGTGGTAGTGGGTGGCAAAGAGGGTCTTGGCCCCCAGCCGCTTCCTGTCGGCGCAGTACTCCAGCACCGCCCGGGCGATGGACATACCGTCGTAGGTGGAGGTGCCCCGGCCGATCTCGTCCAGGATCAGCAGAGACTTGGAGGTGGCGTTCTTGAGCAGCTCAGCCACCTCGGTCATCTCCACCATGAAGGTGGACTGTCCGGCGGACAGGTCGTCGCTGGCGCCGATGCGGGTGAACACCCGGTCCACAATGCCGATGTGGGCCGACTTGGCGGGCACAAAGGAGCCCATCTGGGCCATGAGGGCGATGAGGGCCACCTGGCGCATATAGGTGGACTTGCCCGCCATGTTGGGGCCAGTGATGATGGCCACCAGGTTCTCCCCGCCGTCCATGTGGGTGTCGTTGGGGACAAAGAGGGCGTTTTTCAGCATCTTCTCCACCACCGGGTGGCGGCCCTCCTCAATGTCCAGCTTGTCGGACAGGTCCACCACCGGCATACAGTAGTGGTTGTCCGCCGCCACGCAGGCGAAGGAGGCGAGGACGTCCAGGGCGGCCACCGCCCGGGCGGAGCGCTGGACCTCCTGGACACGCTGGGCCGTCTTCTCCCGCACGTCGCAGAAGAGCTGGTACTCCAGGGCCACCACCCGGTCCTGGGCGGAGAGGATGGTGTGCTCCATGTCCTTGAGCTCCTGGGTGATGTACCGCTCGCAGTTGGCCAGGGTCTGCTTGCGGATGTAGGTGTCGGGCACCTGGTCGTAGTAGGACTTGGACACCTCGATGTAGTAGCCGAACACCTTGTTGTAGCCCACCTTCAGGCTCTTGATGCCGGTCTTCTCCTTCTCCCGGGCCTCCACCTCGGCCACCATGCCCTTGCCGTTGGTCATGATATTGCGCAGGTAGTCCACGTCGGCGTTGTAGCCCGCCCGGATGAAGCCCCCCTCCCGGACGGAGAAGGGCGGATCGTCGTCAATGGCGGAGGTGATGAGCCCCCGCAGGTCGGCCAGGTCGTCCAGCTCCTGGCGCAGGGTGGGCAGCAGCCCGGCGGAGAAGGGCTCCAGCAGGGCCCGCAGGTCGGGCAGGCGCCCCAGGCCCGCCGCCAGGGCGGCCAGGTCCCGGCCGCCGGCGGTGCCGTACACGATGCGGCCGATGAGCCGCTCCAGGTCGGTGATCTCCCGCAGGCACAGGACGATCTCGTCCCGGGCGATGGGGTCGTCCACCAGGGCCTTCACCGCCTCCAGCCGCCGGTTGATGGCCACGGGGGACAGGAGGGGCTGCTCCAGCCAGGTGCGGATGAGCCGGTGGCCCATGGCGGTCTTGGTCTTGTCCAGCACCCACAGCAGGCTGCCCTTCTTCTCCTTGCCCCGCATGGTCTCGGTCAGCTCCAGGGTGCGCCGGGCGGTCAGGTCCAGCTCCATGGAGGGCCGGGAAGCGGAGGAGTGGATGGTGAGGGCGGCGATGTGGGACAGGTCGGTCTTCTGGGTCTCGTAGAGGTAGGACAGCAGCCCTCCGGCGGCCTGGACGGCCAGGTCCCGGACGGCGTCCCCCTCTCCCGGCAGGTCGGCAATGGTGCGGGACAGGGTCTCCCGGGCCATGTCGGGCCGGAACCGGGCCTCTCCGCCGTTTTCACAGCGGCACTCCAGCTTTTTGGTCAGGAAGTCGGTGAGGGCGGCGTCGGCAAAGGCCCCGTCGGACAGCACCGCCTCCCGGGGCTTGTAGGCGCCCAGGTCGTTGAACAGGTGCTCGTCCCGGGCGGAATCGGTGTAGGGGGTGGCGGAGAACTCGCCGGTGGACAGGTCGCACACCGCCAGGGCCGCGCCGGTAGAGTCGGCGTACACGGCGCAGATGTAGTTGTTGCGGCCCTCCTCCAGCATGGAGGCGTCCATCAGGGTGCCCGGGGTGACGATGCGGATGATGTCCCGGTCCACCAGGCCCTTGGCGGTGGCCGGGTCCTCCATCTGCTCGCAGATGGCCACCTTGTACCCCTTGGCGATGAGCCGGGCAATATAGGCGTCGGCGCTGTGGTAGGGCACGCCGCACATGGGGGTGCGCTCGTCGGCGGGCTTGCTCCGGTCCCGGGAGGTGAGGGTCAGCTCCAGCTCCTTGGATGCCACCTTGGCGTCCTCGTTGAACATCTCGTAGAAATCGCCCAGCCGGAAGAAGAGCAGGCAGTCCGGGTGGCGCTCCTTCATCTCAATGTACTGGCGCATCATGGGGGTGATCTCAGCGGGCATTTGGTACGCGCTCCTTTTCTCTCTGCGAGTTTCGACACAGCGGCGCAGCCGCTGTGTCGAGTGGGAAATTATAACGGTGTTCCCCGGCTTTTTACTCCGCCAGCTCCCCGAACAGGGCCCAGGTGGAGCAGCCGGTGATGGTCAGATTCTGATAGGTGCCGATGAGCTTCTCGTCCCCGGTGAAGTGGACCAGCCGGCCGCCGGCGGTGCGGGCGGTCAGGTTGTTGCGGGGGTCGTCGCTGCGGCCGTCCACCAGGCAGCGGACCGTCCTGCCCACGTAGGCCTGGTGCTTTTTCAGGGAGATCTCGTTCTGCAGGTCCACCAGCCGCTGGAAGTTGGCCGACTTCTCCTCCTTGCTCATGGGGTCGGGCATCTTGGCGGCGGGGGTGCCCTCCCGGGGGGAGTAGATGAAGGTGAACAGGGCGTCGTACTCCACCTCCCGCAGCAGGGACATGGTGTCCTCAAACTCCTCGGTGGTCTCGCCGGGGAAGCCCACGATGATGTCGCTGGTGAGGACGATGTCGGGGATGCGCGCGCGGAGCTGGCGCACCTTCTCCAGGTAGATTTCACGGGTGTAGACCCGGTTCATGGCCTTGAGGACCCGGTTGTTGCCCGCCTGGACGGGCAGGTGGATGACAGGGGCCACCTTCTCGCACTGAGCCATGGCGTCGAAGAGCTTCTCGGTGGCGTCCTTGGGGTGGCTGGTCATAAAGCGGATGAGGAAGTCGCCGGGGACGGCGTTCACCTTCCGCAGCAGGTCGGCAAAGTCCATGGGCTCGGGCAGGTCCTTGCCGTAGGAGTTGACGTTCTGGCCCAGCAGGGTGATGTCCTTGTAACCGGCCTTTGCCAGCTCCTCTACCTCGGCGAGGATGACCTCCGGGTCACGGCTGCGCTCCCGGCCCCGGACGTAGGGCACGATGCAGTAGGAGCAGAAGTTGTTGCAGCCGTACATGATGGACACCCAGGCCTTCACGCCGTTCTGCCGCACCACCGGGATGCCCTCGGCGATGCTTCCGGGGTCGTCGGCGGTCTCAAAGATGCGGCCCCGGCGGGTGAGGATGCGGTAGAGGAATTCGGGGAACCGCCACAGGGCCTGGGGGCCGAAGACCATGTCCACATGCCGGTAGGAGGTGCGGATCTTGGACACGTTGTGGGGCTCCTGAGCCATGCAGCCGCACAGGCAGATGATCTGGTTGGGGTTCTTCCGCTTGGTGTGCACCAGGGCGCCCACGTTGCCCAGCACCCGCTGCTCGGCGTGCTCCCGGATGGCGCAGGTGTTGATGACGATGACGGCGGCCTCTTTCTCGTCCTGGGTGAAGCCGTAGCCCATCTCCTTCAGGTAGCCCCGGATGCGCTCCGAGTCGGCCTCGTTCTGCTGGCAGCCGTAGGTGTCCACAAAGGCCAGGGGGGCCTTGGAAAAGCGGGAATTGATCTCTTTGATCTCCCCGCAGTAGGCCCGCTGGCGGGCGATGTCCTCGGGGGGGATATGGGTGGTCTTTCGCTCCACAGTACTTCCTCCAAATCATAACGTCTGAATATAGAATTATAGCATTTTTCCGCTTTAAAAACAAGGATGCGCCCTGTTTTTTTACACAGGGCGCGAAACAGGGGACCGCCTGCTCCACGGGCAGACGGTCCCCTGTATTTTCATTCCCGCCGTCACCACTCCGGCGGCTGGATACCGTACCGGACGGCCAGGTCCCGGATGTACGCCACCAGAGGCTCCGCGCCATAGACCCGGCTGTACGCGTCCTCAATGCAGTGGATGCCGCCGTAGTAGGCGAAGCCCTTCTCCCCCAGGGCGCAGGTGACGACCAAATCCGGCCCGTTGGAGCGGGAGATTCTCAGGTCGATAAACTCATTTTCTGGCGCGCTGTACACGCCCTCTCTCTCCGGCGGGAAGTTCAGGTCGCTGTCCCCGGAAATATGGAACATGCTCCGGCGGAACAGCAGGCCGTTGCTCAGCTCCACAATCTCCCGGGCCTCCTCCTCCGTAATCTCCAGCCAGCCGCCGTCCTGTGGCTTCAGCATCACGCAGACGTAGGCCGGGTCATAGCTGATGCCGTGCTCGCTGGTAACCTCAAACTGCTGAACGTTGTCCGGGTCGGCGGGAAAGCGGTAGGGGAAGTAGAACCAGACCAGATAGGCCGCGCACAGGACCATGCACCCGGCGGAGATCAGCCGCTTTTTCTTCTCCCCCTTGTGGAGCAGAAAGTAGAGCAGGGCGATGCAGATGGCCACCACCGCGGCCATGGCGATGTAGACAATCCCAGGGACGGAAGCATTGAGTGTCATTTTTCGTCACCTCACTGTGTTTCCGGGGCCGGGCCGGTCTGCCGCAGCAGTCGTTCTCTCCTTTCTTACCATTTTTATTTTATCATACTTTGTTTTTTTTGTCTATTATTTTTCCTTTCCCGGCAATTCAGGGCCCCTGTCCTGCCCCTCCGGCGTTGACGGGCAACTGTTTCAGGGGGTATAATAAGCTGAATATCGTTGCGGAAAGGCGGCGCAGCCATGAAAGCCCTGATTATAGAGAGACAGGCAGTCAAGCAGAACATCGCCGTGGTCAAGGCCCGGGCGGGCCGCGCCGCCATCTACGCCGCCCTCACCGGGGACGCGGGGGGCGCCGGGCTGGTGGACATGGCCAGGCTCCTGCGGGACGAGGGCATCGGCCGCTTTGCCGTGTCCGAGCCGGCGGACGCCGCCGCCCTGCGCAAGGCGGGCTTTGTGGACGAGGAGATTCTTATGCTCCGCTCCACTGCCGACCGGGAGGAGCTGGAGCAGCTGGTGGACGTGAACGCGGTGTGCACCGTGGGCTCCATCGACGCGGGCCTGGCCCTCAACGGCCTGGCCGAGAGCCGCTCCACCGTGGCCGAGGCCCACATCCAGGTGGACACCGGCCTGGGCTTCGGCGGCTTTCTGTGCACCGAGCCGGAAAAGGTGCTCTCCGCCTACCGCAACCTGCCCAACGTGGCCATTTCGGGCATCTACACCCAGCTCCACTCGGTGAAGGCCGACGGAAAGGATGCTGCCGCACAGATCCAGTCCTTCCAGAGCCTGCTGGAGGCCATCCGCTCCGCCGGATTTGAGACGGGCACGGTCCATGCCGCAGGTTCCTTCGCCCTGCTCCACTACGATGACGCCCTGCTGGACGCGGTGCGGGCGGGCTCGGTGCTGCTGGGCCGGTGCCGCCGCACCAAGGGGGACGGTCTCCAGCGGGTGGGGTACGGCGAGGCCTCCCTGGAGGAGGTCCGCTGGCTCCCGGCGGGCCACACCGTGGGCAGCGAGCAGCCCGTCACCCTCAAGCGGCCCACCCGGGTGGGTGTGCTGCCGGTGGGGTACCAGAACGGCTTCGGCGTGGCCCGGGTGCGGGACCCCGGCTTCTGGGCTGCCATCCGCCGGTGGCTGCGGGGCAGGCGGATCACCGTCCGCATCGACGGGCAGAAGGTGAAGGTCATCGGCCGCATCGGGGCCATGGAGACCCTGCTGGACGTGACCGACATGAAGTGCTCCGCCGGGGACCTGGTCCACTTTGACATCGACCCCATGTACGCCCGGGGCTTTGTCCGGGAGTACCGCTGATTTTCAGATAAAGAGAGGATTTTAACGGCATGCGCGCAGTCGTGACCAGAGTGAAGAACGCCTCGGTGGAGATCGAGGGCAAGGTAAACGGAAAGATCGGCCAGGGCTTTCTGGTGCTGCTGGGGGTGGCCCCCGAGGACACCATGGCCCAGGCCGAGAAGATGGCCGACAAGGTGTGCGGCCTGCGGGTCTTTGAGGACGAGAACGGCAAGATGAACCTGAATCTGGCCACCGTGGGCGGCAGCCTGCTGGTGGTGAGCCAGTTCACCCTGTACGCCGACACCAAGAGCCGCCGTCCCGGCTTCACCGGCGCGGCCAGGCCCGACGTGGCCATCCCCCTCTACGAGGGCTTTATGGACGCCTGTCGCGCTCGTGGCTTCCAGGTGGAGCACGGCGAATTTGGGGCTGACATGCAGGTTTTTTCGCAGAACGACGGCCCCGTTACCATCCTCTTTGACACCGACCATATGTAACACCCCATTAACGCAAGCGAGGTGCTGAACATGATTTTCAAGCAGCTGACCGTGCCGCCCATCGGCACAAACTGTTATATCTTCGGCGACGACGCCACCAAAATGGGCGCCATCGTGGACCCGGGCGGGGACGCCGCTAGCATTCTCTCCGCCGTGCAGGCCCTGGGTCTGACGGTTTCCGCCATTTTCCTGACCCACGGCCACTACGACCACGTGGGCGCTCTCCCCGAGCTGCGCAAGGCCCTGCCCGACGTGCCGGTGTATCTCCACCCGGCGGACAAGGCCGCCCGGGACGGCTCCCTTTTCCCCGACCCCGGCCCCACCGCGGACTATACTGACGGCAGCACGGTGGCGGTGGGAGACCTGACGGTGGAGGTCGTCCACACCCCCGGCCACACCCCCGGCGGCGTGTGCCTGAAGGCGGGGGACGTCCTCTTCACCGGGGACACCCTGTTCCGCGGCTCCATGGGCCGCACCGACCTGCCCGGCGGCAGCTACGACGCCATCATGGACTCCCTGAAGCGGCTTGCCGCCCTGCCGGGGAACTACAAGGTCTGCCCCGGCCACGACGCCCCCTCCACCCTGGAGGCCGAGCGCAAGGGCAACTACTACATGCGGGAGGCTCTGGGCCAGTGACCCTCTCCCGCCGGAAAGGGACTCATCCATGAAACTCTATCTCACCGGCCACGACTACAAATACGCCTGCGAGCAGATCATGCTCACCCTCTTTCCCGGCCAGCGGCCCCTCTACCCGGAGGAGCCGGCGGAGGAGGGGGAGGACCAGGCCCACATCACCCTCTTCCGGGGCGCGCAGTGGGCCACCGGCCGCACCGCCCTCACCTGGGAGGGCAAGTCCGCCGTGGGCTCCTGCCGGGTGAAGACCGCGGGGCTCACCGGCCAGGTGGAGCTGGACCGGGCATTGCAGAAGGCGTTGAAGCTGTCCTTCTACCGGGCGGCGGTGGCGGTGCTGGGCAAGGAGCCCCCCTGGGGCGCCCTCACCGGCGTGCGGCCGGTGAAGATCCCCACCAAGGCCCTGCTGCGGGGTGAGACCCCGGCCCAGGCCGAGGCGGTGCTGCGAGACACCTACCACGTGACCCCGGTGCGCCGCCGTCTGGCCATGGACTGCGCCAGGGCCAGTCTGGCCGCCCTGGACAGTCTGAAGGAGGACGAGATCTCCCTCTATGTAGGCATCCCCTTCTGTCCCACCCGCTGCGCCTACTGCTCCTTTGTGTCCGCCGACGTGGGCAAGGCCCTCAAGCTGCTGCCCCCCTATCTGGAGGCCCTGTTCCGGGAGGTGGAGGCCGCCGGGGACCTGCTGAAACGCCAGGGGCTGTATGTCCGCACGGTGTACATCGGCGGCGGCACCCCCACCACCCTGTCGGCGGAGCAGCTCGCCGCCCTGATGGGCCACATCCGGGCCCACATCGACCTGTCCCGCTGCACCGAGTACACCGTGGAGGCCGGACGGCCGGACACCATCACGGCGGAAAAGCTCTCGGCGCTCAAGGGAAACGGGGCCGACCGGGTGTCGGTGAACCCCCAGTCCATGAGCGACAAGGTGCTCAGGGCCATGGGCCGCTCCCACACGGCGGCGGACATTCTCCGGGCCTATGACCTGGTGCAGAATTCCGGCATCCCCTGCGTGAACATGGACCTGATCGCCGGCCTGCCCGAGGACAGCCGGGAGGGCTTCCGCGCCTCCCTGGACCAGGTGCTGGCCATGGACCCGGCCAACATCACCGTCCACACCCTGGCCCTGAAAAAGGGCTCCCGGCTCATGACCGAGGGGGGCAGCCTGCCCACGGCGGAGGATGTGGCCGCCATGCTGGACTACGCCTGGACCACCCTGCGGGGGGCCGGGTACATGCCCTACTACCTGTACCGGCAGAAGTATATGTCCGGGTCCTTTGAGAACGTGGGCTGGACCAAGCCCGGGTTTGAGAACCTCTACAACATCTGCATGATGGAGGAGCTGCACACCGTGCTGGCCCTGGGGGGCGGGGGCGTCACCAAGCTGGTGGACCGCACCGCCGGGCGCATCGAGCGCATCTCCGACCCCAAGTACCCATATGAATATATCAACGCCATTGACCATATTATCGCCGACAAGGAGAAGCTGGCGGACTTTTACGCCGCCGCAAGGAGGTAACCATGGCATATTCCCTGCGTGAAATCAACGAACGCATCCGCGCCGACGCCGCCGAGTTCCTGGCCGAGTGCGACCGGAACTTCCAGCGCCGGGTGGTCTCCGCCGCCGACACCATCGCCAAGCGGGCCAAGGTGAGCCCCATCGTGCTGCTGTCCGGGCCCTCCGGCTCGGGCAAGACCACCACCGCCCTCAAGCTGGAGGAGGAGCTGGAAAAGCGGGGCATCTCCACCCACACCGTGTCCATGGACAACTACTTCAAGACCATGAACCCCCGCACCGCCCCCAGGACGCCGGAGGGGGACATCGACTACGAGTCCCCCAAGTGCCTGGACATGGAGCTGCTGGGTGACACCTTCGCCAAGCTGGCCAGGGGGGAGGAGGTCATCATCCCCAAGTTCGAGTTTGCCCGCCAGATGCGCAACGACGCCCGGGGCACCCCCCTGCGGCTGAAGGAGAACGAGATCGCCATCTTCGAGGGCATCCACGCCCTCAACGACGACATCGCCGGCCGCCACCCCCAGGCCACCAAGCTGTACATCTCCGCCCGCAGCAACGTGTGCGACGGGGACAAGGTGGTGTTCAAGGGCACCTGGATGCGGCTGACCCGCCGGGCCGTCCGGGACTACAACTTCCGGGGCACCGACATCGCCGCCACCCTGGACATGTGGGCCAACGTCCGCCGGGGGGAGAAGCTGTACATCTCCCCCTTCAAGAGCAAGGCCGACGTGATCATCGACTCCTCCCTGCGCTACGAGGTGCCCGTCATGAAGCACTACGCCCTGCCCATGCTCCAGGCCGTGCCGGCGGAGAACCAGCGCCGGGCCGAGCTGCTGGACCTGATCCACGCCTTCGACGCCTTTGAGGCGGTGGGCCCGTCCATGGTGGCCAAGGACTCCCTGCTGCGGGAGTTCATCGGCGGCGGCAGCTACAAGTACCGCTGAGCGGCAGCGTTTTCCCGCTGTTTTCTCATAGACCAACCAAAACCATGAAATCTTTAAGATGAAGGAAGGATTTTCCAATGTCTGAGTGTACGCACGACTGCTCCTCCTGCGGTGAGAACTGCGGGGAGCGCACCGCACCCCAGAGCCTGCTGGCACCCGCCAACGCCCTGTCCAAGATCGGCAAGGTCATCGCCGTGGTCAGCGGCAAGGGCGGCGTGGGCAAGAGCCTGGTGACCTCCTCCCTGGCCGTGGCCATGCGCCGCCGGGGCAAGAAGGTGGCCATTCTGGACGCCGACATCACCGGCCCCTCCATCCCCACCGCCTTCAACCTCCACGAGCGGGCCACCGGCACCGACCTGGGCATCAACCCCGCCGTGTCCGAGACCGGCATCGAGGTCATGAGCCTGAACCTGCTGGTGGAGCACGAGACCGACCCCGTCGTGTGGCGGGGCCCCGTCATCGCGGGCACGGTCAAGCAGTTCTGGACCGACGTGGTCTGGGGCGACGTGGACTACATGTTCGTGGATATGCCGCCCGGAACCGGCGACGTGCCCCTGACCGTGTTCCAGTCCCTGCCCGTGGACGGCATCATCGTGGTCACCTCCCCCCAGGACCTGGTGAGCATGATCGTCACCAAGGCGGTGAAGATGGCCGGCCTGATGGACATCCCCGTGCTGGGCCTGGTGGAGAACTACAGCTACTACAAGTGTCCCGACTGCGGCAAGGAGCACGCCGTCTTCGGCGAGAGCCACATCAACCAGGTGGCCCAGGACCTGGGCCTGAAGGTGCTGGCCCGCCTGCCCATCGACCCCGCCGTGGCCGCCGCCTGCGACAAGGGCGAGATCGAGAAGTTCGAGCCCAACTACCTGACCGGCGTGGCCGAGGCCCTGGACCAGTAAGTTTTCCACACCGGCGGGGCGTATTGTGGAATATTCCCCGCTCCAACAAAAAACGAACGCGCGGCTGTGTGCACAGCCGCGCGTTTTCTTTTTGTGTCAGTCGTAGTAGAACTCCGTCCACCGGCCCCGGTAGGACACGCAGGGCAGGGTGGGGTGCTTGGTGCCCTTCAGCGCGCCCTTTTTCAGGGCCACCGCGTCCTCCAGGTTTTTCTCCACATAGCTGAAGTCGATGGGGCAGGGGTGGTGGCAGGGCAGGATGGTCTCCACCTGGCCGGACAGGCCCCGCAGCTCCCGCAGGCTCTCAATATACAGGTCCAGATTCCGGTGGCTGCCGAACATGAAGATGGGGCCGCCCTTCTGCACCGAGTCCCCGGGCAGCAGCAGCTTCCTCTCCCGGTCAAAAAAGGCCACGCTGCCGTAGGTGTGGCCGGGGATCTCCATGACCTCCAGCCGGTACCCGCCGCAGGTGAACACGTCCCCATCCTGGAGGGGGTGGAGGGTCACATCCCCCTCCACCAAGTGCCAGTCCCTGGGATGGAGCCAGCACTCCCGGAACTGCCCCAGGCCGCCGGTGTGGTCCCAGTCCCCGTGGGTCAGGACCACCTTCACCGGCTTGTCCGTGATTGCCTTCACCGCCTGGTACACGCCGCTGTCCGGGAAGCCGGTGTCGATGAGCAGGGCCTCCTCCGGGCCGGTGATGAGGAACTGCCGCACCCGGCCGTCGTCCAGAATATAAAAGTTTTCCCCAAATTTTCTTGTCTCTGTCATGGTTTCGCCCCATTTCCGCCCTGTTCCGGCGGTCAGAAAATATCCAGCTCCACCGGGCAGTGGTCGCTGCCCATGATCTCCGGGTGGATGACGCTGTCGTTGATCCTGTCCGCAATGGACCTGGAGACGATGAAGTAGTCGATGCGCCACCCCGCGTTCTTCTCCCGGGCGTGGAACATATAGCTCCACCAGGAGTAGGCCCCGGTCTTGTCGGGGTACAGGTGGCGGAAGGAGTCCACGAACCCGGCCTCCAGCAGCTGGGTCATCTTGTCGCGCTCCTCGTCGGTGAAGCCCGCGTTGCCCCGGTTGGACTTGGCGTTCTTCAGATCGATCTCCTGGTGGGCCACGTTCAGGTCCCCGCAGTAGATCACCGGCTTCTTCTTATCCAGCGCCAGCAGGTATTCCCGCAGGGCGTCCTCCCACTCCATGCGCCAGTCCAGCCGGGTCAGCTCCCGCTGGGCATTGGGCACGTAGCAGTTGACCAGGTAGAAGTCCTCAAACTCCAGGGTGATGGCCCGGCCCTCCCGGTCGTGCTCCTCCGAGCCGATGCCGTAGGTCACATTCAGGGGCTCCAGCCGGGTGAACACTGCCGTGCCCGAATAGCCCTTCTTCTCGGCGCTGTTCCAGTACTGCCTGTAGCCGGGCAGGTCCAGCTCCGCCTGGCCGGGCTGCATCTTGGTCTCCTGGATGGAGAACACATCTGCGTCCAGGGCGGCGAAGGACTCCAGAAAGCCCTTGCCCAGGCAGGCCCGCAGGCCGTTTACGTTCCACGATACCAGTTTCAATCCAAATCCTCCAGAGGCTGCGCGCTGTCCCAGATCACCGGCTTGCCGTCCCGGTCCAGCAGGGGCGTGAGACCGCCGCCGTACCCGTTGACCACCTGGAGATAGAGCACGCCGGTAAAAGTGTCCACCAGAATGACGGTCTCCATCATCATGCCGCCCGCCGGGGCCTCTCGGTGGACCACCTGGAAGCGCTTGTCCTTTTTCGCCATATGCTCAGTCCTCTCCCGCCACAATGGCCCGGAGGAACCGGCCCATCAGGGGCACGTAGGTCACGCAGAACACCAGCCCCGCCAGCAGACCGGCGCCCTTCCTGTGCTTTTTTGCGGCGCCCAGGCCGATGAGCACCCCCAGGGCGCCCACACACAGCTTGAGCAGGGCCACATCAGTCAGTTCCATCTTCTTCAGGTACAGGTTTCCCGCCGCGATCAGGTTCTTCATGGCTCAGTTCTCCTTTCCTTCCACTGTCCCGGCCTCCAGCCGGAGCAGGCGTGCCTTCAGGTCCAGCCCGCCGGCGTAGCCGGTCAGGCTGCCGTTTGCCCCCACCACCCGGTGGCAGGGGATGATAATGGGGATGGGGTTGCGGTGGTTGGCCTGCCCCACCGCCCGGACGGCCCTGGGCCGCCCTACCGCTTCCGCAATGTCCCGGTAGGTCCTGGTCTCCCCGCAGGGGATGGCCTCCAGGGCATGCCAAACGGCTCTGTAAAACTCCGTGCCCACCGGGGCCAGGGGCAGGTCAAAGCCCCGCCGCTGGCCGGCCAGATACTCCAGCACCTGCCGCTTTCCCTCGGAGAGCAGGGGCGTCTCGTGGCAGGCGATCCGGGGTACAGGCGCCCCTGGCAGCAGCAGCCGCACAATGGCGCCGTCCTCCTCTTCCAGTCCCAGGGTGCCCACAGGGGTGTCGAACAGGATCAGATCCAATGGCCCACACTCCTCTCCGCCGCGGGACCGCGGCATATCCGGCTCATATTATACCACAGCCATCCCGGCCCAGTAAATCACCCCCTGGAATTTCCACGGACCTCCCGCCGGGGCCAGGCTCTCCCCCGAAGAGATTCCCCATTTTCTTTATGCACTCTGCATAATTTTTTGCTTCGGTTTCGCCGTATTATGGACCAATGTTTCAGTTTTAGAAATTGACTTTTCACCACTTCGGGCGCATACTGAAACAAGAGCAGCAGACGGGGACGCCCGATCTGCCGCAGCACGGCAGCCTCCGCCCCCGGACGCGGGCCCATCGGGAGGGCGCTGGCAAGAAAGGAACGAACCACCTGTCCGTCTGGAAAAGGAGAATATAGAATGAAATACAACAAGATCTCCGCTCTTTTGCTGGCCGCCGCTCTGATGGTTGGTACCGCCGGCTGCACCCAGCAGCCCTCCGCCGACACCACCAGCCCCTCTCCCTCGACCACGGTAACTCAGTCCGTCCAGCCCAGCACCACCCCCAGCGCCACCCCCAGCACCACCCCCAGCGCTGAGCCCGAGGAGGAGTACGCCAGCTACTGCCTGGCCCCCACCCTCTACTCCGAGACCCTGAAGCTGGACTGGAACTACACCATTTATCTGCCCCGCGGCTATGACGACCCCGCCAACGCCGACAAGACCTACCCGGTCATCTACCTGCTCCACGGTGCCTTCGGCAACCACCGCAACCTGGTGGAGCGGTTCTCTACCCCTGAGATCATGGACAGCCTGATCGAGAGCGGCCAGATGCCCGAGGCCATTGTGGTGTTCCCCGACGGCTTCAACTCCTACTACATCGACGGCCCCGCTCTGGACATGGAGTCCGCCTTTATCAACGACCTGTTCCCCACCATTGAGTCCCTCTACCGGGCCGACACCTCCAAGGAGGGCCGGATCATCGGCGGCATCTCCATGGGCGGCTACGGCGCGGCCCGCTTCGCCCTGAAGTATCCCGAGCTCTTCTCCGCCGCCCTGCTGATCTCCCCCGCCGTGTGGGCCCAGCCCACCGAGGGCAACGACCTGTACGACAACTGGCACGTGTTCCCCGAGGGCGACGCCAACTTCTCCCAGAGCGTGTGGGAGTCCTTCTACCCCACCTCCTACCTGGAGGACTACACCGCCAAGAACAGCCCCGTGTCCTTCTACGTCATCAGCGGCGACGCGGACACCACCGTGGACATCTCCGAGGTGCAGAACTTCTATGACCAGCTCCTCACCGTGGCCCCCGATGCCCAGCTCTCTGTGGAGCCCGACGGCGTCCACGCCTGGACCTTCTGGGAGCCCGCCACCACCAAGGCCCTCCAGTTCGCCGGCTCTGTGCTCCAGGGCCAGGAGTAAGCGGCCCATATCACGCAAAAAAAGCAGCCCCGCTGTCCGTAATCCGGACAGCGGGGCTGTCTGCTGTTCTGCTCAGTATTTGCGCACCACCGCTACCACCTTGCCCAGAATCTCGGCCCCTGCGCCGTCAATGGGCTGGTAGTCCGGGTTCTCGGGCATAAGCCAGGGGTGGCCGTCCTTCCAGCGGAGAGTCTTGACCGTGGCCTCGTCCTCAAAGAGGGCCACCACGATCTCGCCGCTGTGGGCCTCGGGCTGGCGGTGGACCACCACCAGGTCTCCGGGCAGGATGCCCGCCCCCAGCATGGACTCCCCCCGCACCTTCAGGGCGAAGTGCTCCCCGGCCAGTCCGCCGGTGTCAAAGGTCAGGTAGTCCTCGATGCACTCCTCCGCCAGGATGGGGGACCCGGCGGCCACGTTGCCCACCACGGGTATCCGGTTGGCGCTGGGGTGCTCCTCCTCGGCGATGGCACGTCCGGTGGAGCCGCTGACCGTGATGGCCCGGGTCTTGCCCTCGGCCTTGATGATGAGCCCCTTCTCCTCCAGCCCCTTCAGGTGGAAGTGGACCGTGGAGGGGGACTTGAGCCCCACCGCCTCGCCGATCTCCCGGACAGAGGGGGGGTAGCCGTGGTCGGCCTGGAAAGACACGATATAGTCGTAGATCTGCTGCTGCTTGGGAGAGAGTACCCTCATTGCGAGCCCTCCTTGTCTGCTCTGCCGGCGGCAGAGGGCGCGGCCCCATAAAGGGGACTGTACGCCCTTGTTTTCTCTCGGTCTCGGTGTACGCTATTATATCACATGCTCAGGCAAAACGCAAACATTCGTTCTAAAATCCCGCCATTTTTCTTTTCTCCTCCCGCAGGAACAAAAATGGGCGCGGCGAATGCTCGCCGCGCCCTTGTGGACGGTCTGTGAAATGAAGTTGTACGCTCAGGCCTTACCAGCCGAAGGGCCAATAGCCGCCGCCGTAGCTGTTGCCATACTGCTGGCCGTACTGCTGGCTCTGCTGGTTCTGCTCCTGCTCGATCTGCTCCTGGAGCTCCTGAGAGGCCTGCACCCGCTCGTCGGTGCGCTCATCGAAGGTGATGGTCAGGGTCTGGGTCTGGCCGGAGCGGCTCACCGTCAGCGTGGCGGTGTCGCCGGCGCGGTACTCGGACAGGGCGTTCTGCAGGTCATCGGAAGAGGTGATGTCGGTGTCGTCCAGCTTGGTGATGATGTCGCCCTCCTGGAGGCCGGCCTTGGCCGCACAGGAGTCGTCCACCACGCCCAGGACATAGGCACCGGCAGGGGTGCCGTACCGCTGGGCCTCGCCGCTGACGCTGGTGTTGATGATGCCCATGTAGGGCTTGCCGGTGACGTAGCCGTACTGCATGATGTCGGTAATCATGTTCCACACGTTGTCAATGGGGATGGCGAAGCCCACGCCCTCCACAGAGGCCTCGGAGGAGTCGCCGTTGTTGGACAGCTTGGCGGACACGATGCCCACCACCTGGCCGTACTGGTCAAACAGGGGGCCGCCGGAGTTGCCAGAGTTGATGGCCGTATCGGTCTGGATGTAGTTCATACGGCGGCCGTCGCTCATGGTCACGTTCCGGTCCAGGGCGGACACATAGCCGCCGGTGAGGGAGAAGGTCAGCTCGCCCAGGGGGTTGCCGATGGCGTAGACCTGATCGCCCACCACCAGGCTGTCGCTGCTGCCGATGACCACGGTGGACAGCCCGGTGGCGTCCACCTTCAGCACGGCGATGTCGTTCTCCTCGTCGCCGCCCACCAGGGTGGCGTCGTAGCTCTTGCCGTCCACCAGGGTGACGGTGATCTTGCTGGCGTCCTCAATGACGTGGTAGTTGGTGACGATGTAGCCGTCCTGGGTGATGATGAAACCGGAGCCGGAGGCGGCGGTCTGGACCACCTGTCCGTAGACGTTGGTGTTGATCTCGGTGGTGATGCCCACGGCGGCGTTGACATAGGTGGCGTAGATCTGCGCGGCGGTCAGGGGCTCCTTGGTGGTCACGTTGGAAACATTGACCACCGTGGGGGCGTGGTCGCCCTGGTAGACGGTGGTGGAGCCCTTCACGCCGCCGGTGAGGGCCATGACCCCGGCGCCTGCGCCGCCGCCCAGCAGGGCGCACACCAGACACAGGGCGGTCACCTTGGGCCATACCCGCTTCTTCTTTTTGGTGGGACGGACTTCGTCCTCAATATGATAAGAGGTCGCCTCGAAAGTCTGCTGGGGCTGCTGCTCCTCGGGGCGGTTTTCAGGATTGAATTCACTGTAGTACATATCTGTCGCTCCTTCTATCACGAGATACTCTCTCGGCGGGTTCCTGGCCCGTTTCCTTTTTACGGGACTAAGCATAACCGGAATTTATGTCCAAAGCGTGAAGAAAGATAAAATGAAATTTGAACTTTCGCCGGGTGCCGTAATATTTTTCCCCGGAGGGAGGGGTTTTTCCGTTTCAGTCTTAAAAAAGTTTAAGAAATATGCTCTATTTGTGCTTTATCCCTGTTTTTGCTCCCGTTCCGTTTCAGGTGCGGGCCGGTTTTTCAGGATGGCGGCCAGGTCCCCCGCGGCCAGGCGCAGGTCGGACAGCACCCCGTCCAGCACCCCCAGGCGGCCGATATTGATGACCACCATGCACAGCACCGGGCCCAGGATCATACCCGCCACGCCGGCGATCTTCATGCCCACATAGATACTGATGAGGGACAGGATGGGGGACAATCCGGTCTGGTCCCCCACCACCTTGGGCTCGGCCACCCGGCGGAACAGGGCAATGACGCCCCATATGACCATCAGCTCCACAGCGTGGCGGTACTGCCCCAGAAACAGGTCGGCCACCGCCCAGGGCACCATGACGGTGCCCGAACCCACGATGGGGATAAAGTCCAGCACCGCCAGCAGGAAGGCCAGCAGCACCGAGTAGGGCTGCCGGATGACCACAAAGCCCGCCAGCAGGATAAAGAAGACCACCACGGACAGGATCAGCTGGGCCTTCACATATCCGCCGAAGGCGGCCACCGCCGTGCGCTTGACGCTGCCGAAAAAGTCCCGGACGCCTGGGGACAGGCGGTCGGTGACCATGAGGCGGAGGCGGGGGTAGTCGGAGGCGATGAAGTAGGTGGCCATGACGAAGATGACCAGGGCCACCACAAAAGAGGGGATGCTGAAGGCAAAGGACCCCGCCGCGCTGCCCGCCCGGCTGAGCAGCTCGGGGATCATCTCATTGAGCCAGGCCACCAACTTTTCCAGGCCGTCGGTGGCGGTCTGGTTCACCTGCTGGGGCAGCCCGGCGAACAGGCCGGAGAGGAAGCCCTCCAGGTCGGTGATGGCGGGCTGGAGGTTGCCCGACCAGATGGCGGGCCAGTTCATCACCAGAGAGGCCACCTCGCTGACCACGCTGTACACCAGCGCCGCCAGCAGGCCCCCCGCCACAGTGAAGATCAGGATCAGCATCACCAGGGACAGGGCCTTCCGGGAGGCCCCCAGCCGCCGCTGCACCTTTACAATGGCCGGGTTGAGAATCCAGGTCAGCACCAGGGCCAGCACAAAGGGCATCAGCAGGCCCAGTAAAGGCGGTGCACCGTACACCAGAAACAATACCACCAGAATGGTCCCGGCCAGCCGGATGCCCAGCCGCAGCCACAGCCGCCCCCGCTCCCGCCAGGTCAGCTCTTTCCCGTTCAAAGCAATTCCTCCTTATGTATCTCTTGTGTCTTTCTATGTCCGCCCCTTTCCCCGGGGCTGATGGGCGAAAAAGCTCCCAAAGCCTTCCCCCTCGGGGGAAGGTGGCTGGCCGAAGGCCAGACGGATGAGGGGAAAGGCTCCTCTGACCGCCGCAATCTCAGCCCATTGTAGCACGGCCCCGATGGGATAATATCAAGAATCCATGAATATTTCCGAAAATCCCCTGAAAATTTTCCCGGCCTGCAACCTTTTTTGCTCTCTTCTGGTATTATGGATGTAAGAGGTCCCGGAGGGCGGCCCGCTGGGGGCATGGCGGGCGGTCTCCGGGACGGAGGATGCCCAAAAAGAGGTGAGGGAATATGACGGACGAGAGGACCGCCCGCGCTCAGGTGGAGCGCTGGGGCGGCATGGTGTGGCGGCTGGCCCTGGCCCGCACCCGCCATATCCAGGACAGTGAGGACGTATTTCAGGAGGTATTCGCCCGCTTTTTCCGCCACGAGGGGGAGCTGAGCAGCGACGAGCACCGGAAGGCCTGGCTCATCCGCTGCACCCTCAACTGCACCAGCACCCTGCTCTCCGCGCCCTGGCGGAAGAGCCTGCCCCTGGAGGAGGCCCTGACCAGGGCCGTGCCCCAGGAGGACCGGGCAGTGTACCAGGCGGTGCTGGCCCTGCCCAAGCCCTACCGGACGGCCATCCATCTCCACTACTATGAGGGGTACTCGGTGGCGGAGGTGGCTGCCCTGACCGGGGCCCGGGAGGGCACGGTGAAGAGCTGGCTGTCCCGGGGCCGGGACAGGCTGGCTGCTGCATTGAAGGGAGATGAGTGACATGCTGGACAGATACAAGGCGGCCAACGACGCCCTCCGGCCCTCGCCGGAGCTGGTGGAACGGGCTGTGACAGGGGCAGGGCGGAAAAAGCGCCGCCGTCCCCTCATTCCCGCCGCGGTGGCGGCGGTACTGGCGGTGGTACTGCTGGCCACCGGCATCCCCGGCCTGACCGGCTCCACGGGCGGCAGCGCCCAGGCCCTGGCGGTGCCGGTATACCCCGAGCTGGCCAAAGCTCCCGGCGAACCGCTCCAGGACACGGAACAGGCCTGGGACGACTGGAACCAGGCCTATGACGCCTACCGGGACGACTGGCGCGCCTTCCGGGACGCCGCCCCGGCCCTGGCCGACCAGCCCGGTCTGCTGGAGGCGCTATCGGACTTCTCCGCCCGCAGCGCCGCCCTGGCCCTGGCGGGGGAGAACAACCGGATCTACTCCCCCATCTCCCTGTGGTTTGCCCTGGCCATGCTGGCCGAGACCACGGCGGGGGAGACCCGGCAGCAGGTGCTCACCGCCCTGGGGGCGGAGGACATGGAGCAGCTGCGCGGCTGGGCGGACAGCCTGTGGCACGCCCTGTACACCGACGACGGCACTGCTACCCTGCTGCTGGGCAACTCCATCTGGCTGGGGGAGGGGGTCGGGTTCCACCAGGACGTGCTGGACACCCTGGCGGAGCGCTACTACGCCGGCTCCTACCAGGTGCCCATGGGCACCGACGAGGCGGACGAGGCCCTGGCCGCCTGGGTGGCGGACCAGACCAAGGGGCTCATCGGCGGAGACGGCAAGGTGCTGGAGACCACCCAGGACACCCTTGCGGTGCTGGCCTCCACCCTGTACTACCAAGCGGGCTGGCGGGACGAGTTCCAGCCGGAGAACACCAGCGAGGACGTCTTCACCACCGCCGCCGGTGAAGAATTGACGGTGGACTTCATGCACCGCACAGACAAGAATGTGTCCTTCCTCCGCCGGGAGGGATATGAGGCCGCCGCCCTGTCCACTTCTCTGGGGCAGATGATCTTCGTCCTGCCGGAGGAGGGGGTGTCTCCCACCGAGCTGCTGTCCAACCCCAATTTTCTCCCCAGCCTGGACATCTACAGTGACGACGCCATTCTGGGCGAGGTCCACTGGTCCGTGCCCAAGTTTGACGTCAGCTCCGACCTATACCTGATGTCCACGTTGGAGGGTCTGGGCATCACCGACGCCCTGGACCGGAACGCCGCCGACTTCTCCTCTCTGACCGATGAGGCACTATGGGTGGACCAGATCAAGCAAATCGGCCGGGTCAAGGTGGACGAGCAGGGGGTGGAGGCCGCCGCCGTCACCCTGATGGCCGACACCGGTGAAGGGCCGCCCCCCGAGGACCCCACCATCTGCGTCATGGACCTGGACCGGCCCTTCCTCTTCCTCATCAGGGCGGAGGACACGGTGCTCTTTGTGGGCGTGGTGGAAAATCCGGGGTAACAGGACATCGCCCCACCAATTTGGGCGGGCCGCAGTGCGGCCCGCCTTTTTTGCGCACGCCCCCTTTTCGGCCTGAAAAACCCACGTTTTTTCGTTTGTGAAATATCTATCATATTATTAACTTTTTCGTTGCAAATTGTTTTATTTTTCTCAATTATAAGTTAAAAAATAAACTTATTGCACATCCATTGACTTTTCCAGGGAGACAGCTATACTCAAATCAAGAACAGGCGGAAGGATTTTGATATCAGAATTCTTTCTCCCCTCCGAACCGGCAAAATATGAAAGAGTGAGGCGTTGAACATGGGTATTTACGTGGTAACCGGCGGCTCCAGCGGCATCGGAGCCCAGATCGTGTCCAAGCTGAAGGAGCAGGGCCACGAGACCGTCAACATCGACCTGAAGGACGGCGATATCACCGCCAACCTGGCCACTGTGGAGGGCAGGGAGTCCGCTCTGCGGGAGCTGTACGACCGGTATCCCGACGGCATTGACGCCATGATCTGCAACGCGGGCGTCTCCGGCGCCAGCGGCAACATCCCCCTCATCATCTCCCTGAACTACTTCGGCGCCACCGCCATGGCCTCCGGCGCCCTGGAGCTGCTGCAGAAGAAGCGGGGCTCCTGCGTGGTCACCTCCTCCAACACCATCGCCCAGGGCGCGGCCCGGATGGACGTGGTGGGCATGCTGAACAACCAGGCCGACGAGGAGCGCATCCTGGCCCTGGTGAAGGACTACGACCCCAAGACCGCCCACTCCTTCTACGCCGCCACCAAGTATGCCCTGGCCCGCTGGGCCCGCCGCATGAGCGCCGACTGGGGCGCCCACGGCGTGCGCATCAACGCGGTGGCCCCCGGCAACGTGCGCACCGCCATGACCGCCAAGCTCTCCCCGGAGCACATGGTGGCGGTGGAGGCCCTGCCCGTGCCCATCAACTACGGCACCAACGACCCGCTGATGAGCCCCGAGGACATCGCCAACGCCATCATCTTCCTCTCCTCGCCCCTGGCCCACGGCATCAACGGCGTGGTGCTCTTTGTGGACGGCGGCACCGACGCGCTGCTCAATTCCGAAAAGGTCTATTAAGAGGGGGTTACTGATATGCTGATTGCGGATTTCATCCACGCCATGGAGAAAAAGGACTACAAGGCCATGTCCCAGTGCTTTTCCAGCCAGTGCCGGCTGTTTGACTACTGCACGCCCGAGGGCACGCCCAACTTCTTCGTCTACGGCCGCCGGGCCATGGACATGTTCTACCACAACCAGTTCATTCTGGGCGGCCTGTCCGTGTCCAGCCCCCGCATCGTGGACGAGCGGACCGTCAACTTCTACATCAGCTACGGCGGCATTATCAACCACGCCGTGGCCAACATCGAGAGCTACGACCCCACCACCGGCCTCATCAAGGAGCTGGTCATCCGGCCCGCATAAAGCGAACGAAGAAAAATCCCCGCTCCGGAGCTTCCGGAGCGGGGATTTTGTCGTTTACTCCTTCTCAGGGCCGTAGAGGCGCTTGTAATAGGAGTCCGCCGTGTACAGCGCGGCGGCGGGGTTGTTGCCGGTGACCCGGTCCTTGGTCACCAGGGTGGTGCACAGGGCGTCGGAGTACTTGTAGAACAGGCTGTCGTGGCCCACGCAAAGGCCCACCACAATGTTCAGCTCCGTGCCCTGCCTGTTGAGCAGCTTGGCCTGAAGGATGGGGTTGCACATGTTGGTGCCGATGGACTCGCACTCTGGGGCGATGCCCACCGCCGTCTTGCGGACCGCACCCGCCTTGCAGGCCACGCCGTACACCTCAAAGCCGTGGCTGCGGAGGATTTTCGCGGCAATCCGGGCCTCGCGGATCAGGCCCACGCAGGTGGCGATGCCCAGCTTGTGGTATCCCATCCGCTTGGCAAACTCCACGATCTCCTGGATGCGGGTCCAGTGGCAGTAGCCCTGGTACTCCACATCCGCCGCCGTGGTCATGACCTTGTGGTTGACCTCTTCGTGGTAGGCCTCCATGGCCTCGTCCATGGCCTGCCGGTCCATGTGCTCGGTCAGGCAGAAGGGGGGACGCCCCTCCGGGTCCTGACGCTTGCAGCCCACTACGCCGCAGTCGGCGCAGGAGCGGACGATTTCCTTTTCCATTGCGCAGCGCTCCTCTCAACATTCTCCCTAATCACAATTCAGGAGATATAAAATCAGGCAAAAGCTTTACAGTTTTCCATGTTTTCTGTATCATATATTTGAGGAAAGCTCCCTGAAACAACGTGCCTCCGGGCCAGAAAGGAGTTCCGGCATGAAGATACGGTTTTCCAACGCCTCATGAAATGCCATCACAGCTGAGAATGAAAATATAGTCTGTGCGTTAACCGAAGGATTTGCTAAACTGA
>NZ_JBBMFK010000011.1:0-116885 GCF_040096055.1 Pseudoflavonifractor intestinihominis
AACCCGGCCCGGGCCATCGGCATCTACAGCCGGTGCGGCAGCCTGGAGAGCGGCAAGTGGGCCAACGTGGTGCTGCTCAACAGAGACCTGTCCATCCGCAACGTGATCTTCAAGGGCGAAGTAGTGAAATAACCGCACAGTTGTGCAAAAATAGCCGTCCCGGTTGGGGACGGCTATTTTTTTATCCGGGCGGAACAGGGCGCGGCCTGACGATTGCCGGGAACGCGCCGTTGTGGTAAGATGGTCCACAGCACAGGGGCGGCGCCATGCCGTCCCGGACAGGGAGGCATCATATGAGCCGCTTTGAAATCAGAGAGCAATTCTACCTGGACGGCGCGCCCTTCAAAATCATCTCGGGCGCCATCCACTACTTCCGGGTCCACCCGGCCTACTGGCGGGACCGGCTGGAGAAGCTGCGGGCCATGGGCTGCAACTGCGTGGAGACCTATGTGCCCTGGAACCTCCATGAGCCTGCGCCGGGACAGTTCCGCTTTGAGGGCGGGCTGGACCTGGCCGCCTTTCTGCGCACGGCCCAGGCGGTGGGACTGTACGCCATCGTCCGCCCCTCGCCCTACATCTGCGCCGAGTGGGAGTTCGGCGGTCTGCCCGCCTGGCTGCTGTCCGGGGAGGATATGCCCCTCCGGTCCTCCGAGGGCCCCTTTCTCTCCCACGTGGCCAGGTACTACAGGCGGCTCTTCCAGGAGCTGGCCCCCATGCAGATCGACCGGGGCGGGCCGGTGCTCCTGATGCAGGTGGAGAATGAGTTCGGCGTCTGGGGCAGGGAGGACCCGGCCTACCTGGAGGGCCTGGCCGGGCTGATGCGGGAGAACGGCGCCACCGTGCCCTTCATCACGGCGGACAACCTGGACGAGCACGCCCTGGACCGGGGCGGCATGGTCGGCGCGCTGTCCACCGTCAACTTCGGCTCCGGCGCAGCGGAGAAGCTGGAGGTGCTCCGGCCCCACGCCAAGGGCGGCCCGCTGATGGTCACCGAGTTCTGGGTGGGGTGGTTTGACGCCTGGGGGGACGTGCACCACACCGCCGGGGCGAAGGAGAACGCCGCCGACCTGGATGAGATCCTGCGCCGGGGCAGCGTGAACTTCTACATGTTCCACGGCGGCACCAACCCGGGGCTGTACAACGGCTCCAACTACTTTGACCACCTCACCCCCGACGTGACCTCCTACGACTACGGCTCCCCCCTCACCGAGGACGGCCGGGAGACGGAGAAATACCGGGCCTTCCAGCGGGTCATCGGGAAATACGCCCCCATCCCCCGGGTAGAGCTGACCACGGAGATCGTCCGCCGGGGCTACGGCGCTCTGGAGGCGTCGGGCCGGGTGGGCCTCTTTGACGCCCTGGACAGTCTGGGACAGCCCGTGGCGCTGGACACCCCCAGATCCATGGAGCGGCTGGGCCAGAGCTGCGGGTATATCCTCTACCGGACCACCCTGCCCGCAGGGACCCGGGCCAAGTGTCTGGAACTGACAAACGCGGCGGACCGGGCCTTGATTTTCCTGGACGGCGTGCCGGCGCTCACCCTGATGGACCGGGCGCTGGAGGGCCCCCACAGCGTGGACTGGGCGCTGGAGCGTGACACCCGCCTGGACATCCTGGTGGAGAACCTGGGCCGGGTGAACTACGGCCCCAGGATGGCCCGGCAGCGCAAGGGCATCGACGGTCCGGTGCTGCTGGACGGCGTGCCGGTGACCGATTGGCAGGCCTGGCCCCTGTCCATGGAGGGACTGAAGGGCCTGAAGTTCGGAGGCCGGGCGGCGGGCCCCGCCTTCTACCGCTTCACCTTCCGCCCGGAGGAGCGGGGGGACACCTTCCTGGACACCACGGGCTGGGGCAAGGGCTGCGCCCTGCTCAACGGGGTGAATATCGGCCGCTTCTGGGACATCGGCCCCCAGCGCAGGCTGTACATCCCCGGCCCCATGCTCAGAGAGGGGGAGAACGAGCTCATCCTCTTCGAGAGCGAGGGGAGGGCGCCCGGAACCGTGACCCTGGCGGCGGAGCCCGACCTGGGCTGAGGGGGCGGATTGCCTTTTTCCCGCCGCCGGGTTATACTGTTGCTATGACTTCGAAAAAGGAGCGTGAGGACGGTGTCCAAGACGCTGGTACTGGCAGAAAAACCCTCTGTGGGCCGGGAGCTGGCCCGGGTGCTGGGCTGCAAACACCAGGGAGAGGGCTGCCTGGAGGGGGACCGATATGTGGTCACCTGGGCCCTGGGCCATCTGGTGGAGCTGTCGCCCCCGGAGGAGTACGACAAGGCCTGGGCCAAGTGGGACATGCTCACCCTGCCCATGCTGCCCGAGAAGATGAAGACCCAGGTCATCCCCCAGACCGGCCGCCAGTTCCGGGCCGTCCAGGCCCTCATGCGCCGGGGAGACATCTCCGACCTGGTCATCGCCACCGACTCGGGCCGCGAGGGCGAGCTGGTGGCCCGGTGGATCATGGAGAAGGCGGGCTGGAAGAAGCCGGCCAAACGGCTGTGGATCTCCTCCCAGACCGACAAGGCCATCAAGGAGGGCTTCGCCCACCTGCGCCCGGCATCGGAGTACGACAACCTGTTCCGCTCCGCCCGGGCCCGCAGCGAGGCCGACTGGCTGGTGGGCCTGAACGTGACCAGGGCCCTGACCTGCAAGTTCAACGCCCAGCTCTCCGCCGGGCGGGTCCAGACCCCCACCCTGGCCCTTATCGTGGACCGGGAGCAGGAGATCCGCCGGTTCGTGCCCAAGGACTTCTTCACCCTGGTGGCCAAAACTCCCGGCTTCACTGCCACCTGGCGGGACAAGAAGGGCCAGGCCAGGATCTTTGACCGGGCGCAGGCCGAGGCTCTGGCCAAGAAGCTGGAGGGCAAGACCGGCGTGCTCACCCAGGTGAAGAAGACCTGGAAGCAGACCCCGCCGCCCCCGGCCTACGACCTGACCGAGCTCCAGCGGGACGCCAACCGGAAGTACGCCTACTCCGCCAAGGAGACGCTGTCCATCATGCAGAATCTCTACGAGATTCACAAGGTGCTCACCTACCCCCGCACCGACTCCCGCTACATCTCCGACGACGTGGTGCCCACCCTGCCGGAGCGTCTACGCAGCGTGATGGTGGACGAGTACAAGCCCCTGGCCCAGCAGATCATGCGCAATCGTCCCCTCCAGACCCGGTATCTGGTCAACAACGCCAAGGTCACCGACCACCACGCCATCATCCCCACCGAGGAGCAGCCCGACCTGTGGCGGCTCACCGGGCCGGAGCGGAACATCTACGACCTGGTGGTCCGCCGGTTCCTGGCGGTGCTGCTGCCCCCCTTCACCTACGAGGAGATCCGCCTGACCATGACGGTGGACGGGGAGACCTTCACCGCCCGGGGCAAGATCGTGAAGGACCAGGGCTGGAAGGCGGCCTACAGCCGCTTCACCCTGGAGGAGGACGAGGGCGCCGCCGAGGACGAGGACGCGGAGCAGAACCTGCCGCCCCTGAGCCAGGGGGACAAGATCAAGCTGACCGGGCTGCAGATCAACGCGGGCAAGACGGCGCCCCCCAAGCGGTACACCGAGGCCACCCTCCTCACCGCCATGGAGCACCCCCAGGCCCAGGTGAAGGACGCGGAGCAGTCCCGCATCCTGGAGGAGACCGGCGGCCTGGGCACCCCGGCCACCCGGGCGGACATCATCGAGAAGCTGTTCTCCGCCTTCTACATCGAGCGGCGGGGCAAGGAGCTCTATCCCACCTCCAAGGGTATCCAGGTGGTGGAGCTGGCCCCTTCCGACCTGCGCAGCGCCCAGCTCACCGCCAAATGGGAGAAGCGGCTGGGGGATATCGCCCAGGGCAGGGAGAAGGAGAGCGCCTTTGTGGGGGAGATGCGGTCCTACGCCTCCCGGCTGGTGAGCGAGGTCAAGGCCAGCGACGCGTCCTACCACCACGACAACCAGACCCGCACCCCATGCCCCGACTGCGGCAAGTACCTGCTCAAGGTCAAGACCAAGCGGGGGGAGATGCTGGTGTGTCCCGACCGGGAGTGCGGCTACCGCCGCAGCGTCAAGCAGATCACCAACGCCCGCTGCCCCAACTGCCATAAGAAGATGGAGCTGCGGGGCGAGGGGGAGAAGCAGATGTTCGCCTGTGTGTGCGGCTACCGGGAGAAGCTGAGCGACTTCAAGAAGCGCCGCTCGGAGAAATCAGCAGGCAAGGGGGATGTGCGCCGCTATTTGGAGCAGCAGGACCGCCGGGAGGAGCAGGGCTCCTCGGCCATGGCGGAGCAGCTGAAGAAGTGGCTGGAGCAGAACAAATAGAATACGGGGCACAGGATGAAACAGAATGGAGCCATGGGAAGACCATGGCTCCATTTTTTGAACATCGGGTTGGACCGTGTAAGAATTGGGCCATAAGGAGGGCTGATATGCTTTTTGCACAATGTCGGAAAAATAACACGCATTGATTTGGTAATGTTCAACAGGAGGGCGGCGTGCTAAGATGAGGTCAATCAAAAAAGAGAACCTTTCCATAGGGAAAACAGCAGAACAGAAAGGATGGAACTCATTATGTACGAGGAAAAAATCACCATTCAGAATCAGAGCGGCCTGCACGCCCGTCCGGCCTCCGAGCTGGTCGAGGTCAGCTCCAAGTACGCAAGCGACATTATCCTGGTCCATGAGGACGACGAGATCAATGCCAAGAGCATCATCAGCGTGCTCTCCGGCGGCATCCTGCCCGGTATGGAGGTTATGCTCCAGGTGGAGGGGAGCGATGAGCGGGAGGCGGCCCAGGCGGTCTCCGCGCTGCTGCACAATCTGCCCGACTGACGAGACAAATGGAATGGAGGAGCGCAAGTGGAATTAAAGAGCCGACAGACCTATATCCTGCGCAGTCTGCTGGATGCGGAACAGGGCCTGACCTCCTCCTACCTGCTTCAGGTACTTGGCATTGCCAAACGGACCTTTTACTATGACGTGGAGAAGATCAACGACTATCTGGCGCAGTACCGGATGGGCCGCCTGGTGATCGGCGGGCAGCGCATCCGGGCGGAGATCTCCGACCGGGCGGCCCTGGACCGCCAGCTGCGCAAGAACAGCAGTTACTTCTTCTCCGTCGCCGAGCGCCGGGCCATGGAGATCCTCTACATCGCAGTGGGCGCCCCCGTCGTCCTCACCGGCGAGGAGATGGCCGCCGTCCGGGTGCGGATGCAGAGCTACGGCCAGGCCAAGAAGCCCGGCGAGCCCAAGGATACGGTGGGCTACTGAGCGCGTAACAGGGCGTGAGCCCATCCGGTGTCCGCAGGCGGGTTTCCGCCTGCGGACATACTTAATCAGGGAGGCTGACAGATGAACGGAACCATGAAGCAGGCCATGCTGTTCGGCGTGGAGGACATCCGCATAATAGAGCAGCCCATTCCCGATCCCGGCCCGGGGGAGGTGCTGGTAAAAAACAGGATCTCCACCACCTGCGGTACGGATGTGAAAAATTTCAGGCGGGGCTACCCGCTCCTCAAGCCGCCCCACCCCTATGGACATGAGTTCTCCGGCGTGGTGGCCGCCGTGGGCGCGGGCGTGGAGCACGTGAAGGAGGGGGACCGGGTGGCCTGCCACAACACCGCCCCCTGCGGCCGCTGCTACTACTGCAAGCACGGCCAGCCCTTCATGTGCGAGACACTGACCTACTGCCGGGGGACCTACGCGGAGTATGTCAAGGTCCCGGCGCCCATTGTGGCACAGAACATGTTCGTCATTCCGGACAGCCTCTCCCACAAGGCGGCCTCCCTGATGGAGCCCTTCTCCTGCGCGGTCTACGGCATTGAGAACTGCCCCATTGCCCTGGGCGACTTTGTGGTGGTCAACGGCGCGGGACCCATCGGCCTGATGTTCGCCCGGCTGGCGGTGCTCCGGGGCGCCAAAGTGCTGGTGACTGACATGGTGCCCAGCCGCCTGGAGACGGCCCGCCGTCTGGGCGTGTGGAAGGCGCTGGATCTCACCGGCGTGGAGGACACGGTGGCCGCCGTCCGGGCGCTCACCGACCGGGAGCGGGGCGCCGACGTGGTCATTGAGGCCACCGGGCTCATTCAGGTCTGGGAGACCAGCGTGAAGATGGCCCGGAAGGGGGGCTTTGTGCTCCTCTTCGGCGGCACAAAGGCGGGCAGCGTGCTCCACGTGGACGCCACCCTGCTCCACTACTCCCAGCTCACCGTCAAGGGCGTGTACCACACCACCCCCCGCCCATGTGGCGGCGGCGCTGGAGCTGCTGAAGCTGGGGGTCATCTCGGCGGAGGATTTTATTCAGAACGAGTATCCCATGGACCAGCTGGAGGCCGCCATCCGGGAGCACGCCTCCGGCGCGGTCATCAAAAACTGTATTGTCTACGATTAAGAAGGAGGCATTCCCATGTATGGTATCAAGCTGGGCTGCGGGCATATGTACTGCGGCCAGGATGCGGTCAAGGCCCTGGCGGAGCTGACTGGGGAGCGGAAGCGGGCCTATATCGTCATGAGCGGCACCATCCAGCAGGAGCTGGGCCAGCTGAAGATGGTCACCGATGTGCTGGAGGGGGCGGGCTTCACCTGCCGGTCCTACACGGACGTGGAGCCGGAGCCCAGCTTCCAGACGGTGCTGAAGGGCGCGGCGGACATGGCCGAGTTTGCGCCCAACTGGGTCATCGGCTTTGGCGGCGGCTCCGCCATGGACGCGGCCAAGGCCATGTGGGTGTTCTACGAGAACCCGGAGTACAAGGAGCTGGAGGACGTCATGCCCCCCAACGAGATCAAGAACCTCCGGGTCAAGGCCAATCTGTGCTGCATCCCCACCTCGGCGGGCACCGGCAGCGAGGCCACCCGGGCGGCCCTCATCAAGGACACGGTAAAGAAGAAAAAATACTCCATCCGCTGCATGAAGGGCCGCCTGGTGCCCGACGTGGCGGTGCTGGACCCCATCTTTACCACCACCATGCCCAAGGGCCTGACGGCCTCCTCCGGCATGGACGCCCTGACCCACGCCATCGAGTCCTATGTGACCCCCCAGGCCAACCCCTACTCCGACGCCATGGCCATGGCCTCCTTCCGGTACGGCTATGAGAACCTGGCCGAGTGCTATGAGCACGGGGACAATCTGGAGGCCCGGGCCAACATGCTGGCCGCCTCCTGCATGGGCGGCATCGCCTTCTCCAACTGCGCCCTGGGCATCGTCCACTCCATCGCCCACACCTTCGGTGCCGAGTACGGCGTGCCCCACGGGCTGGCCAACGCCATCGTCCTGCCCTACGGCCTCCGCTTCAACATGGAGGACCCCAAGACCGCCAAGCGCTACGGAGAGCTGGCCGCCCTGGTGGGGGAGACCGACCTGCTGGAGGCGGTGATGAAGCTGCGCCGCAGGATCAACGTCCCCGAGACCATGCGCGAGGTGGTGAAGGACGAGGCGGACGTGATGGCCAAGCTGGACGCCCTGGTGGACAAGGCCTTTGCGGACGTGTGCACGCCCTTTACGCCCCGGATGCCCAGCCGGGAGGAGATGCGCAGCCTGATCCTGGAGGTCTACTACGGCGAGCGCCGGTAAGCGATCCCATAAAAAAACGGAGAAGCACAGGAAAACCTGTGCTTCTCCGTTTTTTTAAGCCTTGTCGCCGTCAGAGTCCCGGTCCCGGAACAGGAGGGAGATACACCACACGGCAGCCAGGCCGATCAGGGTGTAGATCACCCGGGAGATGGCGCTGTCGGAGCCGCCGAAGGCGAAAGCCACCAGGTCGAATCCGAAAATGCCGATGCTGCCCCAGTTGAGCCCGCCGACAATGGCCAGGATCAGGGCGATTTTATCCACAAACATTGCGAAGAGACCTCCTCAGATTGGATTCCGCGGATAGCTTCTCCCGGAAAAGGGAGGATTATACGCCGCCGCGGCAAAAAAACACTGCTGAGGCAAAATGCCGGAGACTCCAAAAAGAATTTTATTTTCCAAAATAATATAAAGTAAAATCTGGGTAAATATCCTGGAAAAGCTTTGAAAGATGCATTGAAAAAGGAAAAACACAGTGCTATATTGTCACTGGTTCCATCAGACCAAAACCAAACCGCAAAGGAAGTTGGATGAAATGCAGACAAGGAAAAAGATTCTGGCCGGTGTGCTCAGCGGCGCGCTGCTCCTGGGTGTGGGCCCTCTGGCCATGGCGGCCACTGCCAACTATAACGACGGCAGCGTCACCGGCGGCTCCGCCGAGTGGCAGGCCTGGGTGAGCGAGTGGGAGAGTGTGGCCACCGATTACACCCACGTGTCCCTGACCCCCGGCGCCAACGAGACCCAGCTCAACTTCGCCTGGTACAGCAAGACGGAGAGCGGCAAGGCGGCCACTCCTGTGGTCCACTTCGGAACAGACAAGAACAATCTGACCGCCTTCACCGGCATGTCCGCCCAGGTGGACGACAGCCTGACCGACGGCGTGGCCTATGACTACAACCACGTCACCGTCACCGGCCTGAAGGCCAACACCACCTACTACTACACGGTGGAGAAGAACGGCGTCCAGACCGAGGTCCAGGAGTACAAGACCGGCAGCTTTGACCAGGTCAAGATGCTCTACGTGGGCGACCCCCAGATCGGCGCATCCAAGGGCCAGCCCCAGAACGGCGAGGCTCTGGTAGGCGACTCCGGCGCGGCCAACACCGCCGCCCGCAACGACGCCTTCGGCTGGAACCGGACCCTGGAGATCGCCACCGAGCAGAACCCGGATGTGAACTTCATCATCTCCGCCGGCGACCAGGTCAATAAGACCGGTAAGCCCAAGGAGGAGGAGTACGCCGGCTACCTGGCTGCCGACGCCCTGGCCAGCCTGCCCGTGGCCACCGCCATCGGCAACCACGACTCCCTGAACCCCGACTACACCTACCACTTCAACAACCCCAACGCCACCGAGTACGGCCAGACCCAGGCCGGCGGCGACTACTACTACTCCTACGGCGACGGTCTGTTCATCGTGCTCAACACCAACAACTACAACGTGGCCGAGCATGAGAAGGCCATCCAGGAGGCCATTGCCTCCGACCCGGACGCTACCTGGCGTGTGGTCACCATCCACCAGGACATCTACGGCACCGGCCTGGACCACTCCGATACCGACGGCATGATCCTGCGCACCCAGCTGACCCCCATCTTTGACGAGTACG
Organism: Pseudoflavonifractor intestinihominis; assembly: GCF_040096055.1. Taxonomy (NCBI): domain Bacteria; kingdom Bacillati; phylum Bacillota; class Clostridia; order Eubacteriales; family Oscillospiraceae; genus Pseudoflavonifractor; species Pseudoflavonifractor intestinihominis. Next base: position 9,141 of record NZ_JBBMFK010000011.1, read on the forward strand.
ACATCGACGTGGTGCTCCAGGGCCACGACCACACCTACAGCCGCTCCAAGATGCTCTACGGCGACGGCCAGACCCACGGCACCTACGAGTTCCGCCTGAACGACGAGGGCACCGACTACGACTGGAACAACGCCTATAACACCCAGAACGACGAGAAGATCCCCCTGTACCCCGAGGAGGGCGATACCGCCGGCACCGCCGCCCACGACGCCTTCCAGGCCGACAACGGGTGCTACACCATTGAGGCCACCACCAGCAACACCGTGGTCAACCCCAAGGGCACCCTGTACATGACCGCCAACTCCGCCTCTGGCTCCAAGTTCTACGAGCTCATCAGCACCCAGCAGGACTACATCGCCGCCCGGAGCCAGAACTGGCTGCCCAGCTACTCCGTCATTGAGATGGACAGCAACTCCTTCTCCATCACCACCTACCAGATCACCGACGACGGCAAGGTGGAGGCCATTGACGACACCTTTACCATCGAGAAGAACGGCACCGGCTCCGTGGCCACCCTGAGCCAGGACGGCGAGACCTACTACCGCCTGCGTGACGTGGCCGCCTCCGTCTCCGGCACGGACAGCCAGTTCAACGTGGCCTGGGAGAACAACGGCGTGGTGGTCACCACCGGCGCCGCCTACACCGCCGCGGTGCCCGCCGCCCTGCCCACCGTCGGCTCCGCCGTCACCCTGAACCTGACCGTGAACGGCTCCGCTGTCTCCACCGGCGCTGTGCTGGCGGAGGGCAACTACTACGTCCCCGCCTCCTTCCTGGCCGCCCTGGGCGTGAGCCTGGGCGCCTGAGTCCCCCTGTTCTGAATCTTCCCCCCATATGAGCAGTGTTTTCCCGGCGGCATTGCCGCCGGGAAAATGCTGTTTATCACCCTTCGGACCGGCAGGCCGGAAAAACGTGCGTTCCGCCGGACGTCCGTGTTGAGAGAGAAAGGCTGAATGAAGTTGCATATCAAAAAGTTTTTTCTGCGCTGGGGCATCCCGCTGGTGCTGCTGGCCCTGTTCCTGCTCTTTACCGTCCGCCTCAACCAGGGCGGAAAGGTGCCGCTGGTCAGCCGGGAGGGCCAGACCTTTGAGAAGGGCGTTGTGGTGGAGATCCTCCAGGACAACCTCCAGCCCGACGGCTCCCGGGTAGGGGAGCAGCGGATGCTGGTGGAGATGACCACCGGCGTCCGAAAAGGCCAGACCCTGGAGACCACCAGCTCCTCCGGCTACCTCTTCGGCGCGGGCTGCACCGTGGGCATGAAGGTGGTGGTCATGCAGAGCGTGGCGGGGGACTCCACCATCACCAGCATCTACTCCCAGGACCGGGAGTGGGTGATCTACGCCTTTGCCGCCGCCTATCTGCTGGTGCTCTGCCTGGTGGGCGGCAAGCAGGGCCTCAAGGGCGCCCTGGGCCTGGTGTTCACCTTCTTCTGCATCATCTTCGTGTACCTGCCCCTGGTCTATCAGGGCTGGTCCCCCTTCTGGGTGGCGGTGTTCATCTGCGTGGTCACCACTCTGGTCACCATGTACCTCATCGGCGGGCCCACCAGAAAGACCCTGGTGGCCACCGGCGGCACGGTGGCGGGGGTGGTCATCGCCGGACTGGCCGCCAGCCTGTTCAGCATGGCCACCGGCATCACGGGCTGGAACGTGTCCGACATCGAGAGCCTGCTTACCCTGGCCAGCACCAGCGGCGTGCAGGTGGGCGGGCTGCTCTTCTCCGGGCTGCTCATCTCCAGCCTGGGGGCGGTGATGGACGTGGCCATGTCCATCGGCAGCGCCATCGCCGAGATCCACGCCCAGAACCCGGCCATCTCCCGGGCTGATCTGTTCAAGGCCGGCATGCACGTGGGCCGGGACATGATGGGCACCGACTCCAACACCCTGATCCTGGCCTTTGCCGGCGGCAGCGTGTCCATGCTGGTGCTGGACTACGCCTACGACCTGCCCTACCAGCAGATGATCAACTCCAACAACATCGGCATCGCCATCATGCAGGGCCTGTCGGGCAGCTTCGGCATTGTGCTGGCCGTGCCCGTCACGGTGGCGCTGGCCGTGCTGCTGTACACCTGGAGGCCTGCCAGAGCATAACAAAAAGCGGCGCACCGTATTTGACGGTGCGCCGCTTTTTCGGCGGATATTGAAATCAAATGAGTTGGATCTGCTTCCACTTGCCCTGCCAGAAGCGGACCAGGAAGAAGACGGCCCGGACCACCCAGTCGCAGAACATGGCGATCCACACGCCCAGCAGATGCAGGCCCACCATGGGGATGCCGAAGATGGCGTCCGCGCCCAGCACGTAGCTGAGGACAATGCGGCAGGCGAACATGGAGATGAGGGACACGCTCATGGTGAACATGGCGTCGCCCGCGGCCCGCAGGGCGTTGGGCAGGGTGAAGGACATGGGCCAGAAGAACAGGACGAACACGGAGTTCCACCGCAGCACCTGGGCGGCCATGGCGGCGGCGGGGGCGCTCAGGTTGAAGAGGGTGACCAGCCAGCCCGCGCCGAAGAAGAGGATGACCGCCATGGTGCCCATGGAGAGGTAGGCCATGATCATCAGCTTGCGGGTGTAGCGGACGGCCTGGTCCAGGAACTGGGCGCCCACGCACTGGCCCACCACAGTGACCATGGCCAGGCCGATGGCCTGACCGGGCACGTTGATGACGCCGGCCGCGCTGTTGGCGATGGCGTTGGCGGCCACGGCGGAGCCCACCACCGCCAGGTTGACCCCGGCGTCAAAGGAGGTGATGAGGCTGAGCACCACCAGCTTGCCCACCTGGAACAGGCCGTTCTCCAGGCCGGTGGGGATGCCGATGGTGAGGATGCGCCGCACCATGACCCAGTGGAACTCGGGGCGGAACATGTGGTGGATGCGCAGGACGCAGTCCCGGTGCTGGAGCAGGAACAGGATGATCACCGCCGCCACGATGCGGGAGGTGAGGGTGCCGATGCCGGCGCCCAGAGAGCCCATGTTGAAGCCGAAGATCAGGATGGCGTTGACGGTGATGTTGACGATGTTGACGATGAGGGAGTTGAACATGGACACCTTGGAGTTGCCCATGGAGCGGAACAGGGCCGCGCCGGCGTTGTACAGGGCCATGAAGGGGTAGGCCAGAGCGGTGGAGATAAAGTAGAGCAGGGCGGAGTCCATGACGTCGTCGTTGATGTTGCCGAAGAGCAGGAAGAGCAGATGCTCCCGGAAGATGAGGCACAGGGCCATGATCACCAGGGAGAGCACGGTCACCGCATACAGCAGCTGCTTGGCGGCGGTCCTGGCGTGCTCGGGCTCCTTGCGGCCCAGGTACTGGGACACCACCACCGCGCCGCCGGTACTGAGGGCGGCGAAGATCTGAAGCATCAGGGTGTTGATGTTGTCCACCAGGGAGACGCCGGAGACGGCGGCCTCACCGGCCGTGGTGACCATCACCGTATCCGCCATGCCCACGGACATCAAAAGAAATTGCTCGATCACCAGCGGAATGATCAGCCGTACCAGCATCTGGCGGCTAAACAGCGGTTTGTTCTGCGGGGGCTGTACTTGCTCAGTGCATTTGACTTGCGTCTGCTGCTCCATCTCCGCGCCCTTCTCCTTCCATATGTACCAAATTTCCTGATAGGGATAAACCACTATTCTACCACTCAATGGATGATTTACAAGGTGTGTTTTACACAAATTTTACCCACATTTCCTGCCGGCTGTATAAAGAACAGACAGGTTGTCCACAATAGACCTGCGCCGGACAGACGGCGCGCAAGAAATGATTACATATTGGATGGTGGTATCCTGTGTTTGGACGGAATGGAAAGCATGGCGGGCACAGCCTCCGGCGGTGGGAGCTGGCGCTGCTGCTGGGGGTTGCGGTGGCGGCACTGGCCGGTGGCGCGCTGGGGGCGGAGCAGTCCGCCCTGGCGGACAAGGTCATCCGGCTCCACGTCATCGCCAACTCAGACGACCCGGCGGACCAGGCCCTCAAGCTCCAGGTCCGGGACCGCATCCTGGCCGAGGCGGGTGATCTGTTTGACCAGGGCCTGACCCGGGCGGAGGCGGAGGCGGCCATCACGGCCCGGCTGGGCGACCTGGCGGCCGCGGGGGCGGAGACGGTGGAAGAGGCGGGGTACGATTACCCGGTCACCGCGTCTCTGGAGGAGAACGTGTGGTTTCCCACCAAGGAGTACGAGGACTTCGCCCTGCCCGCCGGGGAGTACACCGCCCTGCGCATCGTCATCGGCGAGGGCGGCGGACAGAACTGGTGGTGCGTGGTGTTCCCGCCCCTGTGCCTGGGGTCGGTCACCGAGACCACGGCCGAGACCGCCGCGTCCGCCGGCTTCAGCCAGGACGAGATCTCCCTCATCACCGGCGAGAACGAGGGGTATGTGGTCAAGTTCAAGGCCATGGAGCTGTGGGACCGGTTCTGTGCCTGGCTGGACGGACAATCAGGACAATAGAGGAGACAAGACAGCGGCGGAGCAGCGCTCCGCCGCTGTCTTTGCCGTCTATGGAGGGGCTCGCTGTCCGCCGTGAGCCGGGGGTAGATAAGTCTGGAAAAATAGTGTATGATAATAAGCGCCGAATCAACTGCCTTGCGGTTTGCGTGAGGCGGACGCTTCACAATACGTATCCATAAAACCGCAGAGGAATTTTTCCGTGAGGTATGTTTTATGACCGACTTATTTGAGAAATCCATCCACACCCTGGAGCTGCCCCGGGTGCTGGAAAAGCTGGCCGGGCAGGCGGTGACCGAGGAGGGCAAGGAGCGCTGCATGGCCCTGCGCCCCCTCACCGATGCCGACGACGTCCAGCGCCTCCAGGCTGAGACCACCGCCGCCGTGAACATGACCGCCCTGCGGGGCAGCCCGTCCCTGTCCGGGGTGAAGCCGGTGGCGGCCTCCCTCCAGCGGGCGGACATGGGCGGAGCCCTCAACACCCGGGAGCTGCTGGACATCGCCGCCGTGCTCAAGGCCGCCCGGGCCGCCCGGGACTACGCCGCCGGCGAGAACAACGGCAAGACCTGCATCGACCATCTCTTCGCCTCCCTCACCGCCAACCGGTTCCTGGAGGACAAGATCACCGGCTCCATTCTGGGGGAGAACGAGATCGCCGACTCGGCCAGCCCGGAGCTGGCCTCCATCCGGCGGCACATCCGGGCCACCTCCGCCAAGGTGCGGGACATCCTCCAGAAGCTCATCTCCTCTTCCCAGGCCAAGTACCTCCAGGAGCCCATCATCACCATGCGCTCCGACCGGTACGTGGTGCCGGTGCGCTCCGAGTGCAAGAACGACGTGCCCGGCCTGGTCCACGACGTGTCCTCCTCCGGCGGCACCTTCTTCATCGAGCCCATGGGCGTGGTGAAGGCCAACAACGAGCTGCGGGAGCTCCAGGCCGACGAGGAGAAGGAGATCGACCGCATCCTGGCTGAGCTCTCCGCCGAGTGCGCCGCCCACCGGGAGGACATTGCCCAGGACTACGACCTGCTCATCATGCTGGACGTGATCTTTGCCCGGGCCAAGCTGTCCTACCGGATGCGGGCCTGCGAGCCCAGGATCGTGGAGCGGGGCATCTGCCTGCGGCAGGCCCGGCACCCCCTGCTGGACCCCAACAAGGCGGTGGCCAACGACCTGTACCTGGGCGGGGACTTCGACACACTGGTCATCACCGGCCCTAACACCGGCGGCAAGACGGTCACCCTGAAGACCATCGGCCTGCTGACCCTGATGGCCCAGTGCGGCCTCCACATCCCGGTGGCGGACGACAGCACGGTGATGATCTTCGACCGGGTGCTGGCCGACATCGGCGACGAGCAGTCCATCGCCCAGAGCCTGTCCACCTTCTCCTCCCACATGGTGAACATCGTGGGCATCCTGAAGGAGGCGGACGACAAGACCCTCATCCTCTTCGACGAGCTGGGGGCGGGCACCGACCCGGTGGAGGGCGCGGCTCTGGCCGCCGCCATCATCGAGCAGTCCCGGGAGCTGGGGGCCCTGGTGGCCGCCACCACCCACTACGCCGAGCTGAAGGTGTACGCCATGACCACCCCGGGGGTGGAGAACGCCTCCTGCGAGTTTGACGTCAACTCCCTGGCCCCCACCTACCGGCTCCTCATCGGCATCCCGGGCAAGTCCAACGCCTTCGCCATCTCCGAGCGGCTGGGCCTGCCCAAGGAGATCATCGACAAGGCCTCCGCCCGCATCGACGCGGAGAACGTCCGCTTTGAGGACGTGATCACCCGGCTGGAGCAGCAGCGCCAGCAGATGGAGCAGGAGAAGGACCAGGCCCGGAAGCTGCGCCGGGAGATGGAGGACTCCGCCCGGGTGGCCCGGGAGTACCGGGACAAGCTGGAGAAGGAGCGGTCCAAGGCTGTGGAGAAGGCCCAGGCGGAGGCCCGGGCCATTCTGGACGAGGCGCGGAATACGGCTGACAGCGTGTTCAAGGAGCTCAACGAGATGCGCCGCCGCCAGCGGAAGGAAGAGGACTGGCAGAAGGTGAACGAGGAGCGGGCGGGGCTGCGCCAGCGGCTCAACCAGGCGGAGGACGCCCTGGGCGCCCGGCCTGAGGAGCCCGCGCCGCCGCCCACCCGTCCCGCCAAAGTGGGGGATACGGTGGAGCTGGTGAAGATGGGGGGCACCAGGGCCCAGGTACTGGCCGTCAACAAGGACGGCAGCCTCCAGCTCCAGGCCGGTATTCTGAAGATCACCGCCAAGCAGGAGGAGGTGCGTGTGGCCGAGGAGGACGGCAGCAAGAAGCAGGCCCAGCGGATCATCCACCGGGCGGAGCGGCAGCTGCGCACCGTGGGGGCCTCCTCGGAGGTGGACCTGCGGGGCATGACCACCGACGAGGCTGTGGCCGCCCTGGACCTGTTTCTGGACAACGCCATGCTGGCCAAGCTGGAGAGCGTCACCATCATCCACGGCAAGGGCACCGGCGCGGTGCGCAAGGCGGTGCGGGAGCACCTGAAGCGCAGCCGGTATGTGAAGTCCTTCCGCCCCGGACGCTATGGGGAAGGAGAGGACGGCGTAACGGTGGCGGAGCTGCGGTAAAGGCGGCGGGCGCGCCCGGATGGATGGATAAAAAACCATGTCTGCTCCAAAGGGCGTTTTTACCCCGGAGGGCGGAATGGCGGCGTCAGAACCGGAATTGTCCGCTGCTGGAGGACATTGTCCGCGCAAGAACGCATAAAAACAGTCAAAAGTCTTCTTCCGTCAATTGAGAGAGAATACCACCCGTATTTTGTGTAAAATGTCATTGACGATTTGGCACAAATTTGATATTCTATACAGGAAAGTATGCGACTTCATAAACGCATCTTAGGGGGAAACGCTTATGTATATGAAAGAGGCAGTCGTAAACAATCAGGTCGGCCTGCACGCCAGACCCGCCACATTCTTCATTCAGAAGGCCAATGAGTTCAAGAGCTCCATCTGGGTCGAGAAGGATGAGCGCCGGGTGAACGCCAAGAGCCTGCTGGGTGTACTTTCCCTCGGCGTCGTGAAGGGAACCTCCATCAACCTCATCGCCGACGGCCCCGATGAGAAAGAGGCGGTCGAAGCTCTGGTGGAGCTGATCGCGTCCAACTTCTCCGAGTAACACCGTTCCGACAAAAAGCGCCGCATACTGCGGCGCTTTTTTTATCCTCGAAAGGCGGAGAAGAACAGGCGGACGGGGAGAACGGGCATCATAAGGTATGCCATTCTGAAGAGCGGAAAGAAAAGGCCCGTGCCCTGTCTCCAAAGCACAGGCGCATTTGGGGACCCGGAAAGAATTGAGATCTGCGCGGGGCGAGTGAATCGCCCCGGCATCAAGGTTTTGCTCCGCAAAACGCTTGGACGGCGCAGCGCGCCGGGGCGCTGAGGCGCCCAGCGGCAGGGCATGAAGGAAGTCCGGCGAACAGGGAGGGCAGGAAAAATAACGTATGACATTTGAAGAGCTGAAAGAAAAAGCCCATGCCCTGCCGCTGAAGCCGGGCGTGTATATCATGCAGGACAAGCGCAACGTGGTCATCTACGTAGGCAAGGCCAAGGCCCTGAAGAACCGGGTGAGCCAGTATTTTGCCGACCTGGCCTCCCACACGGAGAAGACCCGGGCCATGGTCAGCCAGATCGACCACTTTGACGTGATCGTGGCGGACAGTGAATTCGAGGCCCTGGTGCTGGAGAGCTCCCTCATCAAGCGCCACCAGCCCCACTACAATATCCTGCTGAAGGACGACAAGGGCTACCCCTATATCCGCCTCACCGTCAACGAGGACTACCCCCGGTTCTCCCTGGCCAACAAGGCGGCGGACGACGGGGCCCGCTACTTCGGGCCCTACGGCAGCCGGGGCAGCACCCAGGGCATCATTGACGCCCTCCGGGCCGCCCTGAAGCTGCCCTCCTGCAACCGGAAGTTCCCCCGGGACATCGGCAAGGAGCGGCCCTGCCTGAACTACCACATGGGCCTGTGCGACGGCTACTGCCGCTTCGGCATGCCCCAGGAGCGGTACCGGGACGCCATCGACCAGGCCATCCGGCTGCTGGAAGGGCAGTTCAAGGAAGTAGGGGAGGAGATCCAGGCCGAGATGGAGCGGGCCGCCGAGGAGCTCAGGTTTGAGAAGGCCGCCGAGCTGCGGGACCGGTACAGGGCCATTGAGCTGCTGGGCAAGCGGCAGAAGGTGATGGCGGGCAGCCTGGCGGACACCGACGTGGTGGGCTTCCACCGGGGCACGGCCAAGAGCTGCTTTGTGGTGCTCCACTACGTGGACGGCGAGCTGGCGGCCAAGGACTGGGACCTGATGGAGACCCCCATGGAGGAGGAGATCGCCGACGTGGTGTCCGCCCTGGTGCGGCAGTACTACGGGGAGCGGAATCAGCTGCCCAGGCAGATCCTGCTGCCCTGCGAGATCGACGACGAGGTGCCTCTGGCCCGGCTGCTGTCTGAGAACGCGGGCCGCCGGGTGAACCTGGTCACCCCCCAGCGGGGCGCCAAGATGGACCTGATCCGCCTGGCCAACAAGAACGCGGAGGAGGAGGTGGCCCGCTGGACCACCAAGGAGGAGCGGACCTCCAAGCTGCTGGAGCTGCTGGCCAAGATGCTCAGGCTGGACAAGCCCCCCATGCGCATGGAGAGCTACGACATCTCCAACCAGGGGGCGGACGACATCGTGGCCTCCATGGTGGTCTACCAGAACGCCCGGCCCCTGAAGCGGGATTACCGCCGCTTCAAGCTCAAGGACATGGACGCCCCCGACGACTACGCCTCCATGGAGCAGGTGCTCACCCGCCGCTTCAGGCGCTATCTGGACGGGGACGAGAAGTTCAAAGATTTGCCCGACCTGCTCCTCATCGACGGCGGCGAGAACCACGCCAAGGTGGCGGTAAAGGTGCTGGAGGAGCTGGGGCTGTCCATCCCGGTGTTCGGCATGGTGAAGGACGACCGGCACCGCACCCGTGCCCTGGTCACGCCGGACGGACATGAGATCGGCATCCAGGCCAACCAGGCGGTGTTCTCCCTCATCGGCCAGATCCAGGAGGAGACCCACCGCTTTGCCATCGAGTTCCACCGCCAGCAGCAGAACCAGCGGGTGAAGGGCTCGGTGCTGGACAAGATCCCCGGCGTGGGGGAAAAACGCCGGGCAGACCTGCTCAAACACTTCAAAAGTGTCAAGAATATCAAGGCCGCCACCCTGGAAGAGCTGGAGGCGGCAGTGCCCAAGAACACGGCCAAGGCCGTCTACGACTACTTCCGGGGGGCTCAGGAGGAGCCCCGGCCGGAGGACCGGAAAGGATGAAATACAATGCGCGTCATCACAGGAACGGCCCGGGGCCGGCGGCTCAAGGAGCTGCCCGGCATGGAGACCCGGCCCACCACCGACAAGGTGAAGGAGTCCATTTTCAATATCGTGCAGTTTGACGTGGAGGGCCGCAGGGTGCTGGACCTCTTCGGCGGCACCGGACAGCTGGGCATCGAGGCCCTGTCCCGCGGGGCGGAGCGGTGCACCTTTGTGGACCTGCGGAAGGAGGCCGCCGCCGTCATCCGGGAGAACGTGAAGACCTGCGGCTTTGAGGCCCAGGCCCGGGTGATCCAGGGGGACAGCATGGCCTTCCTCACCAGCTGCCGGGAGAAGTTCGACCTGGTCTTTCTGGACCCGCCCTACGCCTCCGGCCTGCTGGACAAGGCCCTGGAGGCCATCTCCAAGATTGACATCATGTCAGAGAATGGTATAATAGTCTGCGAAAGTGCGGCGGAACAGGTCCTGCCTGCCCTCTCCGCCCCCTATGAGAAGGGGCGGGAGTACCGTTACGGCAAGATCAAGGTGACGCTGTACCGGCGGACCGTGTGACCCTTCCCCGCGGCAAGGAGAGATTCCAGTGAAAATAGCGGTATATCCCGGCAGCTTTGACCCCATTACACTGGGCCACCTGAACGTGATCAAGCGTGCGGCGGTCTGTTTTGATAAACTCATCGTCTGCGTGATGGTGAATTCCGAGAAGGAAAACAAGGGCCTGTTTACCCCTGCGGAGCGGGTGGAGCTCATCCACAAGGTTGTGGACCGCCTGCCCAATGTGGAAGTGGACAGCTCCACCGGCCTGCTGGCGGAGTACGCCAAGCGTGTGGGCGCCTGCGTGGTGGTCAAGGGCCTGCGGGCCGTGTCCGACTACGAGAAGGAGGTCCAGATGGCCCTCATCAACCGCAAGCTCAACCCCCGGCTGGACACCATGTTCCTGCCCTCCAGCGCCAAGTACACCTACCTGAGCTCCAGCGTGGTGAAGGAGATGGCCTACTATGGGGCGGACCTGTCCGACTTTGTCCCCCGGGAGATCATTGACGATGTGAACGAAAAGATGAAAAGCAGGAGGAACGGATAAATGGCGACTGGCGTGGAAGAACTGCTGGACATGCTCTATGAGCTGATCGACGAGGCGAAGAGCGTGCCTCTGTCCAGTGAGAAGTGTATCATCGAGCGGGACAAGGCCCTTGACCTGCTGGATGACATCAAGGCCCAGTTCCCCATGGAGCTGAACGAGGCCAAAAAGCTCATCGCGGCCCGCACCGACTATATCGCCTCCGCCAAGCGCGAGGCAGACCTGATCCGCAAGCAGGCGGAGGACCAGGCCCGGCAGATGCTCTCCGAGGAGGAGATCATGGCCCGTGCCAAGCAGAAGTCCAGCGAGATCCTGCGGCAGACCGAGGACCGTGCCAGAGAGCTGCGCAAGTCGGCCAACGACTACTGCGAGGACGCCCTGCGCCGTACGGAAGAGGCCATCGGCGAGGCCTACGAGGAGCTGAAGGCCAGCCGGAACAAGTTCCGGGCCGCCAGCGCCGCCGCCTCCGGCGCGCCCCAGCGCCCCGCCTTCGACGTGGCCGTGGAGAACGAGTAAACCCGAATTTCAGCGAAAAAACGCACTCCAATCGTTAGGCAGCACGGATACTGCGTAATGATTGGGGTGCCTTTGGTATGGAGACATTTTTCAGCCGGTTCATACTTGTGAACACGGCGCCGGAGTGGTATAATATTCCGACTGATTTCAGGAAGGGCGGATCTATCATGACGTATAAAGAAGAATTCATTACCTTTATGGTGCGCTCCGGCGTGCTGACCTTCGGCGACTTCACCACCAAGTCCGGGCGCAAGACTCCCTACTTCATCAACACCGGCAACTACAAGACCGGCGCCCAGGCCTCCAAGCTGGGCGACTACTACGCCGCCTGCATCCAGGAGAACCTGCCCGACGGCGTGGACTGCCTCTTCGGCCCCGCCTACAAGGGCATCCCTCTGGCGGTGGCGGCGGCCTCCAGCCTGTACCGCAACTACGGCCGGGACCTGCCCTACTGCTTCAACCGCAAGGAGGCCAAGGACCACGGCGAGGGCGGCTCCATGGTGGGTTACAAGCCCCAGGCCGGGGACAAGGTGGTCATCGTGGAGGACGTGGTCACCGCCGGCACCGCCGTCCGGGAGACCATCGAGCTGTTCAAGCACGTGGCCGACGTGAACCTGACCGCCCTGGTGGTGTCCGTGGACCGCATGGAGCGGGGCACCGGCGACAAGACCACCCTGGACGAGCTGCGGGATGAGCACGGCATCCGGGTGTTCCCCATCGTCACCGTCCGCGAGGTCATCTCCTTCCTCCACAACAACCCGGTGGACGGCAAGGTGTATATCGACGACGACATGAAGGCCCGTATGGAGGCCTACCTGGCCGAGTACGGCGCTCGGGCCTGAGCATCCCTTTCCCCCGCGGAGCGCATGGGGGGTATCCGGGGGGAACTGGTTCCCCCCGGAAAATGCGGCGCGACAGCGCGTTGGTTTTCCCGCAGGAAAACCCGCATTTTGGATGGAGGCTACCTGGCCGAGTACGGCGCCCGAGCCTGAGGACAGGCGCAGACCTCCGCGGGCAATTTCCCGCGGAGGTTTTTGCGCTTCTGATGACAGAGAGGAGGGAAGGACATGGCGGACCACACGGGACACAGGGACCGGCTGCGCAAGGAATTCATGGCCCGGCCGGAGTCCTTCCCCGACCACAAGGTGCTGGAGCTGCTGCTGTTCTACGTGCTGCCCCGGCAGGACACCAACCCCCTGGCCCACGACCTGCTGGACCGGTTCGGCTCCCTCCAGGGCGTGCTGGACGCCACGCCAGAGGCCCTCTCCCAGGTGAAGGGCGTGGGGGAACGGGCGGCGGTGCTCTTCCGGGCCGTCAAGGAGTTGGGCAGGCGGTACGGCGCGTCCCGCGCCAGCCTGGAGGACATTGTGGACTCCACCCGGGCCGCCCGTGAGGTGTTCGCGCCATTGTTCTACGGCGCCCGCAACGAGATGGTCTACCTCCTGTGCATGGACGGCAAGGGCAAGTGCCTGGGCTGCCCCAAGGTGGGGGAGGGGAACGTGAACGCCGCCGAAATCAACGCCCGTGTCATTGTGGAGGCCGCTCTCAACCACAACGCTTCCCGGGTCATGCTGGCTCACAACCATGTGTCCGGCCTGGCCCTGCCCTCCGACGAGGACAAGCAGACCACCCTCTACCTGAGAGAACTGCTCCGCCAGGTGGGGGTTATCCTGGTGGACCACCTGATTTTTGTGGACGACGATATGGTGTCCATGCGGGACAGCGGCTTTCTGATGGAAATACTATAATTAGTGGTTGCAATAGAACATACGTTTTGATAGAATGGATGTACGAGGTGATGGTATGCCCAAATTTGAGGTAGTCAGCGAATACAAGCCCGCGGGCGATCAGCCCCAGGCCATTGAGGCCCTGGCCAACGGCGTGGAGATGGGGCTCCAGGAGCAGACCCTGCTGGGCGTCACCGGCTCCGGCAAGACCTTTACCATGGCCAAGACCATCGAGAAGCTCCAGCGGCCCACCCTGGTGCTGGCCCACAACAAGACCCTGGCCGCCCAGCTGTGCGCCGAGTTCAAGGAGTTCTTCCCCAACAACGCGGTGGAGTATTTCGTCTCCTACTATGACTACTACCAGCCCGAGGCCTATATTCCCCACACTGACACCTTCATCGAGAAGGACGCCGCCACCAACGACGAGATCGACCGCCTGCGGCTGTCCGCCACCTGCGCCCTGCTGGAGCGGCGGGACGTGATCGTGGTGTCCTCGGTGTCCTGCATCTACGGCCTGGGCGAGCCGGAGGACTTTGCCAAGATGATGGTGTCTCTCCGGGTGGGCATGGAGATGAAGCGGGACGTGCTCCTCAAGCGGCTGGTGGAGATTCGCTACGAGCGCAACGACATCGCCTTTGAGCGGAACATGTTCCGGGTCCGGGGGGACACGGTGGAGATCTACCCCGCCTACTGGAAGGACTCCGCCATCCGGGTGGAGTTCTTCGGGGACGAGATCGACCGCATCAGCGAGGTCAACGCCGTCACCGGCACCCCCATCCGCATTCTCAACCACGTGCCCATCTGGCCCGCCACCCACTACGTCACCCCCAAGGAGAAGATGGACGCGGCCATCGGCGAGATCTACAAGGAGCTGGAGGAGCGGGTGGCCTTCTTCGAGCGGGAGAACAAGCTGGTGGAGGCCCAGCGGCTCAAGCAGCGGGTCATGTACGACATTGAGATGATGCAGGAGCTGGGCTACTGCTCCGGCATCGAGAATTACTCCCGGGTCATCGAGGGCCGCCCCGCCGGCACGCCCCCTCACACCCTGCTGGACTATTTCCCCAAGGACTTCCTCATGTTCATCGACGAGAGCCACGTGACCCTGCCCCAGGTGCGGGCCATGTACAACGGCGACCACGCCCGCAAGACCACCCTGGTGGACTACGGCTTCCGCCTGCCCTGCGCCTACGACAACCGGCCGTTGAAGTTCGACGAGTTCGAGCAGCGGATCAACCAGGTCATCTACGTCTCCGCCACCCCCGGCGAGTACGAGCGCACCCGGTCGGGCCAGGTGGTGGAGCAGGTCATCCGGCCCACCGGCCTGCTGGACCCCCGCATCGAGGTCCGCCCGGTGGAGGGGCAGATCGACGACCTCATCGGCGAGATCAACGCCCGCACCGAGCGGAAGGAGCGGGTGCTGGTCACCACCCTCACCAAGCGGATGGCCGAGGACCTGACCGCCTACCTGAAAAACGCGGGCATCAAGGTCCGCTATATGCACCACGACATCGACACCATCGAGCGGCAGGAGATCATCCGGGATCTGCGTCTGGGCGTGTTCGACGTGCTGGTGGGCATCAACCTGCTGCGCGAGGGCCTGGACCTGCCCGAGGTGAGCCTGGTGGCCATTCTGGACGCGGACAAGGAGGGCTTCCTCCGCAGCGAGACCTCCCTCATCCAGACCATCGGCCGGGCGGCCCGAAACGCCGATGGCCTGGTCATCATGTACGCCGACAAGATCACCCCCTCCATGCGGGCCGCCATCGACGAGACCGAGCGCCGCCGGGAGAAGCAGGACGCCTTCAACAAGGCCCACGGCATTGTGCCCAAGACGGTGGTCAAGTCGGTGCGCAACCTGATCGAGCTGTCCGGCGAGGTGGAGGAGACCAAGAAGTTTGACTTCAGCCAGAAGCAGATGACCAAGCAGCAGCGCCTGGAGGCCATTGCCAAGCTGGAGAAGGAGATGAAGGAGGCCTCCAAGATGCTGGAATTCGAATATGCGGCCATTCTGAGAGATAAAATCATCAAGCTGCGGGGCGAGGGCTGACCCTGCGGGAACAAGATGGGTTTAAGAGAAAGCGAGGCCGATTCATGACCGAGCAATCCCAAGAGATACTGGAGAATTTTCAGGTCCGCAAGTCCACCGGACAGAAGCGGGCCTTCCGGGCCTGGCTGCGCGGGGAGCTGGAGGGGGCGGGCTGGGCCGTCACCGAGGAGAGCGGACGTTTCTCGGGCACCAACGTCATTGCCGGGGACCCGGAGAAGGCGGAGGTGCTCTTCACCGCCCACTACGACACCCAGGCCGTGCTGCCCATCCCCAACTTTCTCACCCCACGGAATATGGGGATCTACCTCATCTACCAGCTGCTGCTGGTGGTGGGGCTGCTGGCGGCGCTGACCGCGGTCACAGTTTGCGCCGTGGCCATCAGAGCGGCCGCTGACCTGCCCCTCTGGGCCGGAACACTGCCCGGCTGGCTGCTGTGTGTGTTCTGCGTCTGGTGGGTGTTTTTCGGCCGGGCCAACCGACACACCGCCAACGACAACACCTCCGGCGTCGTCACCCTGCTGGAGGCCGCCCTCACCCTGCCGCCGGAGCTGCGGGAGAAAGCATGCTTGGTGTTCTTCGACAACGAGGAGCGGGGCATGCTGGGCTCCGCCGCCTTTGCCGGGCGGCACAGGCAGGTGAAAAAAGAGACGCTGGTGCTCAACTTCGACTGCGTGTCCGACGGCAGCTCCATCCAGTTCTATCCCACCGCCGCCCTGAAGAAGGACGAGGCCGCTCTGGCCCGGATCGAGAGGGCATTTCTTCCCCAGAATGGAAAGACGGTGGAGGTGGTGCGGGGCTTCGGCTTCTACCCCTCGGACAACGCCTCCTTCCGCCGGGCGGCGGGGGTGTGCGCCCTGAAGAGGGGGAAGCGGCTGGGCTGGTACCTGGACCGCATCCACACCGGCCGTGACACGGTCTTTCAGGAGGAGAACATCGCCCTCCTGACCGGCGGCATCCGCCGCATACTGGCAGAGGAGGAGCCTGCGCCATGAATTTCTTCGGAGAGGACCTGGGGGCAACCCTGGGCGTCCTGCTGGCCATCTACTGGCCCCTGCTGGCGGGACTGGCCGCCCTGGCCCTGCTGGCCGTGGCCACCAACAAAAAGCCGCCCAAGGCGGTGCGCGTCCTCTGCGGCATAGTGGGAGTTGTCATCCTGCTGGCCGATGTTGTACTTGCGCTCCGGATGCTGCTGGGATAGGCACAGCCGGATAACAATCGAGAACAGAGCAATTCAAAGGAGAACCAACGATTATGCTGGACCATATTTACGTCAAAGGCGCCCGGGAGAACAACCTGAAAAACATCGACGTGGAGATCCCCCGGGACAAGCTGGTGGTGCTCACCGGTCTGTCCGGCTCGGGCAAATCCTCCCTGGCCTTTGACACCATCTACGCCGAGGGACAGCGCCGCTATGTGGAGTCCCTCAGCTCCTACGCCCGGATGTTCCTGGGCCAGATGGAGAAGCCGGACGTGGACTATATCGACGGCCTGAGCCCCGCCATCTCCATCGACCAGAAGACCACCTCCAAGAACCCCCGCTCCACCGTGGGCACGGTGACCGAGATCTACGACTATCTCCGTCTGCTCTGGGCCCGGGTGGGCACCCCCCACTGCCCCAAGTGCGGCAAGGAGATCAAGCAGCAGACCATCGACCAGATCATCGACCAGGTCCTCACCCTGCCCGAGGCCACCCGCATCCAGGTGCTGGCCCCCGTCATCCGGGGCAAGAAGGGCGAGCACCAGAAGGTCTTTGAGGACGCCCGCAAGTCGGGCTATGTCCGCGTCCGGGCGGACGGGTCCATCTACGACCTGACCGAGGAGATCAAGCTGGACAAGAACAAGAAGCACAACATCGAGGTGGTGGTGGACCGGCTGGTCATCAAGCCGGACATCACCCAGCGGCTCACCGACTCGGTGGAGATCGCCTCCAACCTGGCGGGGGGCATCGTGGTCATCAACATCGTGGGGGAGGACCGGGACATCCTCTTCTCCCAGAACTACGCCTGTGAGGACTGCGGCATCTCCATCGAGGAGCTGACCCCCCGCATGTTCTCCTTCAACAACCCCTTCGGCGCCTGCCCCACCTGCACCGGCCTGGGCGCCCAGCTGAAGGTGGACCCGGACATCGTCATCCCCAACAAGGACCTGTCCATCCTGGACGGGGCCATCACCGCCTCGGGCTGGAACAACATCAAGGGGGACTCCATCTCCCGGATGTACTTCGACGCCCTGGCCAAGCAGTACAAATTCAAGCTGACCACCCCGGTGAAGGACCTGCCCGCCGAGGTGATGGACATCATTCTCTACGGCACCAAGGGGGAGAAGCTGAAGCTGACCTACGACCGGGAGCGGGGCCAGGGCACCCTGTACCAGCCCTTTGAGGGCATCTGCAACAACCTGGAGCGCCGCTACCGGGAGACCCAGTCGGACGCGGTGCGCCGGGAGCTGGAGGAGTGCATGAGCGAGCGGCCCTGCCCCGACTGCGGCGGCCGGCGGCTGCGCAAGGAGTCCCTGGCGGTGACGGTGGGGGGCATCAACATCGATGAGTTCTGCCGCAAGTCGGTGACCGACGCCCTGGACTTCATCGACCACCTGACCCTCACCGACCAGCAGATGCTCATTGCCGAGCGCATCCTCAAGGAGATCAAGAGCCGCCTGGGCTTCCTCCAGAGCGTGGGCCTCCAGTACCTGACCCTGAGCCGGTCGGCGGCCACCCTGTCCGGCGGCGAGAGCCAGCGTATCCGGCTGGCCACCCAGATCGGCTCCTCCCTCATGGGGGTGCTCTATATTCTGGACGAGCCCTCCATCGGCCTCCACCAGCGGGACAACGACATGCTGCTTGCCACCATGAAGCACCTGCGTGACCTGGGCAACACCCTGCTGGTGGTGGAGCACGACGAGGACACCATGCGGGCCGCCGACTATATCGTGGACATCGGTCCCGGCGCAGGGGTCCACGGCGGATACGTGGTGGCCGCGGGCACCGCCGAGGAGGTCATGAACACCCCCGGCTCCATCACCGGTGACTACCTGTCCGGGCGGAAGAAGATCCCCGTGCCCACCCAGCGCCGGAAGGGCAACGGCAAGGTGCTCACCATCAAGGGTGCGGCGGAGAACAACCTGCGGGACATCGACGTGTCCATCCCCCTGGGCACCTTCACCTGCGTCACCGGCGTGTCCGGCTCGGGCAAGTCCAGCCTGGTCAACGAGATTCTATACAAGAAGCTGGCCGCCGACCTGAACCGTGCCAAGCTGCGGCCGGGCAAGAACAGGGGCATTGAGGGGGAGCAGTACCTGGACAAGGTCATCGACATCGACCAGTCCCCCATCGGCCGCTCTCCCCGGTCCAACCCGGCCACCTACACCGGGCTGTTCAACGACATCCGGGACCTGTTCGCCTCCACCCAGGACGCCAAGGCCAGGGGCTACGGCCCGGGCCGGTTCTCCTTCAACGTGCGGGGCGGCCGCTGCGAGGCCTGCCAGGGCGACGGCCTCATCAAGATCGAGATGCACTTCCTGCCCGATATCTACGTGCCCTGCGAGGTGTGCAAGGGCAAGCGGTACAACCGGGAGACCCTGGAGGTGCGCTACAAGGGCAAGAACATCTATGAGGTGCTGGACATGACCGTGGAGGAGGCCCTGCCCTTCTTCGAGAACCTGCCCCGCATCTACAACAAGCTCCAGACCCTGTACGAGGTGGGCCTGAGCTATATCAAGCTGGGCCAGCCCTCCACCACCCTGTCCGGCGGCGAGGCCCAGCGGGTGAAGCTGGCCACCGAGCTGTCCAAGCGGAGCACCGGCCAGACCATCTATATTCTGGACGAGCCCACCACCGGCCTCCACACCGCCGACGTGCACAAGCTCATCGAGGTGCTCCAGAAGCTGGTGGAGGTGGGCAACACGGTGGTGGTCATTGAGCACAACCTGGACGTCATCAAGACCGCCGACTATATCATCGACCTGGGCCCCGAGGGCGGCGACGGCGGCGGCAATATCGTGGTGACCGGCACGCCGGAGGAAGTGGCGGCCTGCGAAGGGTCCTACACGGGGCAGTACCTGAAGCGTATGCTGTAATGCCGCGCCGTCGCCGCCACAACAAGCGTTTTGGCCTGCGGCCAAAATCTTGATGCCGGGCGGATTCATTCCGCCCGTGCAGATAAAAGGAGACAGGGCTCCCGCCCGGCGGAAGCCGGGTGGGAACGGCGACGGCGGCGGAAATATTGTAGTGACCGGTACGCCCGAGGAAGTGGCGGCCTGCGAGGGGTCCTACACGGGGCAGTACCTGAAGCGGATGCTGTAAAGAGAGAATGGAGATTTGCCCATGAGAATTATATTGGCCCGCCACGGCGAGACCGGCTGGAATGCGGTCGGGCGCGTCCAGGGCGCCAGCGATACGGAACTGAATGAAAAGGGAAGAAGCCAGGCGGAGGAGCTGGGCCGCCGTCTGGCCGAGAGCGGGGAGAAGATCGACATCTGCTACGCCAGCCCCAAGCGCCGGGCCTTTGAGACGGCGGAGATCGTCTGCCGCCATCTGGGGCTCACCCCCATCCCGGTGGACGACCTGAGGGAGGTGAGCTTCGGGGAATGGGAGGGCTACACCTGGCCGGAGATCGAGGAAAAGTGGCCGGAGGAATACGAGGCCTATCAGGAGGACCGGATGAAGGTGGCGCCGCCCGGCGGGGAGTCCCTGGGGGACGCCCTGCGGCGGATTCTCCCCGTGCTGGACGCCATTGCCGCCGGGCCGGGGGAGACCGCTCTGGCGGTGTGCCACAGCGCGGTGATCCGGGCGGTGCTGGGCTGGCGTGCCGGCGTGCCCTTTGACAACAAGGCCCTCTACCGCTTCAACGTGCCCAACGCACAGTGGGTGGCGGTGGACTGGGACCGGACGGCGCAGAACAGATAAAAGGAGGTCGTGCCCATGGCGCGAGATATGATCGCAGTGCTGAATCTGGGCAGCCGGGAGAACGAGCGGCTGCTGGCGGAGATCCGGTCTCTGGGGGTGGACAGCGCCCTCTACCCCCACAGCATCACCGCCGGGGAGCTGGACCAGCTGCCCAACCTGAAGGGCATCATTGTCAACGGCGGCCCCGACCACATGGTGGACGGCGCGGAGATGGAGGTGGCCCAGGAGGTGTACAACTACCAGCTGCCCGTGCTGCTGGCCGACCACATGGGGGACAGCCCCTGGCCGGAGGACGAGGCGGAGCGGATGAACGCCCTGCGGGCCTTTGTGCTGGGCATCTGCGGGGCAAATCCAGAGGAATAACATAGAAAACCGGCGCTCCAGTCTGGAGCGCCGGTTTTTTCACAGGCCGGTTATTTGGAGGCGGTCTGTCCGGTGCGGCATGTGCCGGAGGAGGCGCAGCCGCTGCAGCCGCACCCACAGCTGCCGCAGGAACTGGAGCAGCTGTGCTTGCCCTGGCGGCGGTTGTGGATGCCTCTGGCGATGATGGCCACGCAGACCGCCGCGATGATGAGACCGATGATGATATCTGCCATAGTGAACAGCTCCTTTCGGGGAGTGGCCGGGGCGGATGGCTCAGCCGTCCGCCCCAGTGATATGTAGTTACTTGGCTGCCGCGCTGACAGCACGGGCGCCCAGAGGACGGTCCTCATACTTGTTTCTGCGCAGGAGCAGGTAGATGAGTCCGGCCAGAAGGACCAGAGCCACCACGGTGCCCACGCCGAAGGACACAGCGCCGGTCAGCAGGCCGCCCAGCTGGTAGACCATGAGGGCCGCCACATAGGCGAAGCCGCACATGTAGCCGATGGCGCCCAGGGTCCACTTCCAGTTGTTCATCTCCCGCTTGATGGCGCCCATGGCGGCGAAGCAGGGGGCGCACAGCAGGTTGAAGATCATGAAGGAGTAGGCGGCAATCGGCGTGAAGGCGGCGGCCATATCCATGGTGAGGTTGCCCGGGAACAGGACGCCGAAGGTGGAGACCACCTCCTCCTTGGCGATGAGGCCGGTGACCGTGGCCACGGTGGCCTGCCAGGTGCCGAAGCCCAGGGGCGCGAAGATAAAGGCGACGGTGTGGCCCACGGCGGCCAGCAGGGAGTCGTTGTTGTCCTCCACCATCTGGAACACGCCGTCCACAAAACCGAAGCCCTGGAGGAACCAGAGGATGATGGAGGAGAGGAGGATGACGGTGCCGGCCCGCTTGATGAAGGACCAGCCCCGCTCCCAGGTCGCCCGCAGCACGTTGACGGCGGCGGGGGCGTGATAGGCGGGCAGCTCCATGACAAAGGGGGCGGGGTCGCCGGCGAAAATCCTGGTCTTTTTCAGGATAATGCCGGAGATAATCACCGCCGCTACGCCGATGAAGTAGGCGGAGGCGGCCACCCAGGCCGAGCCGCCGAACAGCGCTCCGGCGAACAGGGCGATGATGGGCATTTTGGCGCCGCAGGGGATGAAGCCGGTGGTCATAATGGTCATTCTCCGGTCCCGCTCCTGCTCAATGGTGCGGGAGGCCATAATGCCGGGGACGCCGCAGCCGGTGGCCACCAGCATGGGGATAAAGCTCTTGCCGGACAGGCCGAAGCGGCGGAAGATCCGGTCCATGATAAAGGCGACGCGGGCCATATATCCCACATCCTCCAGGATGGACAGCAGCAGGAAGAGGACCAGCATCTGAGGCACAAAGCCCAGCACCGCGCCCACGCCGCCGATGATGCCGTCCAGAATCAGGGACTGGAGCACCTCGTTGCAGCCGATGGCGGTCAGGCCGTTTTCCGCCAGGACGGGCAGGCCGGGCACCCAGGTGCCGTAGTCGCTGGGGTCGGGCTCGGCCACGGTGAGGGCGGCCTGATAGGTCTCCTCATTGACCGCAAGGGTGGTGGTCTCGCCGGACTCGTCGTCGTAGAGGTAGGCAGCGGACTCGCCCGCGTCGTGGGCCGCGATGATGGCGGAGGCCTCCTCCCAGGCGCCGGAAGCCTCGTCCCAGGCATCCGTATCGGCGGTGAAGGGGACAAACCAGCCGTCGCCGAACAGGCCGTCATTGGCCCAGTCAGTGAGGTGGGTTCCGATGGAGACGGTCCAGCCGCCCATGGAGATGGCGTATACCAGCAGCATGACGGCCACAAAGATGGGCAGGGCGGCGATGCGGTTGGTCACCACCCGGTCGATCTTGTCGGAGACGGTCAGGCTGTGGGCGGCCTTCTTCTTTTTCACCGCCTTATCCACCACGGAGCTGATGTAGGAGTAGCGCTGGTTGGTGATGATGCTCTCGGCGTCGTCATCCAGCTCGTGCTCACAGTCGGCGATATGCAGCTCCAGGTGCTTTTTCAGCTCGGGGGACAGGCCCAGCTGCTCCAGCACCTTGCCGTCCCGCTCAAAGATCTTGATGGCGTACCAGCGGAGATACCGGTCGTCCACTCTGCCCTGGATGGACTCCTCAATGTGGGCGATGGCGTGCTCCACGCTGCCGGTGAACACATGGGGCAGCTCGCCGGTCTTGTGGGTTTTGGCCAGCTCCAGGGCCTTTTCCGCGGCGGCCATGCCGCCCTCGCCCTTCAGGGCGCTCATCTCCACCACCTGGCAGCCCAGGGCGCCGGCCAGGCGGTCCAGGTCGATCTTATCCCCGTTCTTGCGGACCAGGTCGATCATGTTCACCGCCACCACCACCGGGATGCCAAGCTCGATGAGCTGGGTGGTGAGGTACAGGTTGCGCTCAATGTTGGTGCCGTCCACAATGTTGAGAATGGCGTCGGGCTTCTCATTGACCAGATAGTCCCGGGCCACCACCTCCTCCAGCGTGTAGGGGGAGAGGGAATAGATGCCGGGCAGGTCCTGAATGACCACGTCCTTGTGGCCCTTCAGCCTGCCCTCCTTCTTCTCCACGGTGACGCCGGGCCAGTTGCCCACATACTGACTGGAGCCGGTCAGGGCGTTGAACAGCGTGGTTTTGCCGCAGTTCGGGTTGCCCGCCAGCGCGATTTTGTACTCCATCTTGCTACTCCCTTTCCATTAGCATTTGCTAACTATACTGCCAAAGAACAGGCGGCTTCTGCCGCCGGCGCTGAGAAAGACACACGCATCACTGAATCTCGATCATCTCCGCGTCCGCCTTGCGCACGCTCAGCTCATAGCCCCGCACGTTCAGCTCCATGGGGTCTCCCAGGGGGGCCACCTTCCGCACATGGATGGCCACCCCCTTGGTGATGCCCATGTCCATGATGCGGCGCTTGACCGCGCCCTCGCCGTGGAGTCTGGCGACCGTGACCGTGTCGCCCACCTTTGCGTCCCTGAGTGTTCTCATATCCCTGCTCCTCTCAAATCATGATTCGGTTGGCCATGGTCCTGTCCAACGCGATCCGGCTGTCCTTGACCTGAAGGATCAGGTTGCCGGCGATCTCGCTGACCACCGTGACCGTACCGTCCACCACAAATCCCAGCTCCGCCAGATGCAGGCGGACCTCGTCCTTCCCGGTGATTTTCCGGATGGTGACCGTCTCACCGGTCTTTGCCATTGTAAGCGGCATCATAAATACGCCTCCCGGCTGAAAGATTTCCCTGATGCGGTAATTAGCTTGCGCTAACTAATTCGATGGCATGAGTTTACAACGGCTAACTGGATTTGTCAAGGGGGTACGGGGAAAAATTCCGGGAGAGGGAGCGGAGCCCGGGAGGCGGCCTTTCCTAGTCAACAAGAACGGAAATTTCAGACATTTGGCGGAAAAAGCAGATGATTTTGCCGATTGCCAACTTGCTTCGTGTGTGGTAGTATGTCAAAGGAGAATTTGCGGGGCGACGGAGTCCCACTTTCTTCCGGTGCAGAACAGTATATTGACAGGATTCGGCCGCAGGGTCTGCCCGGATATCCGCCCGACGGGGCGAAAACGAGTCAGAATCATGGACAGTCGGCGCCGAAGTGCTGATCCGCATATCATTGGCTGAGAACGAAGGCGTTCCGACCCCTCAGGGGACCGGAGCGCCTTTTTTCGATTGGACGTATAGGAAAACGATTTTTTGAGGATGAAAGGGGACGCGCACCATGACCCACCTTCACACGAAGGAAGACATCATTCGCATTGTCAGGGAGGAGGACATCGAGTTCATCCGCCTCCAGTTCACGGACATCTTCGGCCAGCTGAAGAACGTGGCCATCACCGCCTCGCAGATTGAGAAGGCCGTCAACAACCAGTGCATGTTCGACGGCTCCTCCATCGACGGCTTCGTCCGCATCGACGAGTCCGACCAGTACCTGTATCCCGACCTGCGGACCTTCCGCGTGTTCCCCTGGCGGCCCGGCCACGGCAAGGTGGCCCGGCTGATCTGCGACGTGTACAACACCGACGGCACCCCCTTTGTGGGCGACCCCCGGGACGTGCTGAAGCGGGCCATCCAGAAGGCCCGGGACATGGGCTTTGACACCTTCAACGTGGGCCCTGAGGCGGAGTTCTTCCTGTTCCAGACCGACGACGAGGGCAAGCCCACCACCAAGACCAACGACGAGGCGGGCTACTTTGACCTGGGCCCCCTGGACCACGGCGAGTCCACCCGCCGGGAGATCTGCATGGCCCTGGAGCAGATGGACTTTGAGATCGAGGCCAGCCACCACGAGTGCGCCCAGGGCCAGCACGAGATCGACTTCAAGTACGCCGAGGCCCTCCACGCCGCCGACAACATCATGACCTTCAAGCTGGCGGTCAAGACCCTGGCCCAGAAGAACGGCCTCCACGCCACCTTCATGCCCAAGCCCATCTTCGGCGTGGCCGGTTCCGGCATGCACACCAACATGTCCCTGTTCCGGGACGGCAAGAACGTGTTCTACGATCCCAACGACGAGCGGGGCCTGTCCCGTGAGGCGTACAGCTTCATCGCCGGCCTGCTGCGCCACGTCCCCGGCATGGCTGCCATCACCAACCCCCTGGTCAACTCCTACAAGCGGCTGGTGCCCGGCTATGAGGCCCCCTGCTATCTGGCCTGGTCGGCATCCAACCGCTCCGCCCTCATCCGCATCCCCGCTTCCCGCGGCCAGGCCACCCGGGTGGAGCTGCGCTCCCCCGACCCGTCCTGCAATCCCTACCTGGCCTTTGCCGTGTGCCTGACCGCCGGTCTGGACGGCATCGAGAAGGGCCTGGTGCCCCCGGCGGAGATCACCCAGAACATCTACGCCATGGACCCGGCCACCCGGGAGGCCCACGGCATCGCCAGCCTGCCCGGCTCTCTGGAGGAGGCCATCCGCCTGATGGAGGGCGACCGGCTGGTGCTGGATACCCTGGGCGAGCACGTGGCCAACAACTACATCGAGGGCAAGAAAAAAGAGTGGGATGAGTACCGCACCCGTGTGTCCTCCTGGGAGCGGGAAAAGTATATCATCAACTATTGATCCACCTCCTCGAAGGGCATGGGGGCCTTGCGGGGAACCGGTTTCCCCCAGGAGTACCGCACCCGTGCCTCCTCCCGGGAGAGAGAAGCATATCATGAACCATTGAGCAAAACAGAATCACAGCTCCGGCACTGCCGGCAAAACCGGGGGGACGGGGCGTTACAAGACGCGCCGTCCCCCCGGCGCATACTCCCCCATGAGAAGGAGCGGAGCCGAACATGGAAAAGATAATCGTATCCTTTGCAAAGGAAGAGAGCGGCCGGCGCATCCGGGAGATCCTGGAGAGCTCGGGCACCGCCTCCTGCGTGGTCTGCCGCAGCGCCGCCGAGGTGAAGCGGGTGGTGAGCAAGCAACACATCTCCGCCGTGGTCTGCGGCTACAAATTCCATGACGAGTCCGCCGAGCAGATGTTTGAGGACCTCCCCCCGTTCTGCGCCATGCTGATGGTGGCCAACCAGGGCATGCTGGACCTGTGTGAGAGCGACGACATCTTCAAGCTGGCCTCTCCGGTGTCCCGCGGGGATCTGATTGCTTCGGTGCGGCTGCTGCTCCAGGTGGGCCACCGGCTGGAGAAGATGACCCGGCCCCACCGCAGCGAGGAGGAGAAGGCGGTGGTGGAGCAGGCCAAGGCGGCCCTGATGGCCAGCCGGGGCTTTACCGAGGAGGAGGCCCACCGCTACCTGCAGAAGCGGAGCATGGACAGCGGTTCCCGCCTGCTGGAGACCGCCCGGCGGGTTCTCAGCGAGGACTGCGGCGCATAGGGATAAGGGGTACGGCCCCGCTCCGGGGGGACCGCCCCCGCAGGGTGTCCCGCCGGAAATCCGGCGGGGCGGCGGGGGAGAGAGCCATGCGCTTTACCAAAATGCAGGGTCTGGGCAATGATTACGTGTATCTCAACTGTACCGGCGGAGTGCCGGACAATCTGCCTGAGCTGGCGGTCCGGCTGTCCGACCGGCACTTCGGCGTGGGCGCGGACGGGCTGATCTGCATCTGCCCGTCGGAGCGGGCGGACTTCGGCATGCGGATCTTCAATGCCGACGGCTCGGAAGGGGCCATGTGCGGCAACGGCATCCGCTGTCTGGGCAAGTATGTGTACGACAAGGGACTGACCCGAAAGACCTCCCTCCTGACGGTGGAGACCGCCTCGGGGGTGCGCTACCTGGAGCTGTTTCTCCGGGACGGAAAAGTACAGTCGGTGCTGGTGGACATGGGGCGGCCGGAGCTGTCGCCGCCGGTGAAGCTGATGGCGGCGGGGAGAACATGGCAGGCGGTCCCCGTGTCGGTGGGCAACCCCCACGCGGTGGTGTTCTGCGGCGGGGTGGACGCCCTGGACCTGGCCAGGATCGGGCCTGCGCTGGAGTACCACCCCGCCTTCCCGGACCGGGTGAACGTGGAGTTCGTCCAGCCGGACGACCGGGGAGGCCTGAAGGCGCGGGTGTGGGAGCGGGGGAGCGGCGAGACCCTGGCCTGCGGCACCGGCGCCTGCGCCGCCCTGACCGCCGCCGCCCAGGCCGGACTGGTGTCCTGCCACACCACGGTCCGCCTGCCCGGCGGAGAGCTGGAAGTCCGCTGGGCGGAGGAGAACGGCCACCTCTACATGACCGGCCCGGCGGTGACCGTCTTTGAAGGAGAAATTTCCCAGGAACAGTAAAATTACCGTTGTGTCCGGGGGAAAAAAGGGATATAATAGTGCCTGCTAAGCTGATGTAATGCGTTACAGCAGAAAATTTCCGCCCGGAGACCCCGGGGCGGAGCAGATACGGAGGATGCATATGACCACCATTAACCGCAACTACCTGAAGCTGCCCGGCAGCTACCTGTTTTCCGAGATCGCCCGCCGCGTGTCGGTGTACGCCGACGCCAACCCGGACAAGAAGCTGATCCGCCTGGGCATCGGCGACGTGACCCGCCCCCTGGTGCCCGCCGTCACTGCCGCCATGCACGCCGCTGTGGACGAGATGGCCACGGTGGAGGGCTTCCACGGCTACGGCCCTGAGCAGGGCTACGACTTCCTCCGGGAGGCCATTGCCGTCCACGACTACCACGCCCGGGGCGTGGAGATCGACCCCTCTGAGATCTTCGTCTCTGACGGCGCCAAGAGCGACTGCGGCAACATCGGCGACATCTTCGGCACCGACAATGTGGTGGCCGTGTGCGACCCGGTGTACCCCGTGTATGTGGACACCAACGCCATGGCCGGCCGGGCCGGGGACTTCAGCGAGGAGAGCGGCAAGTGGAGCCGCCTGGTCTACATGCCCTGCGTGGCGGAGAACGGGTTCTCTCCCGCCATCCCCGCGGAGAAGGCCGACCTGGTCTACCTCTGCTTCCCCAACAACCCCACCGGCGCCGTGGCCACCCGCGCCCAGCTCCAGGCCTGGGTGGACTGGGCCAACGCCAACGGCAGCGTGATCCTCTTCGACTCCGCCTACGAGGCCTTCATCTCCGACCCGGAGATCCCCCACAGCATCTTTGAGATCCCCGGCGCCAAGACCTGCGCCATCGAGTTCCGCTCCTTCTCCAAGACCGCCGGCTTCACCGGCACCCGCTGCGCCTACACCGTGGTGCCCAAGGCCCTGGAGCGGGACGGCGCCAGCCTGAACGCCCTGTGGAACCGCCGCCAGTGCACCAAGTTCAACGGCGTGCCCTATGTGGTCCAGCGGGGCGCGGCGGCCATCTACACCCCCGAGGGCCACGCCCAGGTCATGGAGAACATCGACTTCTACAAGCGCAACGCCAAGGTGATCTTCGACGGCCTGAAGGCCGCGGGCCTGACCGTGTCCGGCGGCGAGAACTCCCCCTACGTCTGGGCCAAGACCCCCGACGGCATGGGCTCCTGGGAGTTCTTCGACAAGCTGCTCCACCAGGCCAACGTGGTCACCACCCCCGGCGCCGGCTTCGGCCCCAGCGGCGAGGGCTACATCCGCCTCACCGCCTTCGGCGGCGCGGACGCCACCGT
This sequence comes from Pseudoflavonifractor intestinihominis, assembly GCF_040096055.1. Lineage (NCBI taxonomy): Bacteria > Bacillati > Bacillota > Clostridia > Eubacteriales > Oscillospiraceae > Pseudoflavonifractor > Pseudoflavonifractor intestinihominis. Next base: position 37,553 of record NZ_JBBMFK010000011.1, read on the forward strand.
GGAGGCCGTGGAGCGCATCCGCAAGGTGCTCTGATTCAGAAAACGGAAGAGGGGACGGCGCAGAGGTCGCGCCGTCCCCTCTTTGCAGAATAAGCCCCCGGACCGCTCTGCGGCCCGGGGGCTTGCCTGTGTTCAGATGTTCTTGTTCTGGGGGATGTCGGGCAGGGAGTCGAAGCCCTTCTGGAGGTCGGCGTCGGTGGGCACGTAGTCGGTCATCTTGCCGCTGAGGTAGTTCTCATAGGCGGTCATGTCGAAGAAGCCGGTGCCGGTCAGGCCGAAGAGGATGCTCTTCTCCTCGCCGGTCTCCTTGCATTTGAGCGCCTCATCCATGGCGCCCTTGATGGCGTGGGCCGACTCGGGGGCGGGGAGGATGGTCTCGTGCTTGGCGAAGAACACCGCCGCCTCAAAGACCTGGGTCTGCTGATAGCTCACCGCCTCCATGTACCCGTCGTGGTAGAGCTTGGACAGGATGGGGCTCATGCCGTGGTAGCGCAGGCCGCCGGCGTGGTTGGGGGCGGGGATGAAGCCGCTGCCCAGGGTGTACATCCGGGCCAGGGGCGTGACCTTGCCGGTGTCGCAGAAGTCGTAGGCGTACTTGCCCCGGGTGAAGGAGGGACAGGAGGCGGGCTCCACCGCCACGATGCGGGGGTTCTTTACGCCCCGGATTTTGTCGGCCATGAAGGGGGCGATGAGGCCGCCCAGGTTGGAGCCGCCGCCGGCACAGCCCACCACGATGTCGGGATACTCGCCCAGCTGCTCCAGGGCCAGCTTGCTCTCCAGGCCGATGATGGACTGGTGGAGGAGCACCTGGTTGAGCACGCTGCCCAGAACATACCGCTTGTCGCCGCCGGTGACGGCGGCCTCCACCGCCTCGGAGATGGCGCAGCCCAGGGAGCCGGTGGTGCCTGGGTTCTCAGCCAGAATCTTCCGGCCCACCTCGGTGGTCATGGAGGGGGAGGGCACCACCGAGGCGCCGAACACGTTCATCATGGCCTTGCGGAAGGGCTTCTGCTCGTAGGAGCACTTGACCATATACACGTCGCAGGACAGGTTGAAGTAGGCGCAGGCCACGCTGAGGGCGGTGCCCCACTGGCCGGCTCCGGTCTCAGTGGTGACGCCGGACAGGCCCTGCTGCTTGGCGTAGTAGGCCTGGGGCACGGCGGAGTTGAGCTTGTGGGAGCCGGAGGTGTTGTTGCCCTCGTACTTGTAGTAGATCCTGGCGGGGGTGCCCAGGGCCTTCTCCAGGTCGTAGGCCCGGATGATGGGGGAGGGGCGGTACATCTTGTAGATGTCCAGCACCGGCTCGGGGATGTCGATGAACTCGTGGGTGCAGTCCAGCTCCTGCTGGGCCAGCTCGGCGCAGAAGATGGGGGCCAGGTCGGCCTCGGTCACCGGCTGGAGGGTGCCGGAGTGGAGCATGGGGTCGGGCTGGTCCTTCATGACAGAGCGCAGATTGAACCATTTCTGAGGCATCTGGTCTTCGGTGAGGTACAGCTTGTGGGGGATCTTAGTCATGGTAATCGCTCCTTCTCAGTGTTTTTTGCTGGGGCTGTTCTGGAAGAAGGCAACAAAAAAGACCCTCGTCCCAGAACTTCTGTTCTCTGGGACAAAGGCCGAAGACCTCTGCGGTACCACCCGGATTGACATACGGTGCGCCGTATGCCCGCTCACTTTCCCGCGTCCCAAAACGCAGGCTCCCCTGATAACGGGTGGAGTCCCCGTCGCGCTACTGAGGCCGCGGCCCGTTCGCTGTGCCCTCGGAAGTCCATTCACCCGGCGTCCGCCTGCCGCGCTCCCACCGTCCGCGGCTCTCTGGGAGGCTTTCCCTCCGGGCTACTTCTCTTCGTCATCAGTTTATCGATTTGATTTGCTAAATTATAAGCATAAAATCAGACAAATGTCAAGTATAAAATTGCAGGGCGGGCGGAGAAATTTTCCGCCCGCCCGTACGCATGTCAGTTGTCGTCGGTATGCTGCCGGACCGGCACCGCCGTGCCGGCCAGATGCCGGATGGTGAGGGCGGCGGCCAGGAGCAGGTCGAACAGGCCGATGACCACCACAAAGAGGAGGGTGGTGGACCCGGTGGGATTCCAGGCTGCGTCCCATACACCATAGAAGGGGGCCAGCCTGAACCAGAAGTCGAAGCAGCCCAGCACCAGGCCGGGGATAGCCAGGTTGGCCAGACCGCACACCGCGCTGCGCAGATCCCGCCGCCGGATCATCCAGAACAGGTTGAGCAGGACGCAGACCCCGATGCCGCCGAAGAGGGTGGGGGCCACGCCGGGCAGGCCGTACTGGAGGCCGGACACCAGATACTTGAGGTAGTCATAGCTTCCAAACTGAGGGGTGTCCTCGCCCAGGTCGGGCAGGGGCGGCCGCTGGTAAAGCCCCTGCTCCACCGCGTCCCACAGGAAGCGGATCAGCAGGAGAGTGGCAGCCACAGTCACAAGGGTGGTCAGCAGGGTGACGGCCATCTCCAGCCTGTCCGGACGGTCGGGCTGCCGGTCGCCCCAACGGCGGATGGCCAGGTTGGCAGCGGAGAGCACGCAGGCAAAGACAATGGAGAGGTTGATGGTGCTGGATTTGAGGACAAACAGGTTTTCACCCTTGGAGTTGAACACGCTGCTGCCCGCCATGGCGTCCAATGTCAGGCTGGACAGCAGGAACAGCGCGGTGAGGGCGAAGAGCAGGAGATAGGGGGAGAGGGTGCGGCTGTCAGTGAGGCCGGACATGGCGCGGTACTGCCGCCGGGAGGCGGAGAACTGCCCGGAGGCCAGGAACAGGAGCACCGCGCCCGCGATGCCCAGCAGGGCGGCGGCCCCGGGGGCCAGCCAGGGGAAGAGGGCGCCCTCGCTGAGGCTGTTGCCGGAGAAGGCGTACTTGACCACAAAGGCCAGCACGGCCAGCAGCCAGGCCAGCAGGGCGCTGCGGGCGGCCTTCTCCCGGACGTTGTCCATCAGGAGCGGATAGAGGGACTGCTCGGGGACGCGGATGGGCTCGGGGGCCTCCGTGGGGGTCTGGGGCTGTCGCTCGCCGGCCATCAGCTCGTCGGCGGTGACGCCCAGGACGGCCCCCAGGGCGGGGAACAGAGTGACCTCGGGGTAGCTCTCGCCCCGCTCCCATTTGCTGACGGCCTTGTCGCTGACGCCCAGCAGAGAGGCCAGCTCTTTCTGGGTCATGCCTTTCTCCCGGCGGAGGGAGGCGATAAAGCTGCCGGTTCGGATACTGTCCATATGTGGCACCTCCTTCTTTCTGTCTCCAGCATAGCCGAGCGGGGGAGATTTGGCAACCGCTTTGTGGTGGGAGGAGGTAAACCAGCGGTAGAATCCCGGTGTTTCCAAGGCTTTGCGGGTTTGAAAAAGGGAGGGAAGGGCGAAAAAAGAAAAAATAATGTCCTTCTTAAGAATTCCTTGAATCTTTTCTGATAGACTGGGTGCCAACGAAGAAAAGAGAGAAGGTAAGCCCCATGAGCAGCTATCTGGAGGCCATCCGGCAGGCGGCCATTCTGTTCCCCATTCTGGCGGTGCTGTTCACCGTCCCCTACGTCGCGTTCAACTACCACAAGTACGGCTCCGTGCTCAGCGTGCGCATCCTGGTGGTGTACTCCTTTGTGCTCTACCTCCTGTGCGTGTACTGCCTGGTGATCCTGCCCCTGCCCAGCGGCGAGGCGGCGTCCGCGCTCCATGGACACAAGGCCCAGCTGATCCCCTTTGCCTTTGTGGGGGACATCCTCCGCACCTCCCACGTTGTCTGGAACCGGCCGGAGACCTGGGCATCTCTGTTCACCTGCGGGGCCTTCCTGACCACGGCCTTCAACCTCCTGATGACCATGCCCTTCGGCATGTACCTGCGGTACTACTTCCGCTGCGGCTGGAAGAAGACGCTGGTGCTCTCGGCGCTGCTGTCCCTGTTCTTTGAGCTGACGCAGCTCACCGGGCTCTACTTCATCTACCCGGGCAGCTACCGCATCTTTGACGTGGACGACTTGATGGTCAACACCTGCGGCAGCATGATCGGGTATCTGCTGGCTGGGCTGGCGGCCAAAATATTGCCTACCCGGGAGAGGATGGACCGGGCCAGTTTTGCCCGGGGGCGGCGGGTGTCCTTCCTGCGGCGGCTGGTGGCCCTGCTGTATGACGGCATCGTCCTGGCGGTGGCTGTGGTGCTGGCCAATCTGGTGTCCACAGCATTCCACTGGCAGGTGTATCTGCCCGAACCGGCGGCGGAGCTGTTCTGCCTGGCCTATTTCGCCCTCTGCCCCCTGCTGCTGGGCGGGAGCACGGTGGGGCACCGTCTGACCAGGATGAAGCTGGTCACAGCGGCGGGACAGCCGCCCAAGCGGTACCAGTATCTGCTCCGCTACGGCCTTCTGCTGGCCGGGGTTCGCTGGAGTCTCCCGGTGCTCCGGTGGCTGCTGGACCGGCTGGAGGCCTGGGGGCTGGTGCCGGAGCTGGCGGGGCTGATGCTGGGCGGCGCCGTGGTGGCGGGGTATGTGGCGTTCCTGTTCCTGGCCCTGACCCAGGTGATGGGCGGCAGGCCGGCGTTTTACGAGCGCTGGTCCAAGACCCGCCTTGTGAGCACGGTGCCGGAGGAGGAGCAGTCCTCCGGGACATAAAGAAACGGCGGCAGCGCATTTCTCATGCGCTGCCGCCGTTGCGGTCTGTTATTCGGTTACAACCTCGCCGGTGAGCACCTGATGGGCGTCCACGGTGAGCTGGCCGTCCTTGCAGTCCACGGTGAGGGTGTCGCCGGGGGCCACCTGGTCGGCAATGATCTTGCGGCCGATGAGGGTCTCCACCGTGTGCTGCACGAAGCGGCGCAGGGGACGGGCGCCGTACACGGGGTCGTAGGAGCTGTCGATGACGAAGTCCTTGGCGGCCTGGGTCAGCTCCACAGTGAGCTGCTTGTCGGCCAGACGGCGGTTCAGATCGGCCACCAGCAGGTCGATGATGTGGGTGATGTTGGCCTTGGTCAGGGGCTTGTAGAACACGATCTCGTCCAGCCGGTTGAGGAACTCGGGCCGGAAGGACCGCTTCAGCAGGTCGTTGACCTGGTCCCGGGCGGTCTGGCTGATCTCGCCGTTGGCGTCGATGCCGTCCAGCAGGAACTGGCTGCCCAGGTTGGAGGTGAGGATGATGATGGTGTTCTTGAAGTCCACGGTGCGGCCCTGGCTGTCGGTGATCCGGCCGTCGTCCAGCACCTGGAGGAGCACGTTGAACACGTCGGGATGGGCCTTCTCCACCTCGTCGAAGAGGACCACGGAGTAGGGGTGACGGCGGACGGCCTCGGTCAGCTGGCCGCCCTCCTCATAGCCCACATATCCCGGAGGCGCGCCGATGAGCCGGGAGACCGAGAACTTCTCCATGTACTCGCTCATGTCGATACGCACCATGTTCTTCTCGCTGTCGAACAGGGCCTCGGCCAGGGTCTTGGCCAGCTCGGTCTTGCCCACGCCGGTGGGGCCCAGGAACAGGAAGGAGCCGATGGGCTTGTTGGGGTCGGCGATGCCGGCGCGGCTGCGCAGGATGGCCTCGGACACCAGGCGGACGGCCTCGTCCTGGCCGATGACCCGCTTGTGGAGGATGTCCTCCAGGTGGAGCAGCTTCTCCCGCTCGCCCTCCATCAGCTTGGCCACGGGGATGCCGGTCCAGCGCTCGATGATGCGGGCGATCTCCTCCTCGGTGACCTTGTCCCGCAGGAGGGAGTTCTCCTTGCCCTGCTGGGCCAGGGCCTCCTCGGCCTCCAGCTGCTTGCGCAGCTCGGGGATGCGGCCGTACTGCAGCTCGGCGGCCTTGTTCAGGTCGTAGGACCGCTGGGCCTTCTCCAGCTGGGCGTTGGCCTGCTCCAGCTCCTCGCGGAGCTTCTGGACCTTGCCGATGGCGTTCTTCTCGTTCTCCCACTGGGCCTTCTTGGCCTTGAACTCCTCCCGCATGTCGGAGAGTTCCTTCTGGATCTCGGCCAGGTGCTCCTGGGAGATCTTGTCGGTCTCCTTCTTCAGGGCGGCCTCCTCGATCTCGTGCTGGATGATCTTCCGCTGGACCACATCCAGCTCAGTGGGCATGGAGTCGATCTCGGTGCGGATCATGGCGCAGGCCTCGTCGATGAGGTCGATGGCTTTGTCGGGCAGGAACCGGTCGGTGATGTAGCGGTTGGACAGGGTGGCGGCGGCGATGATGGCGCTGTCGGTGATCTTCACGCCGTGGTACACCTCGTACCGCTCCTTCAGGCCGCGGAGGATGGCGATGGTGTCCTCCACGCTGGGCTCGTTGACCATGACGGGCTGGAACCGGCGCTCCAGGGCGGCGTCCTTCTCAATGTACTGGCGGTACTCGTTGAGGGTGGTGGCGCCGATACAGTGGAGCTCGCCCCGGGCCAGCAGGGGCTTGAGCAGGTTGCCGGCGTCCATGGCGCCCTCGGTCTTGCCCGCGCCCACGATGGTGTGCAGCTCATCGATGAAGAGGATGATCTTGCCCTCGCTCTTCTTCACCTCGTTGAGGACGGCCTTCAGCCGCTCCTCAAACTCGCCCCGGTACTTGGCGCCGGCGATGAGGGCGCCCATGTCCAGGGCGAAGATGGTCTTGTCCTTCAGGGAGCCGGGCACATCGCCCTTGACGATCCGCTGGGCCAGGCCCTCGGCGATGGCGGTCTTGCCCACGCCGGGCTCGCCGATGAGGACAGGGTTGTTCTTGGTCTTACGGCTGAGGATACGGATCACGTTTCGGATCTCGTCGTCACGGCCGATGACCGGGTCCAGCTTGTTCTGGCGGGCCCGCTCCACCAGGTCGGAGCCGTATTTCTTCAGGGCGTCATAGGTCTCCTCCGGGTTGTCGCTGGTGACCCGCTGGTTGCCCCGGATGGAGGAGAGGGCCTGCAGGATGCCCTCGCGGGTGATGCGGTAGGTCTGGAAGAGGTGCTTCAGGCTGCTGTTGGCGCACTCCACCAGGGCCAGCAGCAGGTGCTCCACGGAGACGTACTCGTCCTTCATGGACCCGGCCACCGACTCGGCGGCGTTCAGGGTCTTGTCCACGTCCTGGGCCACATAGATCTTGCCCTGCTCCCGGCCGGAGCCGGACACACGGGGCAGCTTCTGGACCTCGTTCTTCACAGCCGCGGCAAAGGAGGGGACGGTCAGTCCCATCTTGGTCAGCAGCTGGGGGATCAGGCCGTTTTCGGTCTCCAGCAGGGCCAGCATCAGGTGGGCCTGCTCGATCTGCTGGTTGCTGTACTCAGTGGCGATGGCCTGGGCCTCCTGGATGGCCTCCAGGGATTTCTGGGTATATTTGTTGGCGTTCATATGGAAAGTCACATCCTCTCAGGGTGTAAAACGGATTCTGAATGGGCGGCGGAGCGATGCGCCCGCATCCCGCCACTAATCTACTATCTTTTCGCCGCAAAGTCCATACCTTTTTTCCAGACTGCGGCAGAAGGGAGAAGCGAAAGGGAGCCGGTCAGCCAAAGCTGACCGGCTCCCGGGGCTTGCCGTTACTCGATGGCGATTCTCCGCGCCTCGGGGACCACGGGCTGGGCCTTGGGCAGGTTCAGCTCCAGCACCCCGTTGTTGTAGGCGGCGGTGATGCCGGCTTCGTCGATACCGGTGATGTCGAAGGAACGGGAGAAGGAACCGTAGCGGCGCTCACGGCGCAGGTAGTTGCCCTTCTCGTCCTTCTTGTCGCTGTCCTCCTTGTGCTCGGCGGTGATGGTGAGGATACCGTCCTTCACATCCAGGGTGATGTCCTCCTTGTTGAAGCCGGGGAGCTCGGCCTCCAGCACGTACTTGTCGTTGACCTCGCGGATGTCGGTGCGGAAGGCGGGCAGGGAGGTGTTGCTGCTGCGGAAGAAGTCGCGGGCGAAGTTATCAAACGTATCGAACATATTGTCATTGCTGCGCTCAAAAGGAAGCATGCCAAACATAGAAATCTCTCCTTTGGATTTAGACTGAAGATGTTGTTTTCGGGAACGGTCGGACTCTGGCAGTCGAACTATTATTCTGCTAATCACGGGGACCACGCATACTGCAAAACCCCTTTCAGAGAGCTGGACTTTGTTCCGGTCAACCACTCGATCTCTTTTTCTGACCCTAAGTATACTGCCGGTCTGTGAACAAATATACAATAAATTATGTCCAAATTGTAAACATTAGCACTCTTGATATGAGAGTGCTAAAACAAAAGCACGGCAGAACGGCGAGTGCTGAGCGGGGAGAACGGGGAGAGAAGAAAAGGGGGAAAAAAGGAGGAAATACCTCTTTACGGCGGGGGAAGTATCCACTATAATGGGCCGGAATGAGTCTGTCTCACAGACACAGAGGGGAGAGATAGCATGCGGCATCGAAACGATCTGGGAAAGGACCCTGTGGGGCCTCTGATCCTGCGCCTGGCCATCCCCACCATGCTGGCCCAGCTGGTGAGCGTGCTGTACAGCATTGTGGACCGGATGTACATCGGCAATATCCCGGATATCGGCACCGTGGCCCTGGCGGGCGTGGGGGTGTGCGGGCCCATTGTGACCCTGCTGTCCTCCTTTGCCACCCTGGTGGGCCTGGGCGGCTCTCCCAACCTGGCCATGCGCATGGGGGAGGGCAACCGGGAGGAGGCCCAGCGGGTGCTCAACAACGGCTTTCTCATGCTGCTGGTGCTCTCCGGGGTGCTCACGGCCCTGTTTCTGCTGCTGCGGGAGCCGCTGCTCATGTGCTTCGGCGCCAGCGAGGCCACGTTCCCCTACGCCAACACCTACCTGACCATCTACACCGCCGGCACCTTCTTCGCCCTCATGGCCACGGGTATGAACAGCTTCCTTATCTGCCAGGGCCGCTCCGGCCTGGGCATGGCCACCGTGCTGGTGGGCGCGGTGATGAACATCGTGCTGGACCCGGTGTTCATCTACCTGCTGGGGCTGGACGTGGCGGGCGCGGCCATCGCCACCGTCATCTCCCAGATGTGCTCCTGCGGCCTGGTGCTCTTCTTCCTGCGGCGCAGGTCCATGCCGGTGCGGCTGGGGTGGGGCGGCTTCCGGTGGCGGGTCATTGTGCGCATCGCCAGCTTCGGCCTGACGCCCTTCCTGATCATCGCCACGGACAGCGTGCTCCTCATCGTCCTCAACGCCATGCTCCAGCGGTACGGCGGGCCGGGGGAGGGGGACATCCTGGTCACCTGCGGCACCATTGTCCAGAGCTATATGTGTATCATCACCATGCCCATGGGTGGCATCACCGGCGGCTGTCAGAGCGTGGTCAGCTTCAACTACGGCGCCGGGCAGCCCGAGCGGATCAAAAAGGCCATCGGGTGCATCTGCGCCCTGTGCCTGGCCTTTACCACCCTGATGACCCTGTTTACCCACACCCTGTCGCCGCTGTTTGTCCGGCTCTTCACGGCGGACGCCTCCCTGATGGCCCGGACGGTGGCCTATATCAAGGTGTACACCTTTGGCATCATCCCTCTGGCGGTGCAGTACACCCTGGTGGACGAGACCACCGCCATGGGCCATCTGCGGCTGGCCCTGTTCTGCTCCCTGTTCCGCAAGGCCACCTTCCTCACCGGGACGGTGCTCTTCCCCATTCTGCTGACCGCCGACGCGGCCTTCTACGCCGAGCCGGTGTGCGACGTGTTCTGCGCCGTTGTGACCACGGTGCTGTTCCTTGTGTTTTTCCCCAGAATGATCGCCGGACGGATGGCGGATCTGCGTCAAATGGAGGGAAAAACAGCCAAGAGTTGATTTGCCTGCTAGAATATGTTAGAATATTGATAGACATCCGGTCGCGAATTTTTCTTCTGTGCCCGGAGCGGCACGAAGCAAATCAAACGGCAGGAATGGAGGACGAGCGCGGTGGAAGACACGGAGCGCGGGCGTGAGGAGCTGCTGGACTATCTGGCGGCCCGGAGCGGCTGCGCGTATCTCTCCGATCTGCGCATTCCCTCGGCGGCGGTCCGGCTGGAGCAGGTGCTCCGAAAGGCGCCGTGGGGCACGTGGCCCGGGGAGGCGTGGCAGGAGGCCGTCAGCTATATTACCGGCGAGGGCAGCGGAGCCGGTGAAGCGGAGGCGCGGGATATTCTCATCGCCTGGTGCAGGAACTGCGAGAGCCGGTCCAGGGAACGCTGAGCGGTGAAAGAGGAAAAAAGACAGCGCTCTGAGCACGGGACAGCCGTGTTCAGAGCGCTGTTTTGTTGTCCGGGATGTCAGCGCCGGAAGGAAGAAAACTGGCGCCTGCCCTGGGGCAGCAGGACGGTGAAGACCGTGCCCTCCGCGTCGCTGCTGGCCACGGAGATCTGCCCCCTGTGGGACTGGACGATGGCCTTGGCGATGGCCAGCCCCAGGCCGTAGCCGCCGGCATCCCGGGTGCGGGCGCTGTCGGAGCGGTAGAAGCGCTCAAAGAGGTGCTCCAGGTGCTCCGGCGGGATGGCGGGCCCGGTGTTGCGCACGGTGAGCTTCAGCCGGTCGGCGGCGCGGCAGAGTACCACCGACACGGCGCCGTCGCTGCCGGCGTACTTGCAGGCGTTGTCCAGCAGGATGTAGACCAGCCGCCGGAGCTGGCCCTCGTCCCCGTGGACCCACAGTCCGGGGTGTATGTCGCTCTCCAGGGTCACGCCCGCCTCAAAGGCCACCGACTCGAAGGGCAGCAGGCAGCCCTCGGTCAGCTCGCTCATATCCACCGGCAGCCGGGCGGAGGGCAGCCGGGCGGCGTCGCTCTTGGCCAGGAAGAGCATGTCCTCCACCAGACCCTTCATCCGCCTGGCCTCCTCCTGGATGTACTCGATCCACTTGGCCTGGCCGGCCACCGTGTCCTCCCGGTGGGAGAGCAGGATGCCCGAGTTGGCCAGGATGACGGTGAGGGGGGTCTTCAGCTCGTGGGAGGCGTCGGCCACGAATTGGCGCTGCTGCTCCCAGGCTTTTTCCACCGGCCGGGTGGCCAGCTTGGAGAGAAACAGGCTGATGAGGAAAAAGCCCAGCAGGGCCCCCATCCCCACCAGCAGGGAGGTGAGGAGCAGGCCACGCAGGTTTTCCCGCTCCCAGCTCCGGTCGGCAAAGGCGATGCGGGTCTCGCCCTCGGGGCTTGTCTCCACCAGGTACCGCAGCCCCAGCTTGGTCAGAATGCCCTCATGGGTGCCCGAGTCCAGCGCCTGGGAGACCGCCTCCTCCAGCACCTGGTCGGACACGGACACGCTGTCCTGGGCGTACACGGCGTCCACCTGGTTGTCCTCGGTGAGGGAGACGCAGAAGACCGGGATCATCATCACCTGCTGGAAGGTGCCGCCGCCCCGGTCGGCCCACTTGTCGGGGACCATGTCGCTGGAGGGGGAGAACTCAAAGCGGGGCGGGTCCCGGTCGTCCCCCCACTCCAGGGACATGCGCATGGCGGCCAGGCTCTGGCCGGCCAGCCGCTGGGAGGTGGAGCCCATCAGCACGGCGAACACCACGATGAGCACCAGGCTCACCAGGGCCATGTTGGTGAGAATAAATTTTGTTCTCAGCTTGCGGATCAAAATTCCATCACGCTCCCGACGGAGAAAGATAGCCGCCCGGCCTCAGCACGGTCAGGCCGCCGGATACTCCAGAAAGTACCCCACCTTCCGCATGGTGCGGATCTGGACGGCGGAGTCCAGGAAGGCCAGCTTCTTCCGCAGGAAGGACACGTAGACCTCCACATTGTTGTCCTCCGCGTCGGACTCCAGGCCCCACACCCGGGCGATGATGTCGTCCTTGGGCACCACGGCGGAGGCGTTGGCCAGCAGCAGCTTCATCACCTCGAACTCCTTGAAGCCCAGCCGCACCGACTTCTCCCCCCGGCTCAGGCACCGGGTGGACAGCGTCAGGGTCAGGTCGGCCACCGACATGGTCTCCCCCAGCACCTCGCCCTGGCGGCGGGTGAGGGCCCGGATGCGGGCCATCAGCTCCTCCGGGTCAAAGGGTTTGGTCATGTAGTCGTCGGCGCCGCAGTCCAGGCCGGTGACCTTGTCGGACGTCTCATCCTTGGCGGTGAGCATCAGGACAGGGGTGGAGTTGTGGGCGGCGCGGAGCCGCCGCACCACCTCAAAGCCGTTGAGGCCGGGGAGCATCACGTCCAGCACGATCACGTCGTACTGGCTGGTGAGGGCGTAGTCCAGGCCGTCGGAGCCGGTATACACCACGTCGGTCTGATAGCGCTGCTCGGCCATGATCTGGGACAGGGCTTCCGCCAGCCGCACCTCGTCCTCCACAATTAAAATCCGCATAGGGGTTCACACCTTTCTCCCGCTGAAAAACCGGCAGCGGGTACTGTTGTCCGGCAGACAGCACCATTGTAGAGCGGCAACCTTTAGTTTACCTGAAATTATATCAGGGACGAAGGAAAAATCCACGCTCCGGCGAAACATTTACAGAGTGTTCATATTTCAGGCCGGGCGGGGCCCGGTTCCCACCGGGCATTTTGAAATTCTGGAAAACTTTAAGAAAAACTTTATTGCTACACCCCGTCCGGGGATGGTAGAATATCATCTGCGCGGACGGCGCCGCGGAAGGCCGTCCGGTATCAACGGAAAAGCAGGTGATTTGATTTTGGATATCATGCAGTGGCTGACCAGCGTGCCTGTGGGCGAGTTCGTATTCACGGTCCTGGTCTCCATGATCCCCATCGTAGAGCTGCGGGGGGCCATCCCCTTCGGCGTAGCCACCCTGGGCCTGCCCTATGGGGCGGCCTTTGTGGCGGCCATTATCGGCAATATGATCCCCGTCCCCTTTATCGTGGTATACATCCGGCGGATCTTTCTGTGGATGCGCCGCCATCTGCCCCGGCTCAACAGCCTGGTGGACAGGATGGAGAAGAAGGCCCACCTGAAGGGGCAGAAGGTGACCCGGTACAAGTACCTGGGCCTGATGATCTTTGTGGCCATCCCGCTGCCCGGCACGGGGGCGTGGACCGGCGCTCTGGCGGCGGCATTCCTGGACATGCCCCTGCGCAAGGCCCTGCCCAGCATCTTTGCCGGCGTGCTGCTGGCCGGGTGCATCATGAGCCTGCTCACCGCCTTCGGCATCAACGTGTTCTCCTCCGTTCTGGCCTGAACGGAGGGAAAAACGGCCCGTTTCCTGAACGCCCCTCACCTGCGCCGCATAGGATATGGCGGAGGTGAGGGGCGTTGTTCTATATGATCGGAAAGGCTGTGCTGGCCCTCTTGGCGGCGGCGGGGCTGCTGGCCATCGGCTGGCTGCTGCTGGGGGCCGCTGTGGCTCCGGTGGGGCGGGGGAGCGTGTACGCCGTGGTGCCCGCCAGCGGGGACGGGGAGCGGCTGGAGCAGGACCTGGCCGGGCTGCGCTGGCTGAGGAAGGGGGGCATGGCCCGGTTCACAGTGGTCATCGCCGACTGCGGCCTGAGTGGACAGGGCCGGCGGCTGGCCGAGCTGCTGGCCGGCCGGGACAGGGGCGTGATTCTCTGCGCCATAGATGACCTTCCCGCTTGCCTTGGGGGAGAAAAACAGGTATAGTATAACATATGTACGAATAAGACGGGATAGGGGAAGAGACGCCATGGAAGAAGAACAGCTCAACTGTATCGAGGGCACCGTAGAGGCCGTCATCTACCAGAACGAGGAGAACGGCTACACGGTCCTCCGGCTGGACGCGGGGGACCAGGGGGGCATCACCGTGGTGGGGTGCATCCCTGGGGCCGCGCCGGGGGAGAGCATCACCGTCCGGGGCAGCTGGATGCGCCACGCCTCCTACGGCGAGCAGTTCAAGGCCGAGACGGTGGACCGGCGGATGCCCGCGGGCGAGCGGGCCATCTTCGACTATCTGGCCTCGGGGGCGGTGCGGGGAATCGGCGCGGCCACGGCCAGGAAGATCGTGGAGGAGTTCGGCGGCGAGGCCCTCACCGTGCTGGAGGAGCACCCGGAGCAGCTGACCAAGATCCACGGCATCACCCGCAAGCGGGCCCTGGCCATGGGGGAGAACTTCCGCCTTCAGCTGGGCATGCGCCGCCTGCTGGAGTTCCTGGGGGACCACCAGCTGCCCCTCCAGCTGGCCATGCCCCTCTACCGGCGGTACGGGGACCGGACCCTGGAGGTACTGCGGGCCAACCCCTACCTGCTGGTGGACGAGGAGCTGGGGGTCCGGTTCGACCAGGCCGACGAGCTGGCCCTGGACCAGGGCATGGAGGGGGACGACCCCCAGCGGCTGGAGGCCGGGCTGCTCTTTGAGCTGAGCCACAACCTGAACAACGGCCACACCTTCCTGCCCCGGCGGAAGCTGCTGGCCGCCACGGCCCAGCTGCTGGGCCTGGAGGACCTGGAGACCCTGGGGGACGGGCTGGAGGCCCTCATGGAGCGGGGCGAGGTCATCCAGGAGGAGACGGCGGGGGAGGAGGCGGTCTACCTCTTCGACCTGTACGAGGCGGAGTGCTTCGTGGCCCAGCGGCTGGCTGAGATGAGCCGGGAGGAGCTGCTGCCTCCGGAGGACATGGACCGGGTCATCGACCGCATCCAGCGGGACCAGGGCATCACCTACGCGCCCCAGCAGCGCTCCGCCGTGGAGCTGGCGGCCCGGTCCCAGGTGATGCTGCTCACCGGCGGCCCGGGCACCGGCAAGACCACCTCTCTCCGGGGAGTGCTGGCCCTCTTCGACCACATGGGGCTGGACACCGCCCTGGCCGCCCCCACCGGCCGGGCGGCCAAGCGGCTGGGGGAGCTGTGCGGCATGGAGGCCTACACCATCCACCGCCTGCTGGAGACCCAGTTCGACCCGGGCACCGGCAAGCTGGTGTTCGCCCACGACGAGTCCGAGCCCCTGAAGGCGGACGCGGTGATCGTGGACGAGACCTCCATGGTGGACATCACCCTCATGCGGGCCCTGCTGTCCGCCCTGCGGGGGGAGTGCCGCCTGGTGCTGGTGGGGGACCCGGACCAGCTGCCCTCGGTGGGGCCGGGCAACGTGCTCTCCGACCTGATCCGCAGCGGGCGGGTGCCCACGGTGCGGCTCACCGAGATCTTCCGCCAGGCCGCCCAGAGCGCCATCGTCATGAACGCCCACAGCGTCAACCGGGGCGAGCTGCCCGACCTGCACAACAGCGCCGCCAAGGACTTCTTCTTCCTCCGCCGCACCGACCCGGTGCGGGTGGCGGACACCATCGTGGAGCTGTGCAAGACCCGGCTGCCCGAGAAGATGGGCATCCCCGCCGACCAGATCCAGGTGCTCTCGCCCACCCGGCGGCACACCACCGGCACCGCCTCCCTCAACCGGAGCATCCAGGAGGCGGTGAACCCGGCCCAGCCCGGCAAGGGGGAGCGCCGCTTCGGGGAGTACATCTTCCGGGAGGGGGACCGGGTGATGCAGGTGCGCAACAACTACGATATCATGTGGCGGGGCAAGGACAACACCGACACGGGCATGGGCATCTTCAACGGGGACATCGGGGTCATCGTCAAGGTGGACAACCGGGACGAGGTCATCACCGTGGACTTTGAGGGCCGGACGGTGGAGTACACGCCGGACATGCTCTCCGAGCTGGAGCCGGCCTACGCCGTCACGGTACATAAGGCCCAGGGCAGCGAGTACCGGGCGGTGATCCTGGCCGCCCTGGACGGCGCGCCCATGCTGCTCACCCGGGGCGTGCTCTACACCGCCATCACCCGGGCCAGGGAGCTGTTCATCATCGTGGGGGACGAGGGGAAGGTGGCCCAGATGGTGGCCAACAACCGCCAGCAGCGGCGGTATTCCGGCCTCCGGGCCAGGCTGGCCGCCGTGGAATAGGAAGCTTCAGATTTAGTGCATGCAATTGCATGCACTAAGCAGTAAAACGAATCAAAGAAACATACCATATACGCAGAATGCACGCACTTGGCGTGCGTATGGGGTGTGTGGTATGATGAAGAAAGAAATCAAGAACATCGGCCTTCGGGTAAGTCCGGAGGTCCACCAGAAGCTGCGCTATATCGCCGAATATGAGGGCCGGACGCTGAACGGACAGGTCTACTATCTGATGCAGACCTGTATCCGTGATTTTGAGAAGGAACATGGGCCGATCCGGCCGGAGGATCTGAAATGAAGGCGGGGCAGATTTTGATGGACCTGCTGTTCCCGCCCCGGTGCGTGTTCTGCGGCCGGGTGCTGGGCAGCGGCGAGCGGGAGATTTGCGCCCAGTGCCAGCGCACTCTGCCCTGGCTGACGGAAGAGGCGGCGGAGCAGACGGGGGAGTTCTTTGACAAGTGCG
This sequence comes from Pseudoflavonifractor intestinihominis, assembly GCF_040096055.1. Classification (NCBI taxonomy): domain Bacteria; kingdom Bacillati; phylum Bacillota; class Clostridia; order Eubacteriales; family Oscillospiraceae; genus Pseudoflavonifractor; species Pseudoflavonifractor intestinihominis. The sequence goes on from NZ_JBBMFK010000011.1 coordinate 53,724, forward strand.
TCTCGCCCCTGCGCTATGAGAACTTTGTGCGGGACTCCATCCACCGCTACAAGTTCAAAGGCATGAGCCGGTACGCGGGCATTTACGGCATCCTGGTGGCCCAGTGCGTCCGGGACCATCTGGCGGGGGCGTACGACCTGATCTCCTGGGTGCCCCTGTCGGACAAGCGGAAGAAGGAGCGGGGCTACGACCAGGCCTTTCTGCTGGCCCAGTCGGCGGCGGTGAACCTGGACGACGTGGCGGTGGAGACCCTGCGCAAGCTGCGGGACACCGAGGCCCAGTCCGGCCTGGAGCACGACGAGAGCCGCCGGGCCAACGTGCTGGGGGCCTACACCTGCACCGAGCCCGAGCTGGTGGAGGGGAAGCGGATCCTGCTCATCGACGATGTGATCACCACCGGCTCCACCATCTCCGAGTGCGCCCGTACGCTGCTGACCGCCGGCGCGGAAAAGGTGGTGTGCGCCACCCTGGCCAGGGCCCGCTCCGGCCGGTGACTGGTCAATGTGCCCTATGGGAGAGAAAAAATTCCAATCCGGGCCAGGAAAATGTGAAAAATCTATAAAATTTGGGAAAAGCGTTGAAATAACACATCCGCCACATTATAATGTAGAGGATTAAGATATGGGATTTTGGTCCAAACTAAAAGAAATGCTAAAAAAGCTTAGAGGTGCGGGTATGTTCAGTAAGGATATCGGAATCGACCTGGGAACAGCGTCGATCCTCGTTTATGTAAAAGGCAAGGGCGTGGTGCTGCGGGAGCCCTCCGTGGTGGCCATGGACAAGGATACGGGCAAGCTTCTGAAGGTGGGCACCGAGGCGCAGCAGATGCTGGGCCGTACCCCCGGCAATATCGTGGCCATCCGTCCCCTCCGTGAGGGCGTTATCTCCGACTTCGACATGACCGAGCGGATGCTCAAGGAGTTCATCCGCAAGGCCGCCGCCTTCCGCTTCTTCAAGCCCCGCGTGGTCATCTGCGTGCCCTCCGGCATCACCGAGGTGGAGGAGCGGGCCGTCATCGACGCGGGCATCCAGGCCGGCGCCCGCCGGGTGTACCTCATCGAGGAGCCCCTGGCCGCCGCCATCGGCGCGGGCATCGACATCACCAAGCCCGACGGCCATATGATCGTGGACATCGGCGGCGGCACCACCGACATCGCCGTCATCTCCCTGGGCGGCATCGTGGAGTCCACCTCCATCAAGATCGCCGGCGACCAGTTTGACGAGGCCATTGTCAAGTACATCCGCCGCAAGCACAACGTGCTCATCGGCGACCGGACCGCCGAGGAGATCAAGATGCAGATCGGCTGCGTGTTCCCCCGGCCCGAGGAGCAGAGCTACGAGGTCAAGGGCCGCTGCCTGATGACCGGTCTGCCCCGCACCTTCACCGTCACCTCCAGCGAGATGATCGAGGCCTTCGAGGAGGTCTCCACCCGCATCCTGGAGGCGGTCCACGGCGTGCTGGAGCGCACGCCCCCCGAGCTGGTGGCCGATATCTCCACCAACGGCATCGTCATGACCGGCGGCGGCAGCCTGGTGTGGGGCTTTGACAAGCTGATCGAGTCCCACACCGGCATCGAGACCCACGTGGCCGACGACGCCATATCCTGCGTGGCCTTCGGCACCGGCAAGAGCCTGGACTCCGTGAGCGACATGCAGGACGGCACCATAAACCTGTCCCGCCGCAAGCAGATGAACTGAACAGATGCGCCCTTCTGGGCGAGACAAACGCCGGAATGCAGCCGCATTCCGGCGTTTGTGCACATTTTGGGGCGGTATGTCTTTTCTGACTTCTGGCTATTCTAATCGGCACCGGTTTCTGCTATAATAATGTTTAATGGACCGGCCGCCCTGCGGTCTGTTCATGCGGCCTGTGCCGCCTGTTAAAGCTGAGATATTTTGCCGGTGTTTTGGCCGGTATTGCCTATAAACTCAATTATTGGAGGTCAAAATGGACATTTTTTCTGCTGTGCGCATGGTGCTGGAGCGGGAGTGCCCGGAGCTGGAGCTGCGCACTGAGGAGCCCATGGCCCGGCACACCACCTTCCGGGTGGGCGGTCCTGCCAGGCTGATGGCATTTCCCAAAGATAAAAAAGAGATCAAGGCGGCTGTCCGTGCCGCTGATCAGATGGGGGTCGTCCCCTTTTTCCTGGGCAACGGCAGCAATCTGCTGGTGGCCGACAAAGGCGTAGAGGCCTTTGTCATCAAGACCGGCGGACTGGACCAGGTCCGGGAGGTCAACCGCCGCCTGCGGGCCGAGTGCGGCATCCCCCTGTCCCGGCTGGCCATGGCCGCCCTGGGCCGGGGGCTGACCGGCCTGGAGTTCGCCCACGGCATCCCCGGCAGCCTGGGGGGCGCTGTGGTGATGAACGCCGGGGCCTACGGCGGGGAGATGGTCCAGGTCCTCACCGCCGTCACCTACCTGGACGAGACCGGCCAGGAGCATACCGTGCCCGCGGAGCAGTGCCAGCTCACCTACCGCCACAGCGTGTTCACCGACCACCCGGCGTGGCTGGTGCTGGAGGCGGAGATGGAGCTGGAGCAGGGTGACGCCGAGGAGATCAGGGCAAAAATGGAGGACCTGGCCCAGCGGCGCAAGAGCAAGCAGCCCCTGGAGTACCCCAGCGCGGGGAGCACCTTCAAGCGGCCGGCGGGCCACTTTGCCGCCGCCCTCATCGAGCAGTGCGGCCTGAAGGGCCTGACCGTGGGGGGCGCCCAGGTGTCGGAGAAGCACGCCGGGTTCGTCATCAACCGGGGCGGCGCCACCTGCGCCGACATCCTGAAGCTGACCGACCAGATCAAAGAGACCGTCCTCCGGGAGACCGGGGTGGCCCTGGAGCTGGAGGTCCGGACCCTGGGCTGCGTGTAACAGAAAGAAAACCATTGGCAGAGGTGTGGAGTTATGGAATTTGTGATCATTTCCGGCCTGTCCGGCGCGGGAAAGAGTAAGGCGGCCTCCTTTATGGAGGATATGGGGTTCTATGTGGTGGACAACATGCCGGCGGCGCTGATCCCCAAGTTCGCCGAGCTGTGCATGGCCAGCCCGGGGAAGTACGAGCGGGTGGTGCTGGTCACCGACATCCGGGGCGGCCAGACCTTTGACGGGCTGTTCGACGCCCTGGACGCCCTCCACAGCATGGGCTGCCAGTACAAGATTCTCTTTGTGGAGGCCACCACCGAGACCATCATCAAGCGCTACAAGGAGACCCGCCGCATCCACCCCCTGCTCCGGCCCGGCGAGAGCCTGGCCGAGGCGGTGGGCCAGGAGCGGAAGGATCTGGAGCCGGTGCGCCGCCGGGCGGAGTACATCATCGACACCTCCGCCCTCTCCACCTCCAAGCTGCGGGGCGAGGTGCTCCGCCTCTTCGGCGGGGACAGCGCTGTGCCCGCCATGGGCGTCAACGTCATCTCCTTCGGCTTCAAGTACGGCATTCCCCTGGAGGCCGACCTGGTGTTTGACGTGCGCTTTCTCCCCAACCCCTACTACATCGCCGAACTGCGGCACCAGACCGGGCTGGATAAGCCGGTGTATGACTTTGTGTTCGGCTACCAGGAGACCCGGGACTTTATGACCCACCTGGAGAATCTCATCAGCTTCCTGCTCCCCAAGTACGTGGAGGAGGGGAAGACCATGCTGGTCATCGGCATCGGCTGTACCGGCGGCCAGCACCGGAGCGTGGCCATCACCAGAGCCCTGGCCGACTTCATCCGCCAGAAGGGCTACCAGGCCACGGACAACCACAGGGACATGACAAGAGCGTAGGAGGTGCGTCTGATCTATGACCGAGCCTTATTCCGCCGACCGCCGGTGGGAGTATGAGCCGCGGATCGTCGCCATCGGCGGCGGCACCGGCCTGTCCACCATGCTGCGGGGCCTGAAGAGCTACACCCACAATCTGACCGCCATCGTCACCGTGGCAGACGACGGCGGCGGGTCCGGCGTGCTGCGCCAGGACCTGGGCATGCCCCCGCCGGGGGATATCCGCCACTGCATGGAGGCCCTGGCCAACGTGGAGCCCGTGATGGGGGAGCTGCTGTCCTACCGCTTCCCCAAGGACTCGGGCAGCCTGGCGGGCCAGTCCTTCGGCAACCTGATCCTGGCCGCCCTCAACGGCATCTCCGGGTCCTTCGACCAGGCCGTGGCCCGGATGAGCCAGGTCCTGGCCATCACCGGCCGGGTGCTGCCCGTGACCAACGCCGACGTGCAGCTGGAGGCCACCTTTGAAAACGGCACCGCCGTGGTGGGGGAGTCCAAGATCAGCGCCTTCAAGAAGGAGCAGGACTGCCGCATCAAGCAGGTACGGCTGCTGCCCGAGCGGCCCGCCGCCCTGCCCGAGAGCCTGAAGGCCATCGGCGAGGCGGACATGATCCTGCTGGGCCCGGGCAGCCTGTACACCAGCGTCATCCCCAACCTGCTGGTGGAGGGCATTGCCGACGCGGTGTGCCGGTCCAAGGCCCTGAAGATGTATATCTGCAACATCATGACCCAGGACGGCGAGACCGAGGGCATGACGGCCTCCGACCACGTGAAGGCCCTGCTGGCCCACTCGGGCCCGGGGCTCATCGACCTGTGCCTGTGCAACTCTGCGCCCGTGCGGCCCCGCCTGGTGGAGCGGTACAAGGAGGAGGACGCGGCCCCCATCGTGGTGGACGCCCCCGCTATCGAGGCCATGGGGATCGAGGTCATCACCCGGCCCCTGGCCTCCGAGACCTCCAACTACGCCCGCCACTCCATCGCCCGGCTGGCCGCCGCCGTCATGGAGATCTACGAGGACCGGGCCCAGACCAAAGTGTTCTGAGCCGACGGGACGGATATCAAACAACAAGCGAGGGATTCTTTCATGTCCTTTTCCAGCCAGACCAAGGAGGAGCTGTGCCGCGCCCCCCTGGCCCGGAAGTGCTGCGCCCAGGCCGAGGCCTACGGTGTGCTTCTCTTCTGCAACGCCTTCTCCACCCGCGAGGTCCGCGTGATCACCGAGAGCGGCGCCTTTGCCGCCCGGCTGCCCCTGCTGTTCCGGAAAGCCTTTCAGCTGGACTTTGACAGCCTGCCCGAGGGAGAAGGGGGCAAGCGGGTGTTTTCCATCACCAATGGGGACAAGCTCCGGCGGATCTTCACCGCCTTCGGCTTTGACCCGGCGGACAGCCTGGCCCACCACATCAACTTCGCCGTCCTGGAGGAGGACCACTGCCGGACCGCCTTCTTCCGGGGCGCGTTTCTGGCGGGCGGCTCGGTTACCGACCCGGCCAAGCGCTACCATCTGGAGCTGGTCACCTCCCACTACAGCGTCAGCCGGGAGCTGACCGCCCTGCTGCTGGAGGCGGGGTTCTCCCCCAAGGAGACCACCCGCAAGTCCAACTACATGACATACTTCAAGCAGAGCGAGTACATCGCCGACTTTCTCACCGCCATCGGCGCGCCGGTGGCGGCCATGGAGCTGATGAACGCCAAGCTGGAGAAGAACCTGCGGGGCAGCGTGAACCGCCGGGTGAACTGCGACGCGGCCAACCTGGACAAGGCGGTGGACGCGGCCATGGAGCAGATCGAGGCCATCCGCCGCCTGGAGGAGCGGATGGACCTGACCGAGCTGGGGGACAAGCTGTACGAGACCGCCCGGCTGCGGCTGGAGAACCCGGAGCTGACCCTGTCCCAGCTGGCGGAGCTGTGCGACCCGCCGGTGACCAAGAGCTGCATGAACCACCGGCTGCGCAAGCTGCTGGCCCTGGCCCAGACGGGGGAAGAGGCGCAGTAAACGCCGCATCCGGCCAAAGATCAGGCGGGCGCCGCCTGAACCATCCGCTGTATAAGTACATAGAGCTGGTAGGGGAAATGGGGATGTCACGACTGTTTTGCTTTCACAGTCCCGATTCGCCGGAAGTCCTCAGAGAGAAGCTGGAGGAATGGATTGCCGCGGAGAACTGGAAAGGGACCCGGCAGACCCTCACAGATGGCCGCTGGAGCTGCCGTGTGCACTGGCGCAGGAAGGGACGCTTCATCTTAAAGGAAAAGCACTGGCGGGCTGAAAAGACAGGGGTATACACCTTTTCTGAGCCGCATGGGGGGTATGCTGACGCGCCCATTGAGAAGATACCCAGGCCCCTGGGCGAGCAGCGGGCGCACATAGTGGGCGGGTTCCACCTCGGCACATATGCAGAGGCGTATTTCCCCAGACCATTTTCCGGGCGTATCCTGCCGGACGGAGCGGGTGGAAGTATTCTGTCTGGACGATTTGTGGTATCCGGCTTCGTAAAGGCCGTTTATGCTGTGCTTTTTGCGGTCATTATGCTGTGGATCATCCAGACGAAGCGGTTGGAATTACTGCTGCTCCTGCTCCTTTTGCTTGGAGCGGTATTACGTCTCAAATTTGCGGATTACGGTGCGGAAGGCCGGGACCGGAGTATTCTGGCGCTGCTTCGCGCCCATATGGAGGAAATACAAGAAAATTCCATTTGATTTCTCGCGAGGAGGTTCTATATGTCTTTTGTCCACCTGCATGTCCATACTGAATTCAGCCTGCTGGACGGCGCCTGCCGTATCCCCGCCCTGGCCGCCCGGGTGAAGGAGCTGGGGCAGAGTGCGGTGGCCGTCACCGACCACGGGGTGATGTACGGCGCGGTGGACTTTTACCGGGCCTGCAAGGCCGAGGGGGTCAAGCCCATCATCGGCTGCGAGGTGTACGTGGCGCCCCGGGGCATGACCGACCGGGTCCACGAGCTGGACGCCGAGGCCCGCCACCTGGTGCTCCTGTGCAAGAACGAGACCGGCTACCGCAATCTGTGCTATCTGGTGTCCCGGGCCTTTCTGGACGGGTTCTATATCAAGCCCCGCATCGACAAGGAGCTCCTCTGGCAGCATACAGAGGGGCTCATTGCCATGTCCGCCTGTCTGGCGGGAGAGGTGCCCCGGCTCATCATGGGCAGCAACTACGAGGGGGCCAAGCGGGCCGCCCTGGAGATGAAGGAGCACTTCGGGGAGGACTACTACCTGGAGATCCAGGACCACGGCCTGCCTGTGGACGCCGAGGTGGTGCGGGGCATTGTGCGCATCCACCAGGAGACGGGCATCCCCCTGGTGGCCACCAACGACGCCCACTACACCCGGCGGGAGGACGCCGCCATGCAGGACACCCTCATGTGCATCCAGATGGGCAAGACGGTGGACGACCCGGGCCGCATGAAGTTTGAGACCGACGAGTTCTACATCAAGTCGGAGGAGGAGATGGCCCGGCTCTTCCCCGACTGGCCGGAGGCCATCGAGAACACCGCAAAAGTGGCGGAGAAGTGCAACCTGGAGTTTGAGTTCGGCAAGTACCACCTGCCCGAGTTCAAGCTGCCCGAGGGCTGGACCGACCCTGACGCCTACTTTGAACACCTGTGCTGGGAGGGCTTTGCCCGCCGCTACCCGGAGGGCAGCGAGAAGAACAAGGCCCAGCTGGAGTACGAGATGGGGGTCATCCGGCAGATGGGGTTTGTGGACTACTTCCTCATCGTGTCCGACTTCATCGGCTACGCCAAGGGCCACAATATCCCCGTGGGCCCTGGCCGCGGCTCGGCCGCCGGGTCCATGGTGTCCTACTGCATGGACATCACCGACGTGGACCCGGTGAAGTACGACCTGTTCTTCGAGCGGTTCCTCAACCCGGAGCGGGTCACCATGCCCGATATCGACATCGACTTCTGCATCCGCCGCCGCCAGGAGGTCATCGAGTACGTCCAGCGGAAGTACGGCGAGGACCACGTGGCCCAGATCGTCACCTTCGGCACCATGGCCGCCCGGGGCGCCATCCGGGACGTGGGCCGGGCGCTGAACATCCCCTACGCCGACGTGGACGCGGTGGCCAAGCAGGTGCCCAGCGGCCCCGGCGCGCTGCACATCACCCTGGACGAGTCCCTCAAGCTGTCCAAGCAGCTGCGGGAATCCTACGAGGGGGACGAGCGGATCCACAACCTGATCGACACCGCCAAGGCCATCGAGGGCATGCCCCGCCACGCCTCCACCCACGCCGCCGGCGTGGTCATCACCAAGCGGCCGGTGTACGAGTACGTGCCCCTGGCGAAAAACGACGAGTCCGTGGTGACCCAGTACGTCATGACCACTCTGGAGGAGCTGGGCCTTCTGAAGATGGACTTCCTGGGCCTGCGGAACCTGACCGTGCTGGACGACGCGGTGCAGCTGGTGCGCCGCCGCATCCCGGACTTTGACCTCCACGCCATCCCCGACCACGACCCGGCGGTGTTCAAGATGCTCTCCGACGGCAAGACCTCCGGCGTGTTCCAGATGGAGTCGGCGGGCATGACCGGCGTGTGCGTGGGCCTGAAGCCCCAGAACATCGAGGACATCACCGCCATCATCGCCCTCTACCGCCCCGGCCCCATGGAGTCCATCCCCCGGTTCATCGCCTGCAAGCAGAACCCGGACAAGGTCAAGTACAAGCACCCCCTGCTGGAGCCCATCCTGAAGGTCACCTACGGCTGCATCGTCTACCAGGAGCAGGTTATCCGCATTTTTCAGGAGCTGGGCGGCTACTCCCTGGGCCAGGCCGACATGGTGCGCCGGGCCATCTCCAAAAAGAAGAAGGCCCAGATCGAGAAGGAGCGGCAGACCTTCCTCTACGGCGACAGCGAGCGGGGCATTGAGGGCTGTATCGCCCGGGGCGTGCCCGAGCAGACCGGCATGGACATCTACGACGAGATCTACGACTTCGCCAACTACGCCTTCAACAAGGCCCACGCCGTGTCCTACGCCATCGTGGCCTACCAGACCGCGTATTTTAAGTGCCATTACACGAGAGAATATATGGCAGCTCTCCTCACCTCCGTGCTGGACTCCAGCGAGAAGGTGGCGGAGTACATCGCCGAGTGCAAGGAGTGCGGCATCGCCCTGCTGCCCCCGGACATCAACGAGTCGGGGGCCAGCTTCACCGTCACCGGGGAGAACATCCGCTTCGGCCTGGCGGCGGTGAAGGGGGTGGGCTGGGGCTTTATCCAGTCCGTCCTGGACGAGCGGGAGCGGGGCGGGAATTTCCGGTCCCTGTCCGACTTCTGCGCCCGCATGATGGACGCGGACCTGAACAAGCGGGTGCTGGAGAGCCTCATCAAGTGCGGCGCCTTTGACAGCACCGGCGCCCGCCGTTCCCAGCTGCTGAAGGTGTTCCCCCAGGTGGTGGACTCCATCGCCCAGACCAGGCGGAAGAACCTGGAGGGCCAGTTCGACCTGTTCGGCGGCGGCGGGGACCAGCCCCAGACCGCCCCGGAGGTGGCCCTGCCCGACATCCCCGAGTTCTCCCGCCGGGAGCTGATGACCATGGAGAAGGAGACCACCGGCCTCTACCTCACCGGCCACCCCATGGACGAGTACCGGGAGACCGCCCGGCGGTACCACGCCGCCCCCATCGGGGCCATTCTGTCCGACTTCGCCCAGGAGGAGGGCAATACCGACTTCCAGGACGGGCAGAAGGTGAACATCGCCGGCGTTATCTCCGCCGTCAAGACCAAGACCACCCGGAGCAACTCCCTCATGGCCTACGTCACCCTGGAGGACGACACCGGCTCCATGGAGCTGCTGGTGTTCTCCCGGGTGCTGGGGGAGAGCGGCAGCTATCTCAAGGAGAACATGCCCGTGCTGGCTGCCGGACGCATCTCGGTCCGGGACGAGAAGGCCCCCCAGCTGATGGTGGACTCGGTGCGGCCCCTGCTGCAGGATGGCGGCGAGCCGGCCAAGGAGCCGGAAGCCCCCAAGGGGAGACAGCGGCAGAAGATTTTTGTCCTTCTGCCCAGCGCCCGCGACCCCCGCTGGCGGAAGATCAAGCTGATCCTGGAGCTCTTCCCCGGGGACGAGCCCTTCAAGGCCAAATTCGCGGACACGGAGCAGTGGGCCGCCCCCATACCCTGCGTGGTCCATCCCGCCCTGGTGCGGGAGCTGACCGAGATGCTGGGGGAGGAGAACGTGGTGGTCCGGCAGCAGAAAACAGACAAAAGACAGGCATAGCGAACGGAGGAAAAAACTACGGGATTTCTGAAAAAAGCGGCCTCCATCCTCTTTCACCGCACCGCCCTGGTGGGCGTCCTTCTGGTGCTCCAGGTGGTGATCCTGGCGGTGGTGATGGTGGAGTTTGCCAACTACTTTGTCTACTTCTACTTCTTCTGCACGGCGGTCTCCATCCTGGTGGTGCTGTGGATCATCAACGCCCGCACCGACCCGGGGTATAAGATCGCCTGGATCGTGCCCATTCTTCTGGCACCGCTGTTCGGCGGGCTGGTGTACCTCCTCTCAGGCGGCAACCAGCTCTCTGCCCGGATGCGCCGGAAGATGGAGGGCATGGACCGCCGCCTGACCGAGGTGCTCAGCGACGAGTGCAAGGCGGACGTGCTGGAGGAGCGGTACGGCACGGACGCCGCCAACCAGGCCCGCTATCTGGAGCGGTTTGCCCACTGTCCGCTGTGCGCCAACACGGACGCCGAATACTACCCCCTGGGGGACGACGTGTTTGCCGACATGCTGGAGGCCCTGCGTGGGGCGAAACGGTATATCTTCCTGGAGTATTTCATCATCAGCCGGGGCCTGTTCTGGGACTCTATCCTGGAGATCCTGGAGGAGAAGGCCAGGGCCGGGGTGGACGTGCGGGTCATCTACGACGACGTGGGCTGTCTCTACACCCTGCCCAAGAACTACCCCCGTGAGCTGGAGGCCAGGGGCATCCGCTGCCGGGTGTTCAACCGGTTCATCCCGGTGCTGTCCGTGCGGCTGAACAACCGGGACCACCGGAAGTTCTGCATTGTGGACGGCCATACCGCCTTCACCGGCGGCATCAACCTGGCCGACGAGTATATCAACCAGCGCCGGCGGTACGGCCACTGGAAGGATAGCGCCATCCGGGTCACCGGCGAGGGGGCCTGGAGCATGACGGTCATGTTCCTCACCATGTGGGAGTATATCTGCGGCGGCGAGGAGGACTACAGCGCCTACCGTCCCGCAGCTCTGCCGCCCCTTCCCGCGGACCGGGACCTGGGGTACGTCCAGCCCTACACCGACAGCCCCCTGGACGGGGAGCCGGTGGGGGAGACGGTGTACCTCAACCTGATCAGCAAGGCCAGGCGCTACGTGTATATCACCACGCCCTATCTCATCATCAGCGACAGCGTCAACACCGCCCTGTGCAACGCCGCCAAGTCCGGCGTGGACGTGCGCATCATGACGCCCCATATCCCGGACAAGAAGATCATCTTTGAGGTCACCCGGGCCCACTACGAGCCCCTTCTGGAGGCGGGGGTGCGGATCTTTGAGTACACCCCCGGCTTTGTCCACGGCAAGAACTTCGCCGTGGACGACTGCTACGCCACCGTCGGCTCCATCAACATGGACTACCGCAGTATGTTCCTCCACTTTGAGGACGGCGTGTGGCTGTGCGGCGCGCCCGCCGTGCTGGACGTGAAGCGGGACTTCCTGGACACCCTGGCCGTCTGCCAGGAGATCACCCTGGCCCGGTGCCGGGAGCGGTCCATGCTCCGCCGTCTGCTGCGGGCGGTGCTGCGCGTGTTTGCCCCTCTGATGTAATAACCTGTGCGGGCGGCGGCCCGCTGGTCAAAACACAATGTACGGCGCTTATGCCGGGAAGGGGAGAGACGATGAGAGAATACCTGCTCTATATCGACGGGGCCTGGGTGCCCCAGACTGACGGCGAGGTGATGGAGGACCGGAACCCGGCCGACGGGTCGGTGATGGCCATGGTCCACATGGGCGGCCGTCAGGACGCGGAGAGGGCCCTGGCGGCGGCTTACGCAGCCCGGGGCAAGTGGGCCGCCACAGCCCCCGACGTCCGGGAGCGGCTGCTGCTCCGGGCCGCCGATGAGATGGAGGCCCGGGCCGCCGAGCTGACCGACCTGATGATCGCCGAGAGCGGCTCGGCCCGGTACAAGGCCCGGGGGGAGGTCATGGGCAGCGCGGGCATCCTGCGGGTGGCGGCGGGGGAGTGCCGCCGGCTCCACGGCGAGGTGCTCCAGCCCGGTGGGCCGGGGCAGATGTCCATGGCCGTCCGGTCGCCCCTGGGCGTGGTGCTGGGCATCACCCCCTTCAATTACCCCATGATTCTGGCCATCAAAAAGCTGGCCTACGCCCTGGCCGCCGGGGACACCTTTATCCTCAAGCCGTCCCCCATCACCCCGGCCACCGGCCTGGCCATCGCGGAGGTCTTTGACGCGGCAGGCCTGCCCGCCGGCGTGCTCAACGTGGTGCCCGGCCGCAGCGAGGTCATCGGCGACCTGCTGGTGGACGACCCCAGGGTGCGGATGGTCACCTTCACCGGCTCCAGCGCGGTGGGGCGGTCCATCGCCGTCCGGGCCGCCCGGGACCTGAAGAAGGTGGCCATGGAGCTGGGCGGCAAGAATCCCCTCATCGTCCTGAGGGACTTCGACCCGGTCCAGGCGGCGGACATCGCCGCCTACGGCGCCTTCTGCCACCAGGGACAGGTGTGCATGGCCACCTCCCGCATCATCGTGGAAGGGGAGGGGTATGAGCCCTTCTGCGACGCCCTGGTCCGCCGGGCCGAGGGCCTGAAGGTGGGCGACCCCAGGGAGGAGGACACCATCATCGGCCCCCTCATCCAGCCGGAGAAGTGGAAGTTCATCGACGGGCAGATCGAGGACGCCCTGTCCAAGGGGGCAAAGCTGCTCACCGGCGGCCGCCATGAGGGCCCCTGGTACTGGCCCACGGTGCTCGCCGGCGTGACCCCCGAGATGCGGATCTTCCACGAGGAGAGCTTCGGCCCGGTGACGTCGGTGGTGCGGGCGGGGGACCCGGAGGAGGCCCTGGCGCTGTGCAACGACAACGAGTACGGCCTGTCCGCCGCCCTGCTGACCCACAACCTGGAGCTGGCCTGGTCCCTGGGGCTGCGGATGGAGGCGGGCATGGTACATATCAACGACACCACCTTCCTCAGCGGCACCACCGCCCCCTCCGGCGGCGTGAAGTTCAGCGGCTTCGGCCGGGAGGGCGGCCGGTACTCCATGGAGGACTTCACCGAGCTCAAGTGGCTGACCATGCAGGTGGAACCCAAGAAGATGCCCTTCTGAGTATCAGAACATACAAAACGCGCCCCGCGGGAGTTCCCGCGGGGCGCGTTTTTGGTTGTCAGCCGATGCCGCCGTAAATGATGCCGAAGATGACCACGGCGCCGGAGAGGATGACGTAGACGTATTTTGCGATGAAGTCGAAGGCCTTGCCGATGGGCTTGTCCCGGCCCAGCATGAGCTCCTTTTTGATGGGGTCCAGGCCCAGCACCCAGTAGATGAACACGGCGCCCAGCACCGCGCCGAAGGGGGCCACATAGATGGTGATGAGGTCCAGCCAGCTGCCCATGCCGGACAGGGACTCCAGGAACACGGACACGCCGAACACCACCACGCCTACAATGGTGGTGGACAGCCACCGGGGCAGCTTCAGGTTGGACTCCAGGGCGGCACCGCAGGCCTCCAGCATGTTCATCAGGGAGGTGATGCCGGCGAAGAACACGGACACAAAGAACAGCAGGGCGAAGAGCTGTCCGCCGGGCATCAGCTGGAACACCTTGGGCAGGGTGACGAACATGAGGGAGGGGCCGGAGGCGGGCTCAATGCCGAAGGCGAACACCGCCGGGATGATGGCAAAGCCGGCCAGCAGGGCGGCCAGGGTGTCCAGCAGGGCAGTGACCACCGAGTGGTGGATGATGTCCTCCGACTTCTTCATGTAGCTGCCGTAGATGAGCATGCCCGCGCCGTTGATGGACAGGGAGAAGAAGGCCTGTCCCATGGCCATGATCCAGGTCTCCGGGTCGAGCAGATAGGTCCAGTCCGGCTTGAGCAGGTAGAGGTAGCCGTCCACCGCGCCGGGGAGGAAGGCCACCCGCACGGCGATGACCAGGAACAGGACAAAGAATGCGGGCATCATGAACTTGCTGATCTTCTCGATGCCGGCGGAGACGCCCAGAACCAGGATGAGCACCGTCAGGGCCACGGCGATCAGGTGCCAGGGCACCGAGCCGAAGTCCACCGCCAGGGTGTCGAAGAAGGCGGCGGAGTCCCCGGCCAGGACGGAGCCGGTCACCGACCCGGCGATGTACCGCAGCACCCAGCCCACCACCACCGAGTAGCCGATGGCGATGCCCAGCACGCCCAGCAGGGGCATGATGCCGATGATCTTTCCGCCCCGCCTGCCCCGGGCCTTGAGGGCGTAGTCGAAGGAGCCCATCGTGCCCGTGCCGGTGAGACGGCCCAGGGCGAACTCGCCGGACAGTCCGGCGTAGCTGAACAGAGCCACAAAGATGAAGTAGGGGATGAGAAACGCGCCGCCGCCGTACTGGCCCACCCGGTAGGGGAAGAGCCAGATGTTGCCCATGCCCACGGCGGAGCCAACCGCCGCGAGGATGAAGCCGGCGGAGCTGCGGAATGTTCCGCTGTGAGCGGAATGGTGATGCGCCATGCGTAGTACCTCCAGATAGATATACCGCCGGACAGGCATCTCGGTGGGCCTGCCGCGCCCGGCGGAGACGAATGCTCTTTAAAGTGCAAAAGTCAGCTCTAATAGTATACATGCTTTGGAGCAAAAACACAAGCAGAAGAAAAGAATGGCGCCCGCAGGCCGGGTGTGGTATGCTGGAAGCGGAAATTCCGGCGAAAAACACCGGATGGAAGCTCCGGTTGACAAAAGGGAAGGCATATTTGGTGGACGGCGGGGAAGAAAACCGGGTATGCTGGAGGCGGAAGGAGGGAGCGGACCATGACACTGGGACAGCGGATCGCCGCCCTGAGAAAAGAGAAGGGCCTCTCACAGGAGGGGCTGGGAGAGCTGGTAGGGGTGTCCCGCCAGGCCGTCAGCAAGTGGGAGGCGGACAAGACGGTGCCCGACGTGAACAACTGCATCGCCATGAGCCGGGTCTTCGGCATCTCCCTGGCCGGCCTGCTGGAGGTGGAGGAGCCCCTGGGGGATGGGGCGGAGCAGGCCTCGGGCGAACAGCTCAGCGAGGAACAGCTGGCCATGGTGGAGGCGGTGGTGACCCGCTACCTGGAGCAGCGGAAGCGGCGCATCCGGCCCGGCCCGCTGATTCTGGGCGGCATTCTGGTGCTGGCGCTGGTGGTGCTGCCGGCATGGAACTGGCTCACCCAGCTGGAGCGGCGGATGTCGGGCATGAGCCGGGAGATGGAGGAACTGGAGTGGAAGATCGTCTCCGGCGTGGGGGAGAAGTTCACCGCCACCCTGGAGGCGGAGAGCAGCCTGGTCACCGACTGGAGCTGCATCCTGTCGGCGGTGGATCTGGCGGCCGATACCGCCGCCTATGACATCGCCGTCACCATGAAAGAGGTGGGGGAGGATACGACCGTGTCCTTCCTGGCCCGCAGCGACGGGGAGCAGGTCACAGTCACCGGAGCGAGAGAGGAGCAGGTCTTTACCGCCCAATTGATTTGCCCCCTCAGCGACGACATCCAGATCTATCTGGTGGCAGACACCGCAGGCGTGAGCCGCACCCAGCAGCTCTATACCGCCATGAGGCTGGCGGAGCGCTACTCCGTGGGCCTGGGCGGCACGGTAACCAGCGGCAGTCTGTCGGAGAACGGCCTGACTGAAGACGCGTCGGTGATGGCGGAGGTGACCGTGGACTGCAGCGATCCCTACAACGTGGGCACCAGGCCGGAGGTGGTCCGGCTGGAGGTGGGCGTGCTCGTGGGGGAGAAGCTGGTGAAGACCATACCGGTGGATACGCAGGAAGGCGGGATAGTGGTGGAGCCCAACTGGAGCCTGTCCACCTATGTCAATGTACCCCTGGGAGACGTGTCCGCCCAGGCGGGGGACGCCCTGGCCATCGTGCTGTTCAGCGAGGACAACGTGGGCCGCCGGACCTCCCATATCCTGGGTTACTACCAGATCGGGGAGGAGGGAGCGGCGGAGCCCGATCTGCTGAAGATCAGCGAGCTGGACGACGGCACATGGGGCCTGGATGCATGGGAGTAGTGCGAAAAAAGAGCGCCGTCACGCCTTGACCTGACCGGCATTTTCCGATAAAATAGAACACACAAAACTGCGGAAGCCGTCCACGGTGTGGACGGCTTCCGTATTGCCGAGGAGAAGAACATGCTGAATCGAGAAGAAGAACTGCGGTTCTGCAAGGCCCGCAGAGCCGCGATCGAGCTGGACTATCAGAATCTGAATCCGGAGCAGCGCAAGGCCGTGCTGGCCACCGAGGGCCCCCTGCTGCTGCTGGCAGGCGCGGGCAGCGGCAAGACCACCGTGCTCATCCACCGCATCGCCAACCTGATGAAGTACGGCCGGGGCTCCGACTGCGACGAGGTGCCCGAGTGGGTCACCGGGGAGGACCTGGCCTTCCTGGAGGACTACGCGGCCCATCCCGACCCGGAGAAGAAGGCGGAGCAGGAGCGGCTGTGCCGGGTGGACCCGGCGGTGCCCTGGTCCATCATCGCCATCACCTTCACCAACAAGGCCGCTGGGGAGCTGAAGGAGCGGCTGGAGCGGATGCTGGGCCCCGCGGCCAACGACATCTGGGCCTCCACCTTCCACTCCGCCTGCGTGCGCATCCTGCGGCGGGACATCGACCGGCTGGGCTTCTCCAAGTCCTTCACCATCTACGACACCGCCGACGCCGAGCGGGTCATCAAGGACATCATCAAGGACTTCAACCTGGACGACAAGGCCTTCCCCGCCAAGAGCATCGCCGGGTACATCTCCCGGGCCAAGGACGCCATGAAGCTGGGGGCGGACTACCTGGCCGAGTGCGAGAAGGCGGGGGACTACCGCCTCATCAAGATCGCCAAGGTGTATGTGGAGTACGAGAAGCGGCTGCGGGACGCCAACGCCCTGGACTTTGACGACATCATCCTCCACACCGTCCGCCTGCTCAAGGAGTTTGACGAGGTGCGGGAGTACTACCAGCGGAAGTTCCGCTATGTGCTCATCGACGAGTACCAGGACACCAACAACCTCCAGTACCAGCTCTCCGCCACCCTGGCGGGCGGGTACGAGAACATCTGCGTGGTGGGCGACGACGACCAGTCCATCTACCGCTTCCGGGGCGCCACCATTGAGAACATCCTCTCCTTTGAGAAGCAGTACAAGGGCGCCCGGGTCATCCGCCTGGAGCAGAACTACCGCTCCACCAAGAACATCCTGGAGGCCTCCAACGCGGTCATCCGCAACAACCAGGGCCGCAAGGGCAAGGAGCTGTGGACCGACCACGGCGAGGGCGACAAGGTCCAGTGCTACACCGCCATGAACGAGCACGACGAGGCCCAGTATGTGGCGGCCCAGATCCTGGGCAGCTACTCCTCCGGGCGGCACTGGAAGGACCACGCCGTGCTCTACCGGATGAACGCCCAGTCCAACCAGATCGAGCAGGCCTTCAAGCGCAACGGCGTGCCCTACCGCATCATCGGCGGCATCCGCTTCTTCGACCGGGCCGAGGTCAAGGACATGCTGGCCTACCTGTGCGTCATCAACAACCCCGGCGACGACCTGCGCCTCCAGCGCATCATCAACAACCCGCCCCGGGGCATCGGCGCCACCACCATCGACCGGGCCCAGAACATCGCCGCCCAGGAGGGGCGCTCCCTGTGGGAGGTCATCTCCAACGCCCAGGCCTATCCGGAGCTCCAGAAGGCGGCGGCCAAGCTGGCCGCTTTCACCGACATGATGGCCGAGCTGCGCAAGCTGTCCGGCGAGATGGAGCTGCCCGCCTTCTATGAGGAGCTGGTGGCCCGCACCGGGTACGCCGTCATGCTGGAGCAGAAGAACACCATTGAGGACCGCACCCGGCTGGAGAACGTGCAGGAGCTGCTGACCTCCATCAACGGCTATCTGGAGAACGCCGACGAGCCCAGCCTGTCCGGCTTCCTGGACGAGATCGCCCTGTACACCGACCTGGACAGCCACGACCCCGAGGAGGACTGCGTGGTCATGATGACCATGCACTCGGCCAAGGGCCTGGAGTTCCCGGTGGTCTTTGTGGTGGGCGTGGAAGAGGGCATCTTCCCCGGCATCCGTGCCATCGGCGAGCCGGAGGAGATGGAGGAGGAGCGCCGCCTGTGCTACGTGGCCATGACCCGGGCCAAGGAGAAGCTGTACATGACCTGCGCCTCCCAGCGCATGCTCTTCGGCCGCACCAACAACAACCGGCCCTCCCGCTTCCTGGGGGAGATCCCGGAGGAGTACGTGGAGAAGTCGGGCCGTCTGCCCCGCAGCGAGCGGACCGAGGAGCACCAGGACGGAGAGCCCCCCAAGAAGAAGGCGCCCGCATGGCGCAAGCCCGCCGAGCGGGGGTACTCCCTGGGCGGCGGCTACACCACCTACCCCAAGGGCACGGCGGTGGAGCCCAAGATCGGCGGCGCCGCTTCCGCCGCCAAGCCGGCCGATTTCCACAAGGGCGACATGGTCCAGCACAAGGCCTTCGGCAAGGGCATGGTGGTCAACCTGATGCCCATGGGCGGCGACGCCCTCATCGAGATCGCCTTTGACAACGTGGGCACCAAAAAGCTGATGCTCAAGTCGGCGGCCCAGCACATGACCAAGCTGTAAGCGGCTCAGAGAAAGAAAAACGGCGCACACCCTGTGTAAAGGGTGTGCGCCGTACAGCGGCTGGGGCACAACGGACAGCATGGAAATCAGGCCAGAAGCTCTGTAAAGCTATAAACATAACAGTCGCATAGCCGGCGCATTTTCTCCTCGTGGGCGGCATAGAAGCGGTCGTATACCCCTACCACCGTCAGGCCGGCGGCCTTGGCCGCCTCGCAGGCGCCGGGGGAGTCCTCGTACATGGTGCAGGCGCTGGCCGGCACCCCCAGCTGCTCCAGGGCCAGCTGGAAGGATTTGGGGTTGCGCTTCTCCAGGCCCATCTCCTGGACGTAGATTACCCGGGAAAAGTATTGCTTCAGGCCGTGGCGCTCCAGGGCCGCCCGGCACAGCTCGGGCACGCAGGCGGTGAAGAGGGCCATGGGCGTCCCCTGGGCGGCGCACTGCACCAGGTACTCCGCCGCCCCCGGCTTCAGGGGCACCTGGTGCTCATAGGCGTCCCGGGCCATGGAGAGCCACTCGTCCATGATGGCCTGGGGCTCCAGGTCCAGGTGGTAGTACTCCCGGGTGAACTGGGCGGCAATGGGGAAGATGGAGTGGCCCACCGTCTCGCAGTACTCCCGGGTGGGGGTCAGCCCCCGGCGCTGGAGAAAGCGGACGTCGATCTCCTCCCACACGCCGTTGGAGTCCACCAGCGTGCCGTCAAAATCAAAGAGTTTCATAGAGTCCTCCAAATTGAGATTCCCAACTATTCTATCACAACCAAAGGAGCGGGGCAACCGTGCAGGAACAGAACAGAGACCGGGCGCTGGCCCGGTTGTCAACACCTCTCATCATCCTGGCCACCATCATCTGGGGCAGCTCGTTCGTGGTCATGAAGAGCAGCGTGGACGTGCTGCCCACCTTCTGGCTGCTGGCCATCCGGTTCACGGCCTCCGCCGTGGTGCTGGCGCTGGTCTTCTGGAAGCGGTGGAAGCTGGTGGACAGGCACTACTTCATCGGCGGCGGCATCATGGGCTTCTTCCTTTTCCTGGCCTATGCCTTCCAGACCTTCGGGCTGGAGGGCACCACGCCGGGCAAGAACGCCTTCCTCACCGCCGTCTACTGCGTCATCGTGCCCTTCCTGTACTGGGCGGTGGCCCGGAAGCGGCCCGACCGGTACAACATCGCCGCCGCCGTGCTGTGCATCGCGGGCATCGGGCTGGTGTCGGTCACCGGTGAGAACGCCGCGGCCATCAGCATCGGCGACGGCCTGACCCTGGTGGGCGGTTTCTTCTTCGCGGCCCACATCGTGGCCGTGGCCCGCTTCTCCGAGGGCCGGGACATCTTCCTCCTCACCGCCATCCAGTTCGCCTCCTTTGCCGTCTTCTCCTGGCTGGGGGTGCTGGTGACCCGGCCCGTCCTGCCTGTGGAGGCCATGGACGGCGGCCTGGTCCTCTCCCTGGCCTACCTGGTGATCTTCGCCTCCTGCGGGGCCCTGCTGTTCCAGAACATCGGCCAGAAGTACACCGCCCCCGCCACAGCGGCAGTGCTGTTGTCCCTGGAGGCCCCCTTCGGCGTGGTGTTCTCCATCCTCTTTGCCGACGAGCGGCCCACGCCCCTGATGGTGCTGGGCTTTGTGCTCATCTTTGTGGCGGTCATCTGCTCGGAGACCAAGTTCTCCTTCCTCCACCGGGAGAGAGGGGAGAAGGTCCACGCGGAATGATCCGGCCAGCGCCCCGGCGGAACCCCTCCGCCGGGGCGCTGCTGTGTCCCGGCGAAAAAAGAGGAAACAGGGGGTTGACAAATGTCCCCTTCCTGCGTATAATGCAATACAACAAAGCAATAAAGCAGCGAAACCTATGACGGAGAGAAGTAGCCGTTGCAGCTGATGCAAAGCGATTCCCGGACAGTGTGAGCGGGATCTGAGGCGGGCGCGTGAATGGACTCCGGAGGGCGGCTTGAACGGGGAAACCCAAGTAGATGCCGACGGGCTCCCACCCGTTACCCATCGGGCGCGCATGATGGTGCGCGAAGCGAGCGGACGCGCAAGCGTCAATTTGGGTGGTATCGCAGAAGCAGAAGCTTTTGTCCCATGTGGGGACAAAGGCTTTTTTTGTTTCTCAAATCAAGGCCGCTTGGCAGACGGCCCCTCCATCAACCATCCAAACACATTAAAGTCCGCCGGGGCAGAGGCCGCCGGGGACGAGAATTTGGAGGAACTACCATGAAGAAGCTGAATCTGAAGTCCATCGCCGCCCTGACCGCCGCGGCCGCCATGACCCTGTCCCTCACCGCCTGCACCCAGACCGGCGGCGACACCGGCGGAGCGGGAAACACCGCGCAGCAGTCCGGCGGCAAGACCTATAACGTGGCCGTGGTCAAGCAGATGGACCACGCCTCTCTGGACGAGATCGCCAACGCCATCACCGCCCGGCTGGACGAGATCGCCGCCGAGCAGGGCGTGACCATCCACTATGAGGTGTCCTCCGGCCAGAACGACCAGAGCGTGCTGCGGCAGCTGGGCGACCAGGCCATTGCCGACGGGGTGGACGTGATCATCCCCATCGCCACCACCGCCGCCCAGGTGATGGCCGTGTGCGCCGAGGAGACCAAGACCCCGGTGGTCTTTGCCGCCATCTCCTATCCCGACACCGCCGACCTGACCGGCATCGACTACGTCACCGGCACCAGCGACGCCCTGGACACCAACCTGATCATGGACATGATGCTGGCGCAGAACCCCAACGTGTCCAAGGTGGGGCTGCTCTACTCCCTGTCCGAGCCCAACTCCCAGGTGCCCATCGCCGAGGCCAAGGAATATCTGGACGGCAAGGGCATCGCCTATGAGGAGGCCACCGCCAACACCAACGACGAGGTCATCGCCGCCGCCAGCTCCCTCATCGCCGACGGCGTGGACGCGGTGTTCACCCCCACCGACAATGTGATTATGTCCGCCGAGCTGGCCATCTATGAGGACTTTATCGAGGCGGGCATCCCCCACTACACCGGGGCCGACTCCTTTGTCCGCAACGGCGCCTTCGCCACCTGCGGCGTGAACTACACCGACCTGGGCGCCCAGACCGCCGACCTGGCCTACAAGGCCGTCACCGAGGGCATGGACGCCATGGAGGACTACTACCAGGTGTCCGGCGGCATCATCACCGTCAACTCCGAGACCGCCGACGCCCTGGGCATCGACTACTCGGTGTTCGACAGCATGGGCCAGGTGACCACCGTCACCACCACCGAGGACTGAATCAAATCTCACACAGGCTGTCCCCCGGCTAAGGCCGGGGGATGGCTTGCGTTTTGGAAAGGAGCGGATTTCCCGTGCTCTACGTTGCACAGACGGCCCTGGAGCTGGGCTTCCAGTACGCGCTGGTGGCCATGGCCCTGTTCCTCAGCTACCGGGTGCTGGACATCGCCGATATGACCACCGACGGCTGCTTTGTACTGGGCTGCGCGGTGTCGGTCACCCTCACCGCCGCCGGCCACCCCTTCCTGGCCATCCCCGCCGCCATGCTGGCGGGGGCCTGCGCCGGATTCGTCACCGCCTTCCTCCAGACCAAGCTGGGGGTGCCCTCCATCCTGGCGGGCATCATCACCAACACGGGCCTGTACACCATCAACCTGATGGCCATGGGCTGGAAGGCAAACCAGAGCCTGCTCAAGCAGGACACCATCTTCACCCTCTTCCGCGCCACCGGCATCGGCGGCGACTGGTACGCCATTCTCCTCTCCGGCGGCATCACGATTCTGATGGGCGTGCTGCTGGTGCTCTTCCTGAACACCCGGCTGGGCCTGTCCATCCGGGCCACCGGCGACAACCGGGACATGGTGCGTGCCTCCTCCATCAACCCCACCTTTACCATCACCGTTGGCCTGTGCGTGGCCAACGCCCTCACCGGCCTGTCCGGCGCGGTGGTGGGCCAGGCCCAGAAGACCGCCGACATCAACGGCGGCACCGGCATTGTGGTCATCGGCCTGGCCTGCCTCATCATCGGCGAGACCATCGTGGGCCGGGGCGCCATGTTCCGGGGGGCCGTCGCCGTCATCCTGGGCAGCATCCTCTACCGCGTTGTGTACGCCCTGGTGCTCCGCTCTCCCATCCCCATCGACTGTCTCAAGCTGGTCACCGCCATCGTGGTGGCCCTGGCCATCGCCATGCCCACCCTGAAGCAGTGGGCCGCCCTGCAGAACAAAAAGCGCCGGGCCATGGCGGCCAGAAAGGGGGCGCGCTGACATGCTGGAGCTGAACAACCTGTCCAAGACCTTCAATCCGGGCACCGTCAACGAGAAGAAGGCCCTGAACCATCTGTCCCTGAAGCTGGAGCCGGGGGACTTTGCGGCCATCGTGGGCTCCAACGGCGCGGGCAAGTCCACCATGTTCAACGCCATCGCCGGCGACTTCTTCCCCGACGAGGGGTACATCACCCTGGACGGAAAGGACATCACCTACCTGCCCGGCTACCGCCGCAGCCGGGAACTGGGCCGCCTGTTCCAGGACCCCATGCGGGGCACCGCGCCCCACATGACCATTGAGGAGAACATGGCCCTGGCCTACCTGCGGGCGGGCAGGAGCCAGCGGGCCTATTTCAGCCGGGTGAGCCGGAAGGACAAGGAGCTGTTCCGGGAGCAGCTCTCCCGGCTGGACATGGGGCTGGAGGACCGGATGAAGCAGCCGGTGGGCCTGCTCTCGGGCGGCCAGCGCCAGGCCCTCACCCTGCTGATGGCCACCATGGTGCCCCCCAAGCTGCTGCTGCTGGACGAGCACACCGCCGCCCTTGACCCGGCCACGGCGGAGAAGGTGCTCCGCCTGACCCGGGAGATCGTGGAGCGGGACCACCTGACCTGCCTGATGATCACCCACAACATGCACCAGGCCCTGGAGCTGGGCAACCGGACCCTGATGATGGACTCGGGCCGCATCGTGCTGGACGTGAAGGGGGAGGAGCGCAGGGGCATGACCGTGGACGACCTGCTCCGCCGCTTCCGGGAGAACGTGGGCAAGGGCCTGGACAACGACCGCATCCTGCTCTCCTGAACAAGTACATAAAAAAGAGGCTCGCACCTGGGTGCGAACCTCTTTTATGTCAGCGGAACCTATCTTACAGCAGAAAGAGCATGGACACGGCGATCAGAATTACCAGCCCCACCAGATTGGCCAGGGTGAACACGCCCAGGTACCGCAGGGGCTTGGCGCCGGGGGACTTGAGGTACAGCCGGAAGGAGATCAGGCTGGCCAGGGAGGCGATGAGGGTGCCCAGGCCGCCCACGTCGGTGCCCAGCAGCAGGCCCTTCCAGTCCTCCGTGAAGCCGGAGAGGAGCACCGCCGCGGGCACGTTGCTGATGACCTGGCTGGCGCACAGGGAGGTAATAAAGGTGTTCTCTGCCATGACGGCGGAGAGGAAGTCCTTCACCGCCGGGATGTTGCCGATGTTGCCCGCGAAGATGAAAAAGCAGACAAAGGTGAAGAGCAGTCCGTAGTCCACCCGGGGGAAGAGGTGCCGGGCGAAGAGGAGCAGGCACACCGCCACGATGGCCAGCAGCACGGCGTAGTGGAGCACGTGGAACACGGACAGCAGGCACAGCAGGAAGAGCACCGCCATCAGCCACAGCTGACGGGGCCGCCGGATGGTCTGCTTCTCGGGGAAGCGGACCTCGATGCCCTCCGGCCTGACGCACAGTGCGGCCACGGACAGGCCCACCAGGCTCACCAGGGTCAGGGGGACCATGACGGCGAAGAACGCCCCGGCGGGGATGCCGAAGGCGGAGTAGAGGTACAGGTTCTGGGGGTTGCCCACCGGGGTGGCCATGCTGCCTAGATTGGCCGCCAGGGTCTGGAGCACCACCAGGTACAGGGCCCGCTCCAGCCGCCCCACCAGCCCCAGCACCAGCAGGGTGAAGGGGACAAAGGTGATGAGGGACACGTCGTTGGTGATGAGCATGGAGGTGAAGAAGGGGAGGAGCACCAGCACCAGGGAGATGAAGCGCATCCGCTTCTTGCCGGTGAGCAGCTTCTGGGCCAGCACGGCGAAGAGGCCGCAGTCCTGGAGTCCGGCCACCACCGCCATCAGGCAGAAGAGCAGGGAGAGCACCCGGAAGTCGATGTACCCCAGGTAGGCCGCCGAGGGCGGGACAAAAATCATGGAGACCAGGGCGCACAGCAGGGCGATGCAGCCCACGGCCTCCCGCTTGACGAACGAAAGAATGGACGAAGCCATGGATGATCTCTCCTCACGGAAAGCGGCCCCACCGGCGCCAGGGCCGTTGGGACCGCTCTCTCTTTGGTATGGACCGGGTCAGGCCTGGACCGCCTGCTTGAGGGCCTGGGCCAGCTGGTCGGGGCAGGAGGTGGACTTGCCGCCGCAGTGGATGCCCTCCAGCTTGGAGATGGCGTCGGTGACCTTCATGCCCTCCACCAGCCGGGAGATGCCCTGGAGGTTGCCGTCGCAGCCGTTGAAGATCTTCACGGACTGGACCGTGTCGCCCTCCACGTCGATCACCATCCGGGTGGAGCAGACGCCTCTGGTTCTGTAATCAATGGTCATAGAAAATTGCCTCCGCATACAGCCCCGAAAGACAGGGGCAAAAATATCGGAAAATATTATACAGGACCAAGCGGAAAAACGCAACGGGTCAATGGAACTTTTTGGGGAAGAGCGTCGGGGGGATCATTCGCCGTACACGATCAGGCAGGTGACGCCGCTGCCGTTGAGATACACGTCCTGACAGCCCCCGGCCATCCCCGCCGTAAAGAAGCAGACGTCCCACATGTCGGCCGCGCTGTCGTAGCGGCAGGTGACGGAGTCGTAGGAAATAGTACACTCCGCCGCGGCCCGCTGGACGGCCTCCTCCGCGCTGCCGATTGGGAGGGGAGAGGTGTTTTGAAAGCCGTCCAGCAGAACGCCCGGCGCGTTTTCCCCGCAGGTATCCTGTACCTCGGCGTAGGAGAAGGAGAGAATTTCGGCAGACGGCGGGGCGGTATCCTGCGCCTCCGCATGGGTGGGAGAAAGTTCAGTGGACGGCAGGACGGCGTCCTGTCCGCAGCCGGCCGGCAGCAGGGTCAGCGCCAGAGCCAGACCCAACAGAGCAGATCGTTTCATCCTGTCAGCCTCCGTTTCTGTGGTGTTGTGTACTTTTTAGACGCACAGACGCCGGAGAAGTTCCGGGTATTTCCGGTGGCGAAAAAGCGGGGAAACCATTTGTTCTCCTTGACAATGTTCCGGGAAATGCATATACTAAAGAGCGTTCACAGTGAAAAGCCGCGAAGGGAAGGAGTACGCATTTTCCAGGGTGCAGAGAGGAGCCGGCCGGTGCAAGGCTCTCCGTTGGGAATGCGGAAGGTGGTCCCGGAGCTCCGCCCCTGAAGCAAGTAGGGGGTGGCGGGTTCTCCCGTTACCGAGACAATGAGTGTTCTCCCGCGGGAGAAAATTCAGGTGGTACCACGGACTGCATCAGTTCGTCCTGAGCAAAAGGCTTGGGGCGGACTTTTTTGTTGCGCATAAAGTTTTTTGCCCCGAAAAGGAGTGTTAAAAAGAATGAACAAAGAACTTCCCAAGGTCTATGAACCCCAGGAGGTGGAGGGCCGCAT
This sequence comes from Pseudoflavonifractor intestinihominis, assembly GCF_040096055.1. Lineage (NCBI taxonomy): Bacteria > Bacillati > Bacillota > Clostridia > Eubacteriales > Oscillospiraceae > Pseudoflavonifractor > Pseudoflavonifractor intestinihominis. The sequence goes on from NZ_JBBMFK010000011.1 coordinate 79,841, forward strand.
CTACGAGATGTGGGAGAAGAACGGCTGCTTTGTGGGCCACCGTGACCCGGACAAGAAGCCCTTCACCATCGTCATGCCGCCCCCCAACGTCACCGGCCAGCTCCACATGGGCCACGCCATGGACTCCACCCTCCAGGACATCCTGATCCGCTTCAAGCGGATGGAGGGCTACGCCGCCCTGTGGGTGCCCGGCACCGACCACGCCGGCATCGCCACCCAGATCAAGGTGGAGGAGGAGCTGCGCAAGAACGAGGGCCTGACCCGCTACGACCTGGGCCGGGACAAGTTCCTGGAGCGGGTGTGGGACTGGAAGAACAAGTACGGGGGCCGCATCGTGGAGCAGCAGAAGAAGCTGGGCGCCTCCTGCGACTGGTCCCGCTCCCGGTTCACCATGGACGAGGGCCTGAGCAAGGCCGTGCGCCACGTGTTCGTCTCCCTGTATAAGAAGGGCCTCATCTACAAGGGCAGCCGCATCATCAACTGGTGCCCCCACTGCGTCACCGCCCTGTCCGACGCCGAGGTGGAGTACCAGGACAAGCCCGGCTACTTCTGGCACATCCGCTACCCCATCCAGGGCGAGGAGGGCCGCTATGTCATCGTGGCCACCACCCGGCCCGAGACCATGCTGGGCGACACCGGCGTGGCCGTCAACCCCAACGACGACCGGTACAAGGACATCGTGGGCAAGAAGTGCATCCTGCCCCTGGTGGGCCGTGAGATGCCCATCGTGGCCGACGACTACGTGGACATGGAGTTCGGCACCGGCTGCGTGAAGATGACCCCCGCCCACGACCCCAACGACTTCGAGGTGGGCCTGCGGCAGAACCTGGAGACCATCCGGGTGCTGGACGACAACGGCCGCGTGGTGGAGGGGTACGGCAAGTACTCCGGCATGGACCGCTACGAGGCCCGGAAGGCCATTGTGGCCGACCTGGAGGAGCAGGGCTACCTGGTGAAGGTGGAGCCCCACCAGCACAACGTGGGCACCTGCTACCGCTGCCACAGCGACGTGGAGCCCCTGATCTCCGCCCAGTGGTTCGTGAAGATGGCCCCCCTGGCCGAGGAGGCCCTGCGGGTGGTCAACGACGGGGAGGTCAAGTTCGTCCCCGACCGGTTCTCCAAGACCTATGTCAACTGGATGGAGAACGTCCACGACTGGTGCATCTCCCGCCAGCTCTGGTGGGGCCACCAGATCCCCGCCTGGACCTGCCAGGACTGCGGCCACATCACCGTGTCCGAGGAGGACCCCACCGAGTGCGAGCACTGCCACTCCAAGAACATCAAGCAGGAGGAGGACGTGCTGGACACCTGGTTCTCCTCCGCCCTGTGGCCCTTCTCCACCCTGGGCTGGCCCGAGGAGACCGAGGACTACAAGTACTTCTATCCCACCGACGTGCTGGTCACCGGCTACGACATCATCTTCTTCTGGGTGGCCCGGATGATCTTCTCCGCCTGCGAGCACACCGGCAAGCCCCCCTTCCACACCGTGTTCATCCACGGCCTGGTGCGGGATGACAAGGGCCGCAAGATGTCCAAGAGCCTGGGCAACGGCATCGACCCCCTGGAGATCGCCGAGAAGTACGGCGCCGACGCCCTGCGGTTCAATCTGGTCACCGGCAACTCCCCCGGAAACGACATGCGTTTCTACACCGAGCGGTGCGAGGCCATGCGCAATTTCGCCAACAAGATCTGGAACGCCAGCCGCTTCCTGATGATGAACCTGACCATCGACAAGTGCGAGCTGCCCGAGAAGCTGGAGATGGAGGACCGCTGGATCCTCTCCAAGCTCAACGCCCTGATCCCCGAGATGACGGAGAACATGGACAAGTACGAGCTGGGCGTGGCGGCACAGAAGATCTACGACTTCATCTGGGACTCCTACTGCGACTGGTATATCGAGCTGACCAAGGCCCGCCTCCAGGGCGACGACGAGGCCGCCAAGGTCAACGCCCAGAAGGTGCTCTGCTACGTGCTCACCCAGATCCTCAAGCTGCTCCACCCCTTCATGCCCTTCATCACCGAGGAGATCTGGCAGGCCCTGCCCCACGAGGGGGATTACCTGATGCTCCAGAAGTGGCCGGAGCACAGCGTGGCCCTGGACTTCCCCGACGAGGAGCGGGCCATGGAGATGATCATGGACGCCATCAGCGCCATCCGTACCCGCCGCTCCGAGATGAACGTGCCGCCCTCCAAGAAGGCCCACGTCACCGTGTCCACCCTGCAGCGGGACGTGTTTGAGGCCGGCATCCCCTTCCTCAAGCGGCTGGGCTACGCCAGCGACGTGACCATCACCGGCGTCACCGACGCCGACCAGGACACCAAGGGCATGGTCACCGTCATCACCCACGCCGCCCGCATCTCCATCCCTCTGGCCGAGCTGGTGGACATGGAGAAGGAGAAGGCCCGCATGGAGAAGGAGCTCAAGAAGAACCGTGCCGAGCTGGACAAGCTGGAGACCAAGCTGAACAACCCCGGCTTTGTGAACAAGGCCCCCGCCAACGTGGTGGAGGCCGAGCGGGAGCGGTCCGTCAAGCTCAAGGAGCTGGTGGCCAAGCTGGAGGAAGAGCTCTCCAATATGTAACGCCAACCCCATAGCCTCTTCTGCCGCCGGAGACGATGCGCCGTCTCCGGCGGCATTTTTTTCATCTGTATGCAAAGAAATGTTTATTTTGTTCCAAACGGGCGAAAAAGAGAGGATGAGGGACTTCCGTGGGGCAGAATAAGCTTTTCTGCGGCACACGCCCAAAAAAGTTTACAAATTAGCGTTGATAGGAGCGGAGAAAAAAGGTATTATTACATACCATATAGCGGTGGATACAGTTTTCCGCTCCGGCCGGGCAGCAAAGGGGCTGCGGATGGGTATACTGTAACCGGAGAATCAATTTACCGTTGGGAGGGTTCGGCATGAGAAAGCAAGCCGCTGTGCTGGCCATACTGCTTCTTCTGCTTCTCGCAGGATGCCGGACGCAGCCGGCGGGGGAGACGGGGCAGCCCATGCCCTCAGACAGCGCAAAACCCACTGATACGCCGGAGCAGACGGTTACTCCCACGCCCATGGAGGAGTTGGAGGTGAGTCCTGCGCCGGAGGGGACGGTCTCTCCCGCGCCCACGGACAGCCAGCCGCCCCAGACCACCGGCGCGCCAGACTGCCGGGCGCTGGCGGAGGAGCTGTGGGAGAAGTACCCGGACAGCCTGTCCAACAGCCAGTGGTACGCCCTGGACCGGGCCTACTGGTTTGCCGACTACGTGCCCGGCACGTCGGTGGACGACCGGGGAGAGGGGACGGACAGCTCGCCCCTGTCCCAGCCCGACGTGTATTTCTACGAGGACACCACAGGGGACATGGCCCCTGAGGACGTGGCGGCCGAGCTGGTGAACGTGATGCTCCGGTCCGCCGACCCGGAGGGGGGCTGGGAGATCGCGTCCCAGTCCCTGCTGGACCGGGACGGGCTGCTGGACCTGTGCGCGGAGTATCTGGCGTCCTACACCGGCGGCTGGGAGGACCAGAACCGGCTGAAGAGCTGGTTTGACACCTGGGCCGCGGGGATCCCCGGCATCGGGGAGGACATGTGGGTCCTCCACCCCAGCTACACCGGCGGCACTGTGACCCAGGAGAGCGGCGGCTGGTTCGTCATCATGCGCAGCGGCAGCGTGTACCGCATGCAGCGGGATGACGCCTTCGGCGTGTACGTCCAGCAGCCCCAGGTGCAGGCCCGCGTCCAGTTTACCAGAGCCCTGGAGGCCTGGGGCTGGTTCCAGGGCGCGCCCCTGACCGTGGATGCCGGAGCCAAGACGGCCGCGGACGGCAGGGAGTGGTACCCGGTGACGGACAGCCGGTTCTCCACGGTGCTGGACCTGCGGATGTATCTGAAGGGCATCTTCTCCGACGAGATCGCGGAGGAGCTGCTGAGCATGGACCTGTACCGGGACGTGGACGGCGTGCTCTGCTGCGCCCAGAGCGCCAGGACCGCCCCCGACCTGGCAGATGCCGCCGTCCAGGTGGAGCAGGAGAGCGATACCAGGCTGGTCTGCCGCCTGGAGGGCACCCTGACCTGGTCCGACGGCTCCCGTCCGGCCCAGGCGGTTTCCGTCTCCTTCCCCTACGAAAAGGTGGGGGACAAGTGGCTGTTTACGGAATTCTCGTGGCCCCAATAGGGAATTCGACCAAAAGCGCGGCCCATATGCATTATAATCGCCATATACCAGAAAATGGTATATGGCGATTTTTTTCTGCCCAGAACTTGGGACAGACAGGTATTTCAACGCACAGGAGGGACAAGCTATGTCAGTGACCTGTACCGGGGAGGACCGGAATCTGCGGCTGACGGTGTCGGGGGAGGTGGACCACCACGGCGCCCGGGCCATCATGCAGGAGCTGGACCGCCAGGTGGACGCGGGGCTGCCCCGGCGGCTCACCCTGGACCTGAGCGGCGTGACCTTTATGGACAGCTCGGGCATCGCGGTGCTGCTGCGGGCCTACCGCCGGATGGCGGAGCTGGGGGGCGCTCTGACGGTGGCCAATGTGCCGCCCCAGGCCCTCAAGGTGCTGCGGGCGGCGGGGCTGGAGCGGATCATCCGCTTTGAATAGGGAAACAGACCGCCGGGGCGCGGCAGGCGCTCCGGCGGCGGGGAACCCAATACGGAAGGAGTCTTTACATATGAAACCGATCAACGAGGCGGCCATTTCCTTTCTCAGCCGCTCCGCCAACGAGGGCTTTGCCCGCACCGCGGCGGCCTGCTTTGCCGCTCAGCTGGACCCCACCCTGGACGAGGTCAACGACATCAAGACCGCCGTCAGCGAGGCGGTGACCAACGCCATCGTCCACGCCTATCCGGACCGGCTGGGCAAGGTGGCCCTGCGGCTGCGGCTGTTTGAGGACGGGGTGCTGGAGATCGTGGTGAAGGACTGGGGCGTGGGCATCGAGGACGTGGAGAAGGCCCGCCAGCCCCTGTACACCACCGGCAACGAGGAGCGCTCCGGCATGGGCTTTACCATCATGGAGAGCTTCATGGACGCCCTGCGGGTGCGCTCTACCCCGGGGAAGGGCACAACCGTCACCATGCGGCGCCGGATCTCCCGCCGGTACAGCGGCGGCGGGCACTGATGGCGGCGGATACCCAGTCCCTGCTGGAGGCGGCCCGCCAGGGGGACAACGACGCCTGCGCCAAGATGATGGAGGAGAACAGCGGCCTCATCTGGAGCATCGTCCGCCGGTACTACGGCCGGGGCGTGGACCCGGAGGACCTGTACCAGCTGGGGTGCATGGGCTTTCTCAAGGCGGTGCGGGGCTTTGACCCGGCCTTCGGGTGCCAGTTTTCCACCTATGCCGTGCCCAAGATCGCCGGGGAGATCCGCCGTTTTCTCCGGGACGACGGCGCGGTGAAGGTGAGCCGGGGGCTGAAGGAGCGGGCGGGGAGCATCCGCAGCGCCCGGGACCGGCTGCGGGCCGACCTGGGCCGGGAGCCCACCCTCAGCGAGCTGGCCGGGGAGACCGGCCTGGAGCCGGAGGAGATCGCCGCCGCCGAGGAGGCCAACGCCCCGGTGGCCTCCCTCCAGATGGAGACGGGGGACGGCTTCACCCTGGAGAGCGTGCTGGGCACCGAGGGCATGGAGGAGAGCATCGTGGAGCGGGAGGCCCTGCGCTCGGCGGTGAGCAGCCTGCCCGACCGGGAGCGGCAGGTCATCGTCCTGCGGTACTTCCGAGGCCTGACCCAGGACAGGACGGCCAGGATCATGGGGGTCAGCCAGGTCCAGATCTCCCGGGTGGAGAAGAAGGCCATGGAGTATCTCCGCCGCAAGCTGGAGGAGTAGCGGTTCAGTCCCCGGGCAGGCAGTCCAGGCCGCCCAGCTCCAGACCCATCTGGAGCCCCGTCAGAAAGAGCTGCTCTCCCTCCATGTCGGAGACAGCCAGACAGGCATCCAGAATTTGCAGCACCCGGGCGCACAGCGCGTCCGGGTGCTCTTTTCGGAATCGGGCCCGGAGGGTCTCCGCTTCCTCCCGCAGAGCCCGGTACTCCGGCTCGCCGGACAGCGCCCGGCGGCACAGGGTCCGGGCTGTATTCTGCATCAGTTCCACGGTGGGGGTCATAAAATCACCTCACCACGGTTATAACATACAGCAATATGCAAGTCAAGAAAAACTATTGCTATATGTTATAGTTTACGGATATAGCTTTCAGCTATATAATACCAATGAGGTGAGGATTTTGCAGGACTATCGAAAAATCATCCGGGAAAAGCGGGAAAAAAAGGGATTGAGTCAGAGCGCACTGGCCAAGCTGGTGGGCGTCTCACAGCCTGCCATCAATCAGATCGAGTCCGGCGCGCGCACGCCCAGCCTTGCACTCCTCATGAAAATCTGTGACGCACTGGAAATTTCAATGTTTGGTGAGGACAAAGAAGATGAATGACACCCTTTATATCGTCGTCCCATGCTATAACGAGGAAGAAGTGCTCCCTGAGACCTCCAAGCGGCTCAAGGCCAAGGTGGAGGCCCTGAAGGGGGCGGGGAAGATCGGCCCGGACAGCCGCATCCTCTTCGTCAACGACGGCTCCAGGGACCGGACGTGGGAGATTATCTCCGCCCTCCACAGGGCCGACCCGGTGTTCTCCGGGGTGGACCTGTCCCGCAACCGGGGCCACCAGAACGCCCTGCTGGCCGGGCTCATGACCGCCAAGGACCGCTGCGACATGGCCATCTCCATGGACGCCGACCTCCAGGACGACATCGACGCCGTGGACGCCATGGTGGACAAGTTCCATGAAGGCTGCGACATCGTCTACGGCGTCCGCTCCTCCCGGAAAAAGGACACCTTTTTCAAGCGCTTCACCGCCGAGGGCTTCTACCGCCTGATGAACTTCCTGGGGGCGGAGACCGTGTTCAACCACGCCGACTACCGGCTCCTCTCCCGCCGGGCCCTGGAGGGCCTGGAGCAGTTCCGGGAGGTCAATCTGTTCCTGCGGGGCATCGTGCCCATGATCGGCTACACCTCCGCCACCGTGGAGTATGAGCGGGGGGAGCGCTTTGCCGGCGAGAGCAAGTACCCCCTGAAAAAGATGCTCTCCTTCGCCATGGAGGGCATCACCAGCCTGTCCGTCAAGCCCATCCGGTACATCACCGGCCTGGGCTTCCTGGTGTTCCTGGTGTCCATCCTCATGCTGATCTACAGCATCATCCGCTGGGCCATGGGGGAGACCATCCTGGGCTGGGCCAGCCTGATCTGCTCCGTCTGGGCCATCGGCGGCCTGATCCTGCTGTCCCTGGGAGTCATCGGCGAGTATATCGGCAAAATCTACCTGGAGACCAAGGAGCGCCCCCGGTTCCTCATCCGTGAGGTGCTGGACGGCGAGGACAAGAAGGACTGAGAGAGAAAGCAAAGACCCCCTTTTTTCAACCGGAGCGTGTGAGGCCCGGCGTGTGTGTCTGCTGCTGATGTAAGGGGAGGAGAAGAAGTGAGAAACATTGCCATTGTGGAGGACCAGGACGCCGCTGCCCAGCGGCTGACGGGGTATATCGAAAAGTACGCCGCCGAGACCGGGCAGGAATTCCATGTGACCCGGTTTTGCAATGGAGAGGAGTTCCTCAAGGACTATAAAGGCATCTTCGCCGTGGTGTTCATGGACATCCAGATGCCCAAAAAGGACGGCATGGAGGCGGCGGTGGAGCTGCGCAGACTGGACAAGAACGTGTCCCTTATTTTCATCACCAACCTGGTCCAGTACGCCCTCAAGGGCTACGAGGTGGACGCGGTCAGCTTTCTGGTCAAGCCGGTGAGCTACTACGATTTTTCCCTGAAATTCAAAAAGGCCCTGGACATCTACATCATGAACGAGGACCGGAGCTTTACGGTGAACGCCCCCGGCGGCCTGTGCCGCATCTCCACCGACAAGCTGATGTACGTGGAGATCTCCAACCACCGCCTGTGCTACCACCTCATCGACGACGTGATCGAGATGACCGGTGTGCTCTCCGGCGTGGAGCAGGAGCTGCGGGGGTTCGGCTTCCTGCGCTGCAACAAGTGCTACCTGGTCAACCCCAAGTTCGTGGTGCGGGTCAAGGGGTGCACCGTGCAGGTGGGGGACTCCGAGCTCCAGATCAGCCGGCCCAGGCGGGCGGCCTTTCTGGCGGAGCTGTCCAACTGGTACGCCGGCTCCGGGGGAGGGCAGTGAAGATGGGCGAGGTCCTCCTGATTTACAGAAATATCATCCTGGAGTTCCTCTTTGAGCTCTATGTGTTCTATGTGCTCACCACCTGGAAGCTGAACCGGGCGCCCCGGTTCTGGCTGAAAGCCGCCGGCGGCCTGTGCGCGGTGCTGGCCGTGGCCCTTGGGGCCGCCGGGTTTTACCGGCTGTGGGGGGATACGGTGGCGGGGCGGAGCGCGGTGTACCTCTTTTTGTTCGCGGTGACCATCGCCCACGTGAAGCTGTGCTTCACGGAGTATTTCCCCGCCGTCCTGTTCTGCTGCAGCGTGGCCTACGCCGCCCAGAACCTGTGCTACAAGCTGTACCTGCTGGTGTGGTGCGGCTGGCTGGTGAATGTGAGCGACAGCTGGGGCCTGCATTTTGACCTGTACTACCGCCTGACCTACTATCTTATCTTCGCGGCGGCCGTGGCGGCGGTGTACGTGTTTTTCATCCGCCGGGTGGTCTGGCCCGTGAACAGCTGGCAGCTGGACCAGCAGCTGCTGGCCATCTCCCTGCTCATTCTGGTCATTACCGCCATTTTGTGCTCGGTGGAGGACATCTACTTTGCCCGCCTGAGCGTGGGGCGGGAAAACCAGTTCGACATGGTGGAGTACTTTGTCCTGCGGCAGTCGGGCAACCTGATCTCCGTCATGTGCTGCATGATCGTGCTGCTGCTGGCCTCCCGCACCGTGGAGCAGCGGGAGCTCAAGCAGGAGGTGGCCTATCTCCAGCACGCCGTCCGCCAGAGCCAGCGGCAGTATGAGATCTCCCGGGACACCATCGAGCTCATCAACGTCAAGTGCCACGACATCCGGTACCGGCTCTCCTCGCTGGCCGCCCAGGGGGGACAGGTCTCCCCCGGAGCGGTGGAGGACATCCGGAAGAGCGTGGCCATCTACGACGCCAAGATCGAGACGGGCAACCGGCTGCTGGACGTGCTGCTGACGGAGAAGAGCCTCTACTGCGAGCAGAACGGCATCAAGCTCTCCTGCATGGCGGACGGGGAGAAGCTCTCCTTTATGGAGGACAGCGACCTCTACTGCCTCTTCGGCAACGTGCTGGACAACGCCCTGGAGGCGGTGAAGAATCTGGAGCAGCGGGAGCGGCGGGTGATCGACCTGTCGGTGAAGGCCAGGGGCGGCATGCTCATCATCCAGGAGGAGAACTACTTCGACGGCGACCTGGCCTTTCAGGACGGCCTGCCCATGACCACCAAGGCGGACAAGGACTACCACGGCTTCGGCATGCGCAGCATCCGTATGATCGTCCACAAGTACAAGGGAGAGCTGAACACCTATACCAGCGGCGGTATATTTCATCTAAATATTCTCTTCAGTACCGGCGATTTTTAGGGCAGCAAATACAGATTACGAAAAAATATGATAGTTTAAGGAACACCCATTACCAACGGGTGTTCCTTTTGCTATATTATGGTCAGCAAGCCGGGGGCGTGAATCACCATGGTCCGTGCTCGAACACACACGCCGCGGCCACATATTTGAGAAGGAGAGAGAACCCATGAAAAAGAACGTTCCTGCACTGGTCCTGTCCGTCGCGCTGACCCTGTCTCTGACCGCCTGTAGCGAAACCCCTTCTGCCGGCGGTGCTCCGTCGGATGATGTGTCTCCCGCCGTGACCACCCCCGCTGTCTCCCCCTCCGCGTCCGCTCCTGCCGCGTCTCCCTCTGTTCCCGCCGCCGAGCCTCTGGGCGGCGACATGCTGGCCGACTTCTCCAACGGCGCCGTGGAGGCCATGTTCCCCTCTGACGGCTGGTCCAACGGCAGTGTGTTCAATGTGTGGTGGGCCGGCAGCAACGTCACCTACAACGACGGTCAGATGCAGCTGAACATCAGCCCCGCCGGGGACGATGTGGAGCAGGACTACTACGGCGGCGAGATGCGCACCGGCCTCTACTACGGCTACGGCGACTACTCCGTCAGCATGAAGCCCTCCAAGGACGAGGGCACCGCCAGCACCTTCTTCACCTGTACCGGCCCCTACGACATCAACGCCGACGGCGAGCCCAACCCCTGGGACGAGATCGACATCGAGTTCCTGGGCAAGGACACCACGGGCGTGCAGTTCAACTACTATGTGGACGGCCAGGGCGGCCACGAGTACTGGTATGAGCTGGGCTTTGACGCCTCCGAGGAGTTCCACGAGTACGGCTTCCGCTGGGAGGAGGACTCCATCACCTGGTTTGTGGACGGCGAGGCCGTCTACAGCGTGAACACCGAGGACAACGGCCCCATGCCCTCCACCCCCGGCCGCATCCTGATGAACTTCTGGTGCGGCACCGCCGACGCCGAGGGCTGGATGGGCGCTTACAGCGCTGAGACCAGCCAGGCGGACTACCAGTGGGTCAAGACCTCCGCCCAGGGCGAGGAGCTGGTGCCCACGGCTGAGGCCGAGTGATCTCCCTCTTCTTCCGACCGTGCCCGTCCTCCTCTCCCGCGGAACAGGCGGGAGGGGAGGCGGCCATTGACCTGAGTATCTTGTAAACCACAGCTTATGGAGGGAATTTTCGTGGCAAAGGAAAAGAAAAACAAGAAAAAGCTGAGCGCCAAGACGTTTACCGCCATTGTTACCCCGCTGCTGGCCGTGCTGCTGGCCTTCTCCGTGGTGCTCTCGGTGGTGACCACGTCCTCGTTTGACCTGGTGCTCCGGGACATTTTTGGCGAGACCCAGCTCAAGACGGGCGGCGCGCCCGAGGGCGTGGACGCGGAGTACTACACCCGGGACATCACCGACTCCGACGAGCTCCAGGCCGCCGAGCAGGCCTACACCCGCAAGGCGGGCGCCGAGGGCTTCGTGCTCCTCTACAACAACACGGAGAGCGGCAAGGGCCTGCCCGTGGCGGCGGGCTCCAAGCTGAGCCTGTTCTCCGCGTCCTCCGTGGACCTGCTGGCCGGCGGCACCGGCTCGGGCGTGAGCACCATCTCCAGCGACATGCGCACCGCCCTCACCGAGCAGGGCTTCTCGGTCAACGAGTCCCTGTGGAAGTTCTACAGCGACAACCACAGCACCTACACCCGTGGCGGCGGCGCCATCATGTACGGCGGCGCCGAGGACTGGTCCATCAACGAGGCCCCCATCTCCGCCATCCCCCAGGAGGCCAAGGATGAGGCTGTGGGCACCACGCCCGTCTTCTTTATCGCCCGCACCGGCGGCGAGGGCCGCGACCTGGGCCGGTACATGGGCGACTGGACCGACATCGCCGAGGACAAGGACAAGCACTACCTGGAGCCCGACTCCGTGGAGCTGGGCGTGATCCAGTACCTCAACGACAACTTCGACAACGTGATCCTGGTGGTCAACACCAACAACGCCTTTGAGCTGGGCTGGGTCAAGGACTACGAGAACATCTCCGCCGTCCTGTGGGCCCCCGGCGCCGGCGGCGACACCTGCCGCTCCATCGCCGACGTGCTCAGCGGCAACGTCACCCCCTCCGGCCACCTGGTGGACACCTTCGCCTACGACGCCTTCTCCTCTCCCGCCATGCAGAACATGGGCGACATGATGCTGGTGAACAACGGCCAGGACGTGGAGGCCGGCGTGTTCTACGACGAGGGCATCTATGTGGGCTACAAGTACTACGAGACCCGCTATTTTGACAAGATGCTGGAGCAGGGCAACGCCGGGGACTACGACTACGGCCAGGTGGTGCAGTACCCCTTCGGCTACGGCCTGTCCTACACCACCTTTGAGTGGTCCGACTTCACCATGAGCGACATGGACGACAACGGCGACATCCAGATCCAGGTCACCGTCACCAACACCGGCGACGTGACCGGCCGGGACGTGGTGCAGGTCTACCTCAACGCCCCCTACACCGAGTACGACAAGGCCAACCACATTGAAAAGGCCTCCGTGGCCCTGGTGGGCTTCGAGAAGACCGGCGACCTGGAGCCCGGCGCATCCGAGACCGTGACCATCACCGTAAACCAGAAGGACTTCATCTCTTACGACGATGTGAACGCCAAGACCTACATCCTGGAGGCGGGCGACTACCTGCTGACCGCCGCCCCCAACGCCCACGCCGCCAACAACAACTTCCTGGCCTATGCCGGCCATGAGACCGACGGCCTCTTCGGAACGCCCGACCCGGATTTTGTGGGCAAGTGGACCTATACCTACCTGGACAACAACGGCGTGGACAACAAGACCTACTCCGTCTCCCTGACGGGCGTGACGGTGACCAACCAGTTTGACCACGCCAGCTACGACGAGCTGACCCCCAGAGACCAGTACCTGACCCGCCAGGACTGGGTGGGCACCTTCCCCACCACCCACGGCGACCAGGACAGCCAGAGAAAGAGCCAGTACAGCGAGAAGAACGGCTACACCTGGGAGGTGGAGGTGTCCGACACCATCCGGGACGCCCTCAAGGCCAAGGGAGCCAGCGCCTCCCTCAACCCCATGACCGAGGAGGAGGCCGCCTCCATGGCCGGTGTGTACGGCCAGGACGGGGACCTGGAGCTCATCGACTTCCGGGGCAGAGACTTTGACGAGGTGGAGGCCGAGGGCGGCTGGGACGCCCTCATCAATCAGATGGACGTCAGCGAGCTGGAGACCATCATCCGCAACGGCGGCTATCAGACCCTGATGTCCGTCAACATGGGCAAGCCCAGAGCCATCGACTACGACGGCCCCTCCGGCCTGAATGAGGGCGGCATCACCCACGAGCCCTACTCCATCACCTATCCCTGCGCCACCAACCTGGCCGCCAGCTGGGACCGGGAGAACTCCTATCTCCACGGCTACTATGTGGGCGAGGACGCCCTGGCCGCCGACGGCAACTGGGGCAACCACACCTACATCGGCATCATCTCCGGCTGGTACGCCCCTGCCATGAACATCCACCGCACCCCCTTTGCCGGCCGCAACTTTGAGTACTACTCCGAGGACGGCTTCATGTCCGGCGAGCTGGCCCTCCAGGCCGCCAGCGCCTGCGCCGAGAAGGGCGTGTACGCCTACATCAAGCACTTCGCCCTCAACGACCAGGAGGACCACCGCAGCCACGTGGCCACCTTTGCCAACGAGCAGGCCATCCGGGAGATCTACCTCAAGCCCTTCCAGACCTGCATCGAGGAGCGGCCCATGACCACCATCATGGTCCAGCAGTACGACGAGGACACCGGCTCCTTCACCCAGACCGAGGCGGAGATCCCCTGCGTCATGGCGGTCATGTCCTCCTTCAACCGGGTGGGCTGCACCTGGTCGGGCGGCGACTACAACCTGCTCACCGGCGTGCTGCGCAACGAGTGGGGCTTTGACGGAACGGTCATCACCGACTACGACGGCGGCGGCGTCATGGACACCGAGCAGTGCATCCGGGCCGGCGGCGACCTGAAGCTGACCGGCTTCGAGGTGGACGCGCCCATGGATCCGACCAATCCCGCCACCCAGTACTTCGCCCGCCAGGCCATCAAGCACATCCTCTACACCACCGTCAACTCCAACGCCATGAACGGCATTGTCCACGGCGTGGCCGTGGAGGCGCTGCCCTTCGCCAATTACTACATCATCCTCATCGTGGAGAACGTGGTGGCCGCGGCCCTTATCATCTGGGGCGTGGTAGCCATCGTGCGCCGCTGGAAGAAGGAGAAGAAGGCCGCCTGAGGGCTGCCCGAGTAAATCGAATCTTCCGCAGCAGAACACCCGGAGCCGGAATTTCCCGGCTCCGGGTGTTCTGTCCATGGAAGCGGAAAAGCGCGTCTCGACTGGGGGCGGCGCTTGTGCTATAATGGTGCGTGCCGGGCAGTCCCTGCCCGGCCATATTCTGAAAACAACGGAGACAGTGTCTCCGTGAGAGGCGGTTTTTTATGGGCCGACAGGCGGAAGAATCAAAAGGGAAGAGAAGGCTCTGTACAGGCCTGTTTGCCCACGTGGACGCGGGCAAGACCACCCTGTCCGAGGGGCTGCTCTACACCTGCGGCTGTCTGAAGCGCTTGGGGCGGGTGGACCACAAGGACGCCTTCCTGGACACCTACGCCCTGGAGCGGGAGCGGGGCATCACCATCTTCTCCAAGCAGGCGGTGCTGCCTCTGGAGGACATGGCCATCACCCTGCTGGACACCCCGGGACACGTGGACTTCTCCGCCGAGATGGAGCGCACCCTCCAGGTGCTGGACTGCGCCATCCTGGTCATCAGCGGCACCGACGGCGTCCAGGGCCACACCATGACCCTCTGGCGGCTGCTGGAGCGGTACGGCGTGCCGGTGTTCCTCTTTGTCAACAAGATGGACCTGGCGGGGGCTGACAGAGACACCCTGCTCTCCGGGCTGAAGGCCCGGCTGGACGAGGGCTGTGTGGACTTCGGGCCCGGACAGGACAGGGACAGCTGGCTGGAGAACGTGGCCGTGTGCGGCGAGGACGTGCTGGAGCGCTACCTGGAGACCGGAGAGGTGGCGGAGGAGGACATCGCCGCCCTTATCCGGGCGCGGAAGCTGTTCCCCTGCTACTTCGGCTCCGCCCTGCGGCTGGAGGGGGTGGAGGAGCTGCTCTCCGGCCTGAGCAAATACGGCACCAGCCCGGACTATCCCCGCGAGTTCGGCGCCCGGGTCTATAAGATCGCCCGGGACCCTCAGGGCAACCGGCTGACCTATCTGAAGGTGACGGGGGGCAGCCTGAAGGTGAAGGCCCTGCTCACCAACCGCCGGGCCGCCCTGGCGGAGGAGAAGGTGTGGGAGGAGAAGGCGGACCAGATCCGCATCTACTCCGGCGCCAAATTCACCACCGTGGACGAGGCCCCGGCGGGGACGGTGTGCGCCGTCACCGGCCTGAGCCGTACCGTGCCCGGCGAGGGCCTGGGCTGGGAGGCGGAGGGGGAGACGCCGGTGCTGGAGCCGGTGCTCACCTACCGGGTGGTGCTGCCCGAGGGCTGCGACCCCCACACCGCCCTCCTCAAGCTGGGGGAGCTGGCCGAGGAGGACCCCCAGCTCCACATCGTCTGGAACGAGCAGCTGCGGGAGATCCACATCCAGCTCATGGGGGAGGTCCAGCTGGAGGTGCTCCGGCGGCTCATTGGGGAGCGGTTCGGGCTGGACGTCACCTTTGACGCGGGCAGCATCGTCTACCGGGAGACCATCGCCGAGCCGGTGGAGGGGGTGGGGCACTTCGAGCCCCTGCGGCACTACGCGGAGGTCCACCTCCTGCTGGAGCCGGGGGAGCGGGGCAGCGGCCTCCACTTCGCCTCTGCCTGCGGGGAGGACATGCTGGACCGGAACTGGCAGCGGCTCATCCTCACCCATCTGGAGGAAAAGCAGCACCTGGGCGTGCTCACCGGCTCGCCCATCACCGACATGCGCATCACTCTGGTGGCGGGCCGGGCCCACGTCAAGCACACCGAGGGCGGCGACTTCCGCCAGGCCACCTACCGGGCCGTGCGGCAGGGCCTGATGCAGGCCAAGAGCATCCTGCTGGAGCCCTGGTACAGCTTCCGGCTGGAGATCCCCCCCGAGTGCGTGGGCCGTGCCATGACCGATTTGCAGCGGATGGGCGGCGAGACGGACACCCCGGAGACCCTGGGGGAGGAGACGGTGCTCACCGGTTCTGCGCCGGTGGCGGGCCTGCGGGATTACGCCGCCGAGGTCATGTCCTACACCAAGGGCCGGGGGCGGCTCTTCTGCACCCTGAAGGGCTACCAGCCCTGCCACAACCAGGACGAGGTGGTGGCGGCCATCGGCTACCAGTGCGAGCGGGACACGGAGAACCCGGCGGACTCGGTGTTCTGTTCCCACGGCGCGGGGGTGGTGGTCAAGTGGAACGAGGTGCGGGAGCACATGCACGTGGACAGCGGCCTGCGCCTTGGCGGCCAGGAGGAGGAGCCGGAGGAGGAAACGCCGGTGTACCGTCCCGGCACCTCCTATTCCGACGGCGTGGCCCAGGACAAGGAGCTCCAGGCCATCTTTGAGCGGACCTACGGCCCCATCAAGCGGCGGGATTTTCTTCCCCAGGAGCCTGTCCGCAAGAAGCACGCCGAGCTGCCCGAGCGGCGGGAGGTGGCGCTGCGGGACTCCGGCCCGGAGTACCTGCTGGTGGACGGGTACAACATCATCTTCGCCTGGGACGAGCTGAAGGCGGTGGCCCGCACCAGCCTGGACGCCGCCCGACAGCTGCTGATGGACATCCTGAGCAACTACCAGGGGTTCCGCAAGTGCGTGGTGATTCTGGTCTTTGACGCCTACAAGGTGCCCCGCAACACGGGGGATGTGAGCAAATACCACAACATCTACGTGGTCTACACCAAGGAGGCGGAGACTGCCGACGCCTACATCGAGCGGGCCACCTATGAGCTGGGCAAGCACCACCACGTGCGGGTGGCCACCTCGGACAGCGCCGAGCAGCTCATCATCCTGGGCCACGGCGCCCTCCGGGTCTCCGCCCGCATCTTCAAGGCGGAGGTGGAGCAGGCGGAGGGCCAGATCTCCGACATCCTGTCCCGGAACAACCGGCAGGAGAAGTCCAAACCGGTCCGCGCCGCCATGGAGAGGGCAAAGAGACAGAAAAATTGAACATGATGAGAATAGCGGAGCGCCCCGGGCAGAAGTGCCCCGGGGCGCTCCCGGTATCGCGATTAGGTGTCGGAGAGGAGGCCGGCGGCCTGCAGGGAGGACAGCAAGCTGTTGTAGGACTGAATCAGGGTGGCAAGGTCGGCGTCACTGGATACACTGGGCACAGCCGCAGCGGCAGTTACGCTTGCCTTGGGCCCGGTAGGCCCAGTAGGACCGGTTGCGCCGGAAGGCCCGGTGGGACCAGTGGGGCCGGTCGCGCCGGAAGGCCCGGTGGGACCAGTGGGGCCGGTCGCGCCGGAAGGCCCGGTAGGACCAGTGGGGCCGGTCGCGCCGGAAGGCCCGGTAGGACCAGTGGGGCCAGTCGCGCCGGAAGGGCCGGTAGGACCAGTGGGACCGGTCACGCCGGAAGGTCCGGTGGGTCCAGTGGGACCGGTCGCACCGGAAGGGCCGGTAGGACCAGTGGGGCCGGTCGCGCCGGAAGGTCCGGTGGGTCCAGTAGGACCGGTTGCGCCGGAAGGCCCGGTGGGCCCAGTGGGACCAGTTGCGCCGGAAGGCCCGGTGGGACCAGAGGGACCGGTTGCGCCGGAAGGCCCGGTGGGTCCAGTGGGGCCGGTCGCGCCGGAAGGCCCGGTGAGTCCAGTGGGGCCGGTAGGGCCGGTTGTACCGGTGGGGCCCTGCGTCCCCATGGGACCCATGGGCCCCGTGGCGCCGGTCATGCCGGCGGGGCCAGTGGCGCCGGTGGGTCCGGGAATGGGACAGATCCGTACAGTCTGGCAGGGAGGAGGACAGGAGGGACAGGGACAATCGGGATACAGCGCCTCGGCGGGAATGGAGCCGCCCGCGCCGCAGAAACCTTTCTGATGATACATAAGCATAACCTCCATTCCCAGGATATGCGGTCACCGGGCGGGCGGTGCGGCAGAATGGTTTCTGAATGGGGGATTAAAAAAGCCTTAAATCATATTATGAGCTATTGCGCGGGCGGAGAAAAGAGGTTAAAATAAGTCCAGATTCCGAAGAAGCGTCCTGTTGAATCGGATGAAGACGTTGGAAAGACATAAGGAGGTCGTTTCCTATGGCATTTTTTGATGAACTGAGGGATAAAGCGATGGATCTGGGCCGGGCGGGCGTGGCCAAGTCCCGGCAGCTGGCCGAGATCGCCAAGCTGAACCTGGCCAACTCCGCCGAGGAGGACGCGATCAAAAAGGCCTACATTGAGATCGGCAAGCTGTACTACGCCGAGCGCGGCATGGCCCCTGAGGCGGCCTATGTGGCGCTGTGCGAGAAGATCACTGCCTCCAAGGTGACCATTGAGGAGAACAAGAGCCGCATCGCCGAGCTGAAGGCGGAGGGCAACCTGGAGGACACGGAGGAGCCGCCCATGTACACCAATATCCCCCCTGAGGAGCCCTTTGGCGGGGACGGCCAGGACGAAACACGCTAAAGACAGGAAAAAGCGCCGCTGTCCGGTCAGGACAGCGGCGCTCTTTTGTTCTGTTATGTATGGAGGTCTGAAAAGCGGGGCTCAGATGATGTGGCGGCCGTAGACATACACGCGGGAGTAGTAGCCGCTGGACAGGTCGTCGATCTGGACCATGTAGGCGTTGGTGGAGGCGTGGATGAACTTGCCGTTGCCGATGTAGATACCCACGTGGGACACGGGCTTGGAGGTGTAGCCGCTGTTGAAGAACACCAGGTCGCCGGGCTGGAGCTGGTCCTTGGTCACGGCCACGCCGTTGGCCAGCTGGTCGGTGGCAGTGCGGTTCAGGGTGTAGCCGAAGTGGGCGTATACATACTTGGTGAAGCCGGAGCAGTCAAAGGAGGTGGGGCCGTTGCCGCCCCACACATAGGCGCAGCCCAGGAAGTTCTGGGCGTAGTCGACGATCTGCTGGCCCAGGCTGGAGGTGGAGGCGACGGAAGTGCCGTCGCCGCGGGAACCGGCGGAGTCCTTCACGGTAACCATGTAGTCGCTGCTGACATAGCCGGTGGTGCCGTTATATGTAACCTTATACCAGCCGTTGTCGATGCCCACGATGTCCACCACAGTGCCGTCGTTGAGGGTGGCCACCCGGTCGTAGCCGGTGCCGGGACCGCTGCGCATGTTCAGCGTGGAGCCGCCGGCGGACACCTTGCCGTAGCCGATCTTCACATCGGCAGTTGCCTGCACGTTGAGATATTCCCCGGACATATAGCCCTCGATGGAGTTGTAGTCCACCTTGTACCAGCCGTTGCCCGCGTCGGCCAGGACGACGACGGTGTCGCCGCTGGGAGCGGTGGCCAGGATGGTGGAGTCGGTGCTGGCGCTCTCGCGAAGGCGGAGGGCGTCGGCGGTGACGGTGCCCACACCCACGCTGGCGGCGGAAGCGCCGGCGACGGTGATGGCGGAGAGGGCTGCGCCGAGAACTGCGACGCGCAGGAACTTTCCGGCAGGTATCATTGGTATCATCCTCCATAACAGATTCGGTCCGGCTTTCGCCGGAGGTTTTTCTTTCGTACGGTTGCGGGGACAGCGCCTCTTACTTGGAAGAGAGGCTGCGCTCCAGCCAGACGGAAGCCACGTCCATGGCGTTGTACAGGCTGTCTTTCTCGGTCTTCTTCACCACCCGGTCCCGGCTCTTCAGGTCGGGGTCGGTGAGCTGCAGCTGCACGGACACGCGGGAGGCCACGTCCAGGTCGTCCACCTTCTTGGTGTCCAGAATCTGCATCATGATGATGTATTTATCCGCCATGCTGCCGTAGTAGATCAGGTTGTCCTTGCGGCGGAGCGGGTGACCTTTATAAACCAGAGGAATCTTTTCTTCAGCCATGAGGCCCTCCTTGTAACAAGTAAAATCAAACTGTAACCAAATTGTAACACATTGTAGTCGCTGTGTCAAACTTTTTCCGGCAGAAAATCCTGCCAGGAGAATTATTATGTCAATCAAAATGACGAAGGGATTTTTTCGTAAAAATTGTTTGCAATTCCGGAAGCTCTGCGCTAAAATGGCGGAGATGTGTTGAAAAAGAGATAACGAACGGAGTTGGTAGGAATTGAGACGGGAAGATATTATTGTAGCCGTAGTGGACGGGCTGGGGGGCGGAATCGGGAAGAGCCTGGTGGAGAAGCTGAAGAAGAGCTGGCCCTGGCTCCATGTCCGCGCCCTGGGGACCAATTCCGGGGCGACTGCCCGCATGCTGAAGGCAGGGGCCGACGACGGCGCCACCGGTGAGAACGCCATCGTGGTCAACGCGGGCAAGGCCCAGATGATCCTGGGGGTGGTCACCGTGCTGGCGGCCAACGGCCTGCTGGGGGAGATCACCCCGGCCATGGCCCTGGCCATCGGGGAGAGCGAGGCGGTGAAGATCCTCGTCCCCATGGAGCGCTGCCACATCCGGGTGGCGGCGGAGCCCGGCACGGTGACCCAGTGCCTGGACCGGGCCATGGAGCTGGTGGGCGAGGAGCTGGACCGGCTGACCCGGGAGTAAGCATCATCTGGCGCGCCCCTGTCTGCTGTGCAGGCGGGGGCGTTTTTGTATTTCCCGGGCGATGTCTGCCGGGGGGCGCAGGGACCGGAACAGCCCCCAGACAGCGCCCAGCAGGGCGGCGAGCATCAGGAGAGCGCCCAGAGCCATGGGAAAGGCGTACTCCAGCTTCAGGTAGGCGTAGTAGGCCCCCAGAGAGGCGATCTGCACCAGGGCCGCAAGGGGGATGCGCCGTCTGTCGGTGCAGGCCCAGAGCAGGGTGAGGACGTCGGCCAGGAAGAAGTACCGGTCGTGCATGTGGGGGAGGAGAAAGGGGATCCCGATGGCCAGCACAACGCCGGCCGCCAGCAGGGCCCGGCCGGTGACCCGCTGCCGGCGGAGAAAGAGGGCCAACAGCACCCCGGCCGTCAGCAGCCCGGCGGCGGCGATGCCCGGAAGGGACGCGCCCGCCGGAAGATTTCCCGGCAGCAGGGCGTAGACCGAGGGGGCGTTGAGGGCGAGGGCGGAATAGGCCTTCGTCTGGCCCACATAGACCATTAGGATGTCGGGCAGGGGCTTTCCCGCCAGCAGGGCGGGGAGGGCGGCGGCCAGAAAGGCGGCGGGGAAGAGGGGCAGGTCTCTGGTCCTGACCCGGCCGGTGAACCAGAGGGCCGCCCACAGGGGCAGGAGGAAAATGGTCTGGAGCTTGACGGAGAAGGCCAGTCCCGCCAGCACCAGGGAGGGGGCGCTCCGCCGCTCCAGGCCGCAGGCCAGGGCGTGGAGGATGAGGGCGGCGTAGATGGAATCGCACTGGGACCAGCAGGCGCCGTTGAGCACCACGGTGGGCAGCAGCAGGAGCAGGCAGAAGGCGGCGGCGGGCCGGGGGCTGTCGTCCGGGCAGAACAGGCGGCACAGCCGGAAGCCGCCCCAGGAGAGCGCCACATCGAAGAGCACGGAGAAGAGCTTGATGAGGTAGAAGTCGGGCACATTGAAATAGGAGAGGGCGGCGAGAAAATAGAGGTAGGGGACGTTGTAGTCCCCTATGTTGTCCTTCAGGGCGGCGAAGCCGCCGTTATCGCGGAAATAGGCCGCCCAGGGGCCCAGGAAGTCGTAGTAGTCGTAGGAGCAGTAGTCCAGGCACAGCACCCGGTAGAAGAGGGCGGCTCCCACGGGCAGCAGGCAGAGCAGGCACAGCTGCCAGCCGCAGCCCTCCCACGCCAGCAGGGCCAGCGCCAGGGCGGCCAGCAGAAGGATCAGCAGAAAGACCAGCCCTCGCCCTGCGGCGCCGGTGTATTGCAGCCCTGTGACCTTGGCCAGGGCCAGTATCAGCAGGGCGGCCCCCGCCGCCCCGCAGGGGATCGCCAGCCAGGCGCCGCAGGTGCGGGGCGCGGGCCGGAGCGTGTCAGACATAAAACCCCTTCTTTCAGGAAGAATCTTCCATAAGCTTACCATCGGAAGGGGAGAAAATCTCGGGAAACCGGGCGAAGGGGGCGGCAGGGCAAAAAAACGCCTCTCCCGGAGCGGGAGAGGCGCAAACGCAGGAAATGGGGTCAGGGCGCGGTCCAGACGGTCTGTCCGGCCAGGGAGACGGAGGCGATATCCGCCGTGTCCGGGAAAATGCGGTTTCCGTCGTCGCCCACGGGCTGGAAGTGGGCGGAGGAGGGACCGTTTGCTGCGCCGGAGCCGCCCTGCCACGCGGTGGAAATCCGGCTGCCGTCCGCCATGGTGAGCACCGGGGCCACGCCCCGGTCCAGGAGCAGGCTCAGCGCGTCGGTGCCGTTGTCCATGGTGAAGGAGATATCCAGGGCGGAGAGCCGCAGTTCGGTCAGGCTGAGGGACATGCCGTCCAGGTCCACAGATGTCTGGATGTCCAGGGCCAGGGCGCTGCTCTGGTCGGCGGTAAAGGCGAGGGAGAAGGGGGCGCCGGACAGGATCTTGTCCACCTGATAGGACACCTCCAGCTCCAGCCAGGGCAGGTCGGCGGCGGTGAGGGGGCAGTCCCGGAAGGTGTAGAGCATGCCGCTGGTACCGTCGGACAGGGTGACGCTGTCGCCGCCGGAGAGGGAATAGGCTTGGCCGGTCCGGGTGTCCACCAGAGCCTCCGGGAGGACGCCGCCGCACACCAGGTCGCCGCTTTGGGCCGTGCCGCCGCTGAGCAGGATGCCCAGCCCGTTTTCCGTGACCGCACCGCCCAGAATCCGGTACTGGGGGAATTTATCGTCCAGCGGCAGCGGGATGGAGGTATGCGCCAGGTCGGCGGCGGCCTGTCCGGCGTCGTATTCCGGGATATCCAGCTCTGCCAGGGGCGCCAGGGATACAGCCTCCTCCGGCTGATAGCCCAGGGCGTTGTCGGAGTAGAGCGGAATGGCCACGCCGTCTGCCGTAAAGGTGAGCTGCTTGCCGGACAGCGTCTCTCCGGCGAAGAGCCGGTGGTCCTCCAGCTGACAGCAGAAGAAGAGGGCGGTTCCGTCCTCTGAGAGGACGGGGTTGTCCATGCCGCCTCCGCCGAAGGACTGTCCGTCGGCCAGAAGGGAAGCGTGCACGGTGTGGCCGCTGAGCCGGGCGTCCGGATCGATGGGCCCGCCGTCGGCCCGGGAGAGGGACAGCAGCAGGATGATGCCGCTGTCGTCGGCCATCACGTCCTCCAGGGTGAGGGTGTAGTCTCCGGCGGTCTGGCTGACGCCGGGGGAGGTGACCGCGCGATATGGGATGTCAGCGCCGGGCCAGAAGTGCTGCCACAGGCCGGATACACCGGCGGCTGCTGCGCCGATTATAAGAAAGAGGGCCAGGGCGGCGGCCAGCAGGAGGGTGCGCCGGGGGAGGGCCCTGGGCCTGCGGTCCCCCTCTGCGGCCAGCCGCAGGCGGACGGCGGGCTCGATCTCGCAGGGAGGGGTGACCACCTGGGAGAGCGCATCATAAATCAGCTGTTCATCAGCGGTTCGGTTCATAGACAATCCTCCTTTGCGCAGGGCGGATGGGATGGAGCCAGGGCCTTGGCCAGCTTCTTTCTGGCCCGCTGGTAGCGCTGCCGCGCGGTGGCGGCGGACACGCCGTGCCGCTGTGCCAGGACCTCAAAGGGCTGCTCCTCCATGACCCGGCCAAAGACCAGGGCCCGCTCCTCCGGCCGGAGGGTGAGCAGAGCCCGGCGCAGATCCTCGCCGATATAGTCCGGATCGGACCGGGAGGTGGGCGGAGGCGCGAAGAGCTGCCGCTTCCGCCGCCGGAGCTGGTCCATGCAGGCGGTGTAGGCCAGGCGGTACAGCCAGGGCTGGAGGGGCGCGGCTTTGAGCCGTTCCCGGTAGCGCCAGGCTTTGAAAAAGGTGTCCTGCACCGCGTCCTGGGCCTCGTGGTAGTCGCAGAGGATGTGGTGGCAGTAGCGGAGCAGCGGCTGCCCGTACCGGTCGATGGCGGCGGAGAGGGCGGCCTCGTCTCCGGCGGAAAAGGCGGCCTGAAGCTGCTGTTCGTCCATGGTGTCCCTCCTTTCACTGTGTCATGCTGAAGACCGGCTTCACCCATGATAACGGCGGAAAAGGCGGTTTTGTGACAGCGGGGCGAAAAAAGAAAACGGCCCGCCCGGATGGGGGCGAACCGTTCAGAACTGGCGGGAAGGCAAAATAAAAATCTGGATTTCTCCAGATTTCGCCTGCAAAGGGGATTGACTCGTACAGATATCCATGGTATACTTAAATGCTCTTATTTCCGGGAAAGGTCTGTTCCGATTCTCTCCCAGCTTGGATACAGTTTACCACGGAGATGAGAAAAGCGCAATAGGAAACCTAAATATCGCTTCAACGCATGCGGGCGTATCAAAGTGCCTGCGGCGTATCCCTTTGTAGGATTTGACGAAGAAGAGGACAGAGAAAGCGGTTTTTGGCCTGCGGAAACAGGCGAAAAATCGCGGCAGTATCAGAAAACGAGGTGTTATTTCTACGATGATGGTCAAGGACGTGTACTACGGCAAGACCCTGCGCAAGAGCTACGCCCGTCACGAGGAAATCCTGAGCATGCCCAACCTGCTGGAGGTTCAGAAGAACTCCTACCAGTGGTTCCTGGACAAGGGTCTCCGCGAGGTGTTCAAGGACGTGGCCTCCATCACCGACTACGCGGGCAACCTGGAGCTCTCCTTTATTGATTACTCCATGGACGAGCCGCCCAAGTACAACATCGAGGAGTGCAAGGCGCGGGACGCCACGTACGCCGCCCCCATCAAGGTGCGGGTCCGCCTGCGCAACAAGGAGACCGAGGAGATCAAGGAACAGGAGATCTTCATGGGCGACTTCCCCCTGATGACCGACTCCGGTTCCTTTGTCATCAACGGCGCTGAGCGCGTGATCGTCTCCCAGATCGTCCGTTCCCCCGGCGTGTACTACGCCCGCACCGAGGACAAGGCCGGCAACGTGACCTACGCCACCACCGTGATCCCCTACCGGGGCGCCTGGCTGGAGTATGAGACCGACCTGAGCGACGTGTTCTATGTCCGCATCGACAAGAACCGCAAGCTGCCCATCACCTGCTTCATCCGGGCGGTGGGCCCCCGGACCGACGCGGAGATCATCGACATGTTCGGCGAGGACCCCCGCATCGTGGCCACCCTGGAGAAGGACGCCTGCAAGACCTACGAGGACGCCCTGCTGGAGGTGTACCGCAAGCTCCGTCCCGGCGAGCCCCCCACGGTGGACTCCGCCGAGAGCCTGCTCAACGCCCTGTTCTTTGACCCCCGCCGGTACGACCTGTCCTCCGTGGGCCGCTACAAGTTCAACAAGAAGCTGGCCCTGTGGCACCGGCTGGTGGGCCAGAAGCTGGCTCTGCCCATCGCCGACCCCCTGACCGGCGAGCTGCTGGCCGAGGCCGGCGAGGTGGTCAGCCGGGAGAAGGCCCACGAGCTGGACGATCACGGCGTCAACGAGGCCGTCATCCAGCTGGAGAACGGCACCCTGGTGAAGATGTTCTCCAACAACATGGTGGACATGTCCAAGTTCGTGGACTTCGATCCCGCTGAGTGCGGCATCACCGAGCGGGTGCGGTTCTCCGTGCTCCAGGAGCTGATGAACCAGTACTCCGGCGAGGAGCTGAAGGAGGCCGTGACGGAGCACGCCGACGACCTGGTGCCCAAGCACATCATCGTGGACGACATGATGGCCTCCATCAACTACCTCAACTGCCTGGCCAACGGCGCCGGCACTGCCGACGACATCGACCACCTGGGCAACCGCCGCCTGCGCTGCGTGGGCGAGCTGCTGCAGAACCAGTTCCGCATCGGCTTCAGCCGTATGGAGCGGGTCATCCGGGAGCGCATGACCATCCAGGACCTGGACATCGTCACCCCCCAGAGCCTGATCAACATCCGCCCCGTCACCGCCGCCATCAAGGAGTTCTTCGGCTCCTCCCCCCTGAGCCAGTTCATGGACCAGACCAACCCTCTGGCCGAGCTGACCCACAAGCGCCGTATGTCCGCTCTGGGCCCCGGCGGCCTGTCCCGTGACCGGGCCTCCTTCGACGTGCGAGACGTCCACTACTCCCACTACGGCCGCCTGTGCCCCATCGAGACCCCCGAAGGTCCCAACATCGGCCTGATCTCCTACCTGGCCGCCTACGCCCGCATCAACCGGTACGGCTTCATCGAGGCCCCCTACCGCAAGGTGGACAAGGCCACCGGCTGCCTCACCGACCAGGTGGAGTACATGACCGCCGACATTGAGGACCAGTTCATCATCGCCCAGGCCACCGAGCCCGTGGACGAGAACAAGCGCCTGCTCAACGACCGTATCACCTGCCGCCACCGCAACGAGATCATCGAGGTGGACCGGGACCAGGTGGACTATATCGACGTCTCTCCCCAGATGATGTTCTCCATCGCTACCGCCCAGATCCCCTTCCTGGAGAACGACGACGCCAACCGTGCTCTGATGGGCGCCAACATGCAGCGTCAGGCCGTGCCTCTGCTGCGTCCCGAGGCCCCCATCGTGGCCACCGGCCAGGAGCACAAGAACTGCATCGACTCCGGCGTGGCCATTCTGGCCGAGGAGGACGGCGAGATCCTGAAGGTCTCCGCCCAGTACATCACCGTCCGCTATGACAGCGGCCGGGTGGTGGACTACAAGCTGACCAAGTTCATGCGCTCCAACCACACCACCTGCATCAACCAGCGCCCTATCGTCAACGCGGGCCAGCGGGTGGAGAAGGGGGAGGTCATCGCCGACGGCCCCTCCACCTCCAACGGCGAGATCGCCCTGGGCAAGAACATCCTCATGGGCTTCATGACCTGGGAAGGCTACAACTACGAGGACGCCATCCTGCTCAACGAGCGCATGGTGAAGGACGACGTCTTTACCTCTATTCATATTGAGGAGTACGAGACCGAGAGCCGGGACACCAAGCTGGGCCCCGAGGAGATTACTCGGGACATCCCCAACGTGGGCGAGGACGCCCTGAAGGATCTGGACGAGCGCGGCATCATCCGCGTGGGCGCCGAGGTCCGCTCCGGCGACATCCTGGTGGGCAAGGTCACCCCCAAGGGCGAGACCGACCTGACCGCCGAGGAGCGTCTGCTCCGGGCCATCTTCGGCGAGAAGGCCCGCGAGGTCCGCGACACCTCCCTGAAGGTGCCCCACGGCGAGAGCGGCATCATCGTGGACGTGAAGGTGTTCACCCGCGAGGGCGGCGACGAGCTGTCCCCCGGCGTCAACCAGGTGGTCCGCGTGTATATCGCCCAGAAGCGTAAGATCTCCGTGGGCGACAAGATGGCCGGCCGTCACGGCAACAAGGGTGTCGTGTCCCGCATCCTGCCCCAGGAGGATATGCCCTTCCTGCCCGACGGCACCCCCCTGGACATCGTGCTGAACCCCCTGGGCGTGCCTTCCCGTATGAACATCGGACAGGTGCTGGAGGTCCACCTTGGCTACGCCGCCAAGACCCTGGGCTGGAAGGTGGCCACCCCCATCTTCAACGGCGCCGATGAGAAGGACATCGCCGAGACCCTTCAGCTGGCCGGCCTGAGCCCCGACGGCAAGAGCTGGCTGTACGACGGCCGTACCGGCGAGCGGTTCGACAACCGGGTCACCGTGGGCTACGTCTACTTCCTCAAGCTGCACCACCTGGTGGACGATAAGATCCACGCCCGTTCCACCGGCCCCTACTCCCTGGTCACCCAGCAGCCTCTGGGCGGCAAGGCCCAGTTCGGCGGCCAGCGCTTCGGCGAGATGGAGGTGTGGGCTCTGGAGGCCTACGGCGCCGCCTACACCCTCCAGGAGATCCTCACCGTCAAGTCCGACGATACCACCGGCCGTGTCCGCACCTACGAGGCCATTGTCAAGGGCCACAACGTGCCCAAGCCCGGTGTGCCCGAGTCCTTCAAGGTTCTGGTCAAGGAGCTGCAGGCCCTGTGCCTGGACATCAAGGTCCTGGACGCCGAGGGCCAGGAGATCGAGC
This sequence comes from Pseudoflavonifractor intestinihominis, assembly GCF_040096055.1. Classification (NCBI taxonomy): domain Bacteria; kingdom Bacillati; phylum Bacillota; class Clostridia; order Eubacteriales; family Oscillospiraceae; genus Pseudoflavonifractor; species Pseudoflavonifractor intestinihominis. The sequence continues at coordinate 107,411 of NZ_JBBMFK010000011.1, forward strand.
TCAAGGACGACGACGAGGACAACTACACCCCCGACCACAGCCACGACGACGACTTCGGCTTTGGCTACGACCAGGGCGGCGAGGCCGAGTTCCAGGCTGCTGGCTACACCCTCAAGGAGGGCAGCGACGACGACGATCTGGCCGTTGCTGACGCCGACGAGGACGATGATTTTTCCGACGGCGGCGACGTGGACTTCCTGTCCGATGACGGCGACGAGGAATAAGAAAGGGAGGACGACAGAGTTATGAGTTACGCTGAGTTTGACGCCATCCGCATTGGCATCGCCTCCCCGGAGCAGATCCGCGAGTGGTCCTACGGCGAGGTCAAGAAGCCGGAGACCATCAACTACCGCACGCTCAAGCCCGAGCGGGACGGCCTGTTCTGCGAGCGCATCTTTGGCCCCACCAAGGACTGGGAGTGCCACTGCGGCAAGTACAAGAAGATCCGCTACAAGGGCAAGATCTGCGACCGCTGCGGCGTGGAGGTCACCCGGGCCAAGGTGCGCCGTGAGCGCATGGGCCACATCGAGCTGGCCGCCCCTGTGTCCCACATCTGGTACTTCAAGGGCATTCCCTCCCGGATGGGCCTGCTGCTGGACATCAGCCCCCGTATCCTGGAGAAGGTGCTCTACTTCGCCAGCTATATCGTCACCGACCCCGGCTTCTCCCCTCTGGCCAAGAACCAGATCCTCTCCGAGAAGGAGTACCGCGACATGCGGGAGAAGTACGAGGACGACTTTGAGGCCGGCATGGGCGCCGAGGCCGTGAAGAAGCTGCTCCAGGACATCAACCTGGAGGAGCTGTCCGAGCAGCTGCGCGCCGAGCTGAAGGACGCCTCCGGCCAGAAGAAGGCCCGCATCGTCAAGCGCCTGGAGGTGGTGGACGCCTTCCGCCTCTCCGGCAACAAGCCCGAGTGGATGATCATCGACGTGCTGCCCGTCATTCCCCCCGAGCTGCGCCCCATGGTGCAGCTGGACGGCGGCCGCTTCGCCACCTCCGACCTGAACGACCTGTACCGCCGGGTCATCAACCGCAACAACCGCCTCAAGCGCCTCATCCAGCTCAACGCGCCCGACATCATCGTGCGCAACGAGAAGCGGATGCTCCAGGAGGCGGTGGACGCCCTCATCGACAACGGCCGCCGGGGCCGCGCCGTCACCGGCGCCAACAACCGGGCGCTCAAGTCCCTGAGCGACATGCTCAAGGGCAAGCAGGGCCGTTTCCGTCAGAACCTGCTGGGCAAGCGTGTTGACTACTCCGGCCGTTCCGTTATCGTGGTTGGCCCCGAGCTGAAGATCTACCAGTGCGGCCTGCCCAAGGAGATGGCCATCGAGCTGTTCCGCCCCTTCGTCATGAAGAAGCTGGTGGAGGACGGCCTGGCCAACAACATCAAGTCCGCCAAGAAGATGGTGGACAAGGGCAAGGCCGAGGTGTGGGACGCCCTGGAGTTCGTCATCAAGGAGCACCCCGTCATGCTCAACCGTGCGCCTACGCTGCACCGTCTGGGCATCCAGGCCTTTGAGCCCGTGCTGGTGGAGGGCCGCGCCATCAAGCTGCACCCCCTGGTGTGTACCGCCTTCAACGCCGACTTCGACGGCGACCAGATGGCCGTCCACGTGCCTCTGTCTTCCGAGGCCCAGACCGAGGCCCGGCTGCTGATGCTCTCCGCCAACAACCTGCTCCGTCCCCAGGACGGCGGCCCCGTCACCGTGCCCACTCAGGATATGGTGCTGGGTTCCTACTACCTGACCTACGAGAAGTACCCCGAGCACACCGCCGGCGAGACCTATGAGGATGTGGCCGCCGTCAAGGCCGCCCTGGCCGAGGGCGCCATCCAGGCCGACGACTCTGTCTGGGTCAAGAACCCCGGCAAGCTGGACGACATCCCCACCTATGCCGGCATCTGCGCCGAGACCCCCGACGGTGAGCTGCCCCGTGAGGTGCTCCACGCCTTCGGCAGCGACATCGAGGCCCGCCTGGCCTACGACGAGGGCGAGCTGGAGCTCCACGTGCCCATCCTGGTCCGCCGCAGCCGCGAGGTGGACGGCGAGACCAAGACCAAGCTGGTCCGCACCACCGTGGGCCGCCTGATCTTCAACGAGGGCATCCCCCAGGACCTGGGCTTCGTGGACCGCACCGATCCCGAGACCATGTTCGACCCGGAGATCAACTTCGTCACCGGCAAGAAGCAGCTGGGCAAGATCATCGACAAGTGCATCACCAAGTACGGCTTCAACTACTCCGCCGGCGTGCTGGACACCATCAAGGCCCGGGGCTACAAGTTCTCCACCCGCGGCGCCCTGACCGTCTCCATCTACGACATGACCCTGCCCGAGGAGAAGCAGGGCCTCATCGCCGCCACCGAGAAGGAGATCGTGAAGATCGATCGCCAGTACAAGCGCGGCTTCCTGACCAACGACGAGCGGTACCGCCTGGTGGTGGAGGCCTGGGAGAAGACCACCAAGGACGTGACCGACGCCCTGATGGCCTGTCTGGACCGGTACAACCCCATCTGGATGATGGCCGACTCCGGCGCCCGTGGTAGCTCCGCCCAGATCCGTCAGCTGGCCGGCATGCGCGGCCTGATGGCCGACACCTCCGGCCGCACCATCGAGATCCCCATCAAGTCCAACTTCCGTGAAGGCCTGTCCGTCCTGGAGTACTTCATCTCCTCCAGAGGCGCCCGAAAGGGTATGGCCGATACCGCTCTGCGTACCGCCGACTCGGGTTACCTGACCCGCCGTCTGGTGGACGTGTCCCAGGAGGTCATCATCCGCGAGGAGGACTGCGGCACCCACGACGGCATCATCGTCTCCGAGATCTCGGAGAACGGCCAGGTCATCGAGACCTTCGGCGAGCGCCTGAAGGGCCGCTATCCCGTGGAGGACATCTGCGATCCCGTCACCGGTGAGGTGCTCATCGACCACCACACCATGATGACCGCCGACCACGCCAAGCTGCTGGAGGCCCACGGCATCCACCAGGCCAAGATCCGCTCCGTCCTCACCTGCGAGGCCCGCAGCGGCGTGTGCTCCAAGTGCTACGGCATCAACCTGGCCATCGGCGAGCCTGTGGGCGCCGGCGAGGCGGTGGGTATCATCGCCGCCCAGTCCATCGGCGAGCCCGGCACCCAGCTGACCATGCGTACCTTCCACACCGGCGGCGTTGCCGGCGGCGATATCACCCAGGGTCTTCCCCGTGTTGAGGAGCTGTTCGAGGCCCGCCGTCCCAAGAAGATGGCCCAGCTGGCCGAGATCTCCGGCCGGGTGTCCATCGAGGAGGCCAAGCGCGCCACTCTGCTCAACGTCACCATCACCGCCGACGACGGCGAGGTGGTCACCTACGCCATCCCCAACTCCGCGGGCATCCGCGTGAAGGACGGCGACACCGTGAAGAAGGGCGACGCCCTCACCGACGGCGCCCTCTATCCCCAGGACGTCATCCGCATCCGGGGCATCCACGCGGTGTACGACTACCTCATCCAGGAAGTGCAGAAGCCCTACCGCCAGCAGGGCGTTGATATCAACGACAAGCACATCGAGGTCATCTGCCGCCAGATGATGCGCAAGGTCCGTGTGGAGGACGCCGGCGACTCCGACCTGCTGTCCGGCTCCACCGTGGACATCATCGAGTTCAAGGACGCCTACAAGGCGGTCCAGGACCGCATCACCGCCGGCGAGACCAACGACGGCATGGAGCTGCGCCTGCCCACCTGCACCCGTCTGCTGATGGGTATCACCAAGGCCTCTCTGGCCACCGAGTCCTTCTTGTCCGCCGCCTCCTTCCAGGAGACCACCAAGGTCCTGACCGAGGCCGCCATCAAGGGCAAGGTGGACCACCTGCTGGGCCTGAAGGAGAACGTCATCATCGGTAAGCTGATCCCCGCCGGTTCCGGCCTGGCCGCTTACCGCAAGTACGACAAGCAGGAGGAGGCTCAGGCCGAGTCCGCCTCCGCGGTCCACGCCACCCAGGAGCTCATGCGCTCCAGCTACTAAGCAAATCCGGCAGAAATACAGCCCTCCGCCGCCTCCCAGAGGCGGCGGAGGGCTTTTTCTGTCCCTGCCGGGCAGGGGAGGGGAGCTCTGCTGTGCGTTTTCAACAGAAGAAGCGGCAGCTTTTTACCACAAAATTGTTATCAGTGCCCGAAAGGGAAGAAAACCGCAAAAATACTGTGTTTTCCGGTATTTTTGTGCTTGACTATCCAATGCACCTATGCTATAATCTCAAATTGCGCAGGTATGTCTGCGCCAAGCGTGTCAATGCGCTGTTTTTTGCGCGGAAAAACGGGAAGAAGGAGGCGTACAGATGCTCTCGGAGCTGAAAAATGGCCCCAAGGTGGCCGGCGTCAAGCAGACAAAGCGGGCAATTGGGGACGGGAGAGCGGTGCGCGTCTTTCTGGCAGAGGATGCCGACCCCCGCGTGACCGAACCGGTAGAGGAGCTCTGCCGGGAGAAGGGGATTGCCGTGGAGCATGTCCCCGCCATGAAGGAGCTGGGCGCCGCCTGCGGCATCGCCGTGGGGAGCGCTGTGGCGGCTCTGGTCCATTGATTTTAGCGGAATAATCTCACGGTTATTCTGTTAAAATATATTCTATCATCGTCTAAGAAAGGAGGAAAACCATGCCTACGTTTAACCAGCTCGTCCGTAAGGGCCGCGAGAAGGTGACCTACAAGTCCACTTCTCCCGCTATGCAGCATGGCCTGAACACCCTGACCAACCGCGAGACCGACCTGCCTTCTCCTCAGAAGCGCGGCGTGTGCACCGCAGTGCGTACCTCCACCCCCAAGAAGCCTAACTCGGCTCTTCGTAAGATCGCCCGTGTGAAGCTGACCAACGGTTACGAGGTCACCGCCTATATCCCCGGTGTGGGCCACAACCTGCAGGAGCACTCTGTGGTCATGATCCGCGGCGGCCGTGTCAAGGACCTGCCCGGCGTTCGTTACCACATCATCCGCGGCACTCTGGACACCCAGGGCGTCAATGGCCGTATGCAGGGCCGTTCCAAGTACGGCGCCAAGCGGCCCAAGGCCGGCAAGGGCGGCGCGAAGAAGTAATTCACGCACCGCAACTTACCCCAGCAACACTGAAATGACACAATGCGCACAGAGCGCAAGGCAGTTGTCCTTGCAGAAGCGCTTCCTTATATATAGGGGCGTTTCCCGCAGGGCACTGGACAAGCAGGCACTTGTCTTACACGGGGGCGTATGAGCGCCTTCGAGTACCTATGAAATCATACTATGAAGGAGGGAAGCAAAGTGCCCAGAAGAGGAAACGTACCCAAGCGGGAGGTTCTGCCCGACCCGCTGTATAACTCCGTACTGGTTACCAAGCTGGTCAACAGCATCATGCTGGACGGCAAGAAGGGCGTGGCCCAGAAGGTGGTCTACGGGGCGTTTGACATCATCAAGGAGAAGACCGGCAAGGAGCCCCTGGATGTGTTCACCGCCGCTATCGAGAACATCATGCCTTCCCTGGAGGTCAAGGCCCGCCGTGTGGGCGGCGCCACCTACCAGGTGCCCATCGAGGTCCGTCCCGAGCGCCGTCAGACCCTGGGTCTGCGTTGGCTCACCACTTACTCCCGCGCCCGCAGCGAGAAGACCATGAAGGAGCGTCTGGCCGGCGAGATCATGGACGCCGCCAACAACCTGGGTTCCGCCGTCAAGAAGCGCGAGGATACCCACAAGATGGCCGAGTCCAACAAGGCGTTCGCTCACTACCGCTGGTAAAGGAGTTAAAGTATGCCTAGAAAAGTTAGCCTGGAGAATACCCGGAACATTGGTATCATGGCCCACATCGACGCGGGCAAGACTACCACCACCGAGCGTATCCTCTACTATACCGGCGTCAACTACAAGATCGGCGAGACCCACGACGGTACCGCCACCATGGACTGGATGGCTCAGGAGCAGGAGCGCGGCATCACCATCACCTCCGCCGCCACCACCTGCTACTGGAAGGGAACCAAGAACCAGTTCCCCCAGACCCGTATCAACATCATTGATACCCCGGGCCACGTGGACTTCACCGTCGAGGTGGAGCGCTCCCTGCGCGTGCTGGACGGCTCTGTGACCGTCATGTGCGCCAAGGGCGGCGTCGAGCCCCAGTCCGAGACCGTTTGGCGCCAGGCGGACCACTACAAGGTCCCCCGCATGATCTACGTCAACAAGATGGACATCATGGGCGCCGATTTCTACAACGTGCTGCACATGATCCACGACCGCCTCAAGTGCAACGCCGTGCCCATTCAGCTCCCCATCGGCAGCGAGGATACCTTCAAGGGCATCATCGATCTGGTGGAGATGGACGCTGACATCTACTACGATGAGATGGGCAAGGACATGCGCGTGGAGCCCATTCCCGAGGACATGATGGAGCTGGCCCAGGAGTACCGCACCAAGCTGATCGACGCCTGCGCGGACCTGAGCGACGAGATCATGGAGCTGGCTCTGGAGGAGCAGCCCATTCCTCAGGACCTGATCCGCAAGGTGCTCCGTCAGGGCACCATCGACAACAAGGTCGTGCCCGTCACCTGCGGTACCTCTTACCGTAACAAGGGCGTGCAGAAGCTGCTGGACGCCATCGTGGACTACATGCCCTCTCCTGTGGATATCCCCGCTATCAAGGGCATCAATCCCGAAACCGACGAGGAGGAGGACCGTCACTCCACCGACGACGGCCCCTTCGCCGCTCTGGCCTTCAAGATTGCCACCGATCCCTTTGTGGGCCGTCTGTCCTTCATCCGTGTCTACTCCGGCACCCTGAACACCGGTACCGCGGTGCTCAACTCCACCAAGAAGCAGAAGGAGCGCATCGGCCGTATCCTGCAGATGCACGCCAATCACCGTGAGGACATCGAGACCGTGTACTCCGGCGACATCGCCGCCGTCATCGGCCTGAAGAACACCACCACCGGTGATACCCTCTGCGACGAGAAGGCTCCCATCATTCTGGAGTCCATGGAGTTCCCCGACCCCGTTATCCGCGTGGCCATCGAGCCCAAGACCAAGGCTGGCCAGGAGAAGATGGGCATCGCCCTCGCCAAGCTGGCTGAGGAGGACCCCACCTTCAAGACCTACACCGACGAGGAGACTGGTCAGACCATCATCGCCGGCATGGGCGAGCTCCACCTGGAAATCATCGTGGACCGTCTGCTCCGCGAGTACAAGGTGGAGGCCAACGTGGGCGCGCCCCAGGTCGCCTACAAGGAGACCATCCGCAAGGCTGTGGATCAGGACACCAAGTATGCCCGTCAGTCCGGCGGTAAGGGCCAGTACGGCCACGTCAAGATCCACGTGGAGCCCAACGAGTCCGGCAAGGGCTACGAGTTCGTCAACGCCATCGTGGGCGGCGCCATCCCCAAGGAGTATATCCCTGCGGTTGACGCCGGTATCCAGGGCGCCATGCAGGCCGGTGTTCTGGCCGGCTACCCCGTTGAGGACGTGAAGGTCACCCTGTACGACGGCTCCTATCACGAGGTCGACTCCTCCGAGATGGCCTTTAAGATTGCCGGCTCCATGGCCTTCAAGGAGGCCTGCCGCAAGGCCAACCCCGTGCTCCTCGAGCCCATCATGAAGGTGGACGTCATTGTCCCCGAGGACTATATGGGCGACGTTATCGGCGACCTGAACTCCCGCCGCGGCCAGATCCAGGGCATGGAAGCCCGTCCCGGCGCTCAGGCCATCGACGCTCTGGTGCCCCTGAGCGAGATGTTCGGCTACGCCACTGACCTGCGTTCCCGCACTCAGGGCCGCGGCCAGTACTCCATGGAGCCTCACAGCTACGTGGAGATCCCCAAGAACATCGCCGAGAAGATCATCGCCGAGCGCGGCCGGAACAACGCCGACTAAGCAGCGAAACAGCCCAAGGGCCCCTCTCCGGAGGGGCCTGCGGGATGAGTTTTTGCGGATGCGGAAGAAAGTATTGCAATTTCTCCGTCAATGCTATACAATATCTACGCATTCATGTAAAACATCAAACATGTTAACATGTAATTAAGGAGGATATCCAAACATGGCTAAGGCAAAATTTGAGCGTACTAAGCCCCATGTCAACATTGGCACCATCGGCCACGTTGACCACGGCAAGACTACCCTGACCGCCGCTATCACCAAGTATCTGGCTCTGAAGGGCCAGGCCGAGTTCGAGGACTACGCCAGCATCGACAAGGCCCCCGAGGAGAAGGAGCGCGGCATCACCATCAACACCGCCCACGTTGAGTATCAGACTGACGCCCGTCACTATGCTCACGTTGACTGCCCGGGCCACGCCGACTATATCAAGAACATGATCACCGGTGCTGCTCAGATGGACGGCGCCATCCTGGTCATCGCCGCCACCGACGGCCCCATGGCTCAGACCAAGGAGCACCTGCTGCTGGCCCGTCAGGTGGGCGTGCCCGCCATCGTGGTCTTCCTGAACAAGTGCGATCAGGTTGACGATCCCGAGCTGCTGGAGCTGGTCGAGATGGAGGTCCGTGAGACCCTCGACAAGTACGAGTTCCCCGGCGACGACACCCCCATCATCAAGGGTTCCGCTCTGAACGCCCTGGTGTCCGAGTCCACCGATCCCAACGCTCCCGAGTATGCCTGCATCAAGGAGCTGATGGACGCTGTCGATACCTTCATCCCCACTCCTCCCCGCGATGACTCTCTGCCCTTCCTGATGCCCGTCGAGGACGTGTTCACCATCTCCGGCCGTGGTACCGTTGCTACCGGCCGTGTGGAGCGTGGTATCCTGAAGGCCGGCGAGACCGTCGAGATCGTTGGTCTGACCGACGAGAAGAAGTCCACCGTCGTCACCTCCATGGAGATGTTCCGCAAGACTCTGGACTACGTCGAGGCCGGCGACAACGTGGGCTGCCTGCTCCGTGGTATCGCCAAGACCGACATCGAGCGCGGCCAGGTGCTGTGCAAGCCCGGCTCCATTCACCCCCACACCAAGTTCAAGGGCCAGGTTTACGTCCTGACCAAGGACGAGGGCGGCCGTCACACCCCCTTCTTCAACAACTATCGTCCTCAGTTCTACTTCCGTACCACCGACGTGACCGGCATCATCACTCTGCCCGAGGGCACTGAGATGTGCATGCCCGGCGATAACGTCGACATGGACGTTGAGCTGATCACCCCCATCGCCATCGAGAAGGGCCTGCGTTTCGCTATCCGTGAGGGTGGCCGTACCGTCGGTTCCGGCGTCGTCATCGAGATCAACGAGTAATTGATTCTCGCTGCGCGCAGCTGATGCGTGATCACAGAGAGACCTCATCCGTTTCGGATGGGGTCTCTCTTTTTTTGCGCTCCGCGCCGGCTGGCCCGGGGAGGGTCCCGCTGTACGCAGGGAAAAATTCGGAGCGGGTCGGAGCCGGGGGTAGTGTCAAGAATTTTTCGCACTTTGGTTTACAGACTCTGGCGTGAATGAAATCAGCCAGCAATGGAGGTGTCCTCAAGAGCCGCCTCCAGGTGCTTCATGTTCATGTACT